>NZ_CAMSEL010000030.1:0-38877 GCF_947057495.1 Citrobacter sp. Marseille-Q5395 | reverse complement strand
ACAGATGAACATTCGGGCGATTCGACTCCACCATGCCCAGATCCTCGCCTGGCTTTAGCTCGTCATAAATCATCCCCGGCGCAATATCGTAATGGCGCTGTCCACCCGGTGTTGAAAACTCGGTTTCTGTATCAAGAGACTGAGCATCCCCACGTTTGATATAGAAACCCAGCGCCGCCGCAATACGTGCCGCCACGCGCTCACTCTCTTCATAATCCTTAATATCGGAGAGCCGGGTGATCACACCATGGATGAGGCTGATCCCCCTTAACTGGTGAAGCCGTTTACGCATAGCCAGGTGCAGCATGCTGTCAGCCGAAACAGTTTTTAAATCAGCATTGAGTCCCGCAAAACTGGCAGGATGGTTCTTATAAACTCTGTAGCCCGTCGGTCGTCCCCAGGCATTGACAATAATCCCCTGGCGGATCTGCTGCCCGGAGGTACTGTTCAGGTTAAACGGAACAAAATCCGCCTCCAGCAGTTCTAGAGAAAACGGTACCTGGGTTGAATGCTGCAAACCGGCTACATTTCCCCGTACCATCTGTGTAAACACTTCACCATCACGCAGTGCTGAACGTAACAAAAGCCGCTCGGCTTCCGGACGGGTAAACATCCCGGTCACTTCCGGACGAACCGACCATTCCGCCCAGAGTGCCGAAAGCTGCCCGGCAAAATCGGAATGGAGATTGCCCTCCAGATCGAGTGGCTGAGGCTCAACATGGATGCCGTGGGCACCAATTACCCGGTCTTCCATTTTGTCAAACAGGCCGATCACGAGGTCATGGTTTTCATCGAGCCAGCGGGCCTGTTCCCGCAGGGACTGGCCTGCTGCAAATACCGAGGTGTCCGCAGACTGGCTTTGCTTTTTGGCCTTGTGCAGCCGTGACGGGTTGGCCGCTTCATACGCATTAAGCCGGAGTCTGTCCCGCGCGCGCGCCGCTGCCCACCCGGGGGAAATAGCCCCCAGTGTTCTTTCAAGAATGCCCATAGAACGCCTTACAGAAAGTTAGCGAGTTTGTACGAACCACCACGGCTGTTGACCGCCCGCCAGCGACGCTCCCAGTATTCAAGCTCGTCGCGCAGCGCTTTCGGGTCGTGGTTGGTAATGGCGCGGCCATTTACGCCGGTGAAGGAGATACTCTTGCCGTCCAGCGAATCCTGGTAGGCCTGGCGCACCATCAGCAGCGTTCTCCAGATGTCGTCTTTCGTCACAGCCAGCCTCCCTTACCGGAAGATCCCAGCCAGCTGCCGGACAGTCCGGCGCCCTTTTCAGGTTCAGCCTGGACAGGCGACTGAACGGGTTTTGTTTTTTTCACAGTTATCTCCCGGGGGCGTTCCCCTTCATGAATATTTGGGTTGAGATCCTGCGGCTCAGCCCATGCAGGGGGTTTTTCCCAGTCACGAATTTTTTCGTAGCCGCGCAGAACCGCAACGGCGTGGGCATAGCAGAACAGGTCAAAGGCTTCGTTGGCGCCCTTGCCAGGCTTGCGCCATTTGCCGTCCACGCCGCGCTCTTCGTAGGTCAGTTCCTCGTAGAACCATTCCCCCAGCCAGTCGGGAAAATGGATATAGCTCGCACCGGGGGTCTCACGGTCCAGATTGTTGCTGAGCTGATCCTTGAGCAGGTCGGTCTGCAGCAGATACACCGGCACTTCGCCACGCGCATCGGCGCGACGGTCGCTGCGTTCGGTATTATTTGGATGGGTTTTAGTGATGATTTTCTGGCGCTTTGTGCTGTCGCCTTTGACCAGGTAAACACGTTTACCCAGGCCATCCCGGCGGCACTGGCGCCAGAATTTATAGGCGTTATCGGTCACGCCTTCCTCACCGCCGCTGTCGACGGCCATGGCCAGCACCGGCATACGCCGCGTCGGGTCAGACTGAAGCGCATAGGTTTTTTCCAGCACATCGGAGACCAGCAGCTGCCAGTCCTCCGGATACGCGCCGGGGTGGATCGGCTCCGCCTCACCATGCTCATTGCAGCGCAACGACTGGCGGATGTTGTAGCGATCCACCAGCCAGCGTTCACCGTTTTCGCCATAACCGATAATCTGCACGACGAAACGGCGCTTTTTGCCGCCCTGGACGTCCACAGCCGCCAGCAGGAAACGTACTTTTGGCGGGACCAGCCGTTTACCGTAATCCTCCGCGCGAAGCATCAGCGCATCGGCGCGTCGCTGTTCGCTGGCAGAGCGCGGCAGGTAAGGCAGCCCCCAGTCGGTATTGATCACCGCCTTAAGGGTTTCTTCGCTGCCGGTCGCTTCATACTCCTGCTCAGCGGTCAGCAGTTTGTACACCAGCTGTGCCCATGTCTGGTACGCGGCTGCCGGGCCTTCCATCCAGAAAGATGCAATGCGAGATCGCCGTGGCTCACCGGAAATATTGCCGTCACGGTCAATACTCTGACCTTCACGCAACCAGACTCCCACCCCGTTCAGCTCGCGTTTTTTGTCTGCCGTGATAATGCCGTTGCAATGCGGGCAAAGCAGATGGGCCGCCTCACTAGCTATTACCGGGTCTGGCTCTTCGCGGTAGCCGGTCATGGCCGACATTTCCGGCTGAAAATATTCACCACAATGCGGGCACGGCCAGTACCACCGACGGCGATCGCCACGGTTGTACAAAGAAAGCGCGCCTGTCGTTGGTGGCGCTTCATGGGGAGACTTGCGGCGCCATTTGCTGTCACGGATGTCCCGGCCCGGCGAACACTCCACCAGGATCATCCCTGCGGACATAAACGTCGTGGTACGTTTGGAGGCCAGAGTAAAACCGTCACCCTCGCCGTCAATGTCCTCAGGGAAGCGGTCATAATCCGTGAGCGCCACACATTTAAAATCTGACGAGGACATGATGTTGATGGAGGGCCAGCCAATCTTCAGATAGTTCCCGGCAAGGAAGGTCCTGTCATGCACGTTGTTGTCGTTGCGTAACGGGCTCAGCCGCTTTGCCACTTCCGGGCTGACACGAAATGTTCTGGCAAGACGTTTTTTGGAGTGTTCACGCGCTTTCTCTTCCGTCATCTGTACGACCAGCATATCGGACGGGTCGCAGACGATGTTGTACACAACCCAGCCATCGACCAGACCGATGGTTTTCCCTGTTCGGGCTGGACCAACAAACACCACCGCATCGTATTCACGCATCGCGAGGCAGTTCATCGGCTCAATCACATAAGGGGCGACGGCAGGGTCCCACGGTACAGAGTTACCGGCCCCCATGGGTACGCGCATAAATTTTTGAACCGCCTCAGCCACAGGCATACGGCGCGGGGCTTTGAGAATGGCGGAAGCGTTACGCCTGACTTCCGCTGCCGTGGCCTGTCGCATGACTTACTCCTCTTCTGGCGTATCCTCCTGTTCCGGTGAGTCGGCCTGCTCAACTTTGAGGGCTATCTGATCGCGCAGATCGTCAATAACCTGCTGCACCCTGACAACCGCAGAGGGCGTCATTGCGCAATCTCGTTCAAGAATGTCGGGTAACGTCTCCAGCACCTGAACCATTGCTTTTGCCATGGAGGAAAACTCTCTGGTCGCTTCTGATGCAGGGATAAGCTCACCTGTTTCCTGCTGAAACTTGAGCCGTTCTCGCTCAGACTGAAACCACGCTTTACGATCAGGTGGAAGCATTTTGTCAACGTCCACCAGGTCCGGTGCTGTGGAGCGCGTCAGCAGTTCCCGAAGAATATCGGTGACGGCATAAAGCTTGAGTTTCGGATTGCTGCCTGGTGCCGGCTGAACATTTGCGAGCTTGCTCGCGACCGTCTGGCGGTGCAGATCGGTGATGGCTGCCAGCTGATTGATGTTCAGCCGGAAATTTTTCAGTTCGTTATCCATGATGGTGAACAAAAAATAGGCATTTCGACATCCTGAAAATTATCAGGACTGAAATATCAAGAGGTTAAATGGATGATGATGAAACCCATAAAATGCAAAAAACTAGCCGTTTTCCGCGTGTCCTCGCCCCCTCGGTGTTCAGAATCGCCAGGAGTACCTTTTGAAAATGAGAAATATTGTCATTTGAGTGCATAAAAAAGCCCCGCTATTGCGAGGCCTAGGGTTATTTGTATCGCGACCCACTACCTGTGAATGACAAACAGCGATTTACATTTAGGGCAAAGTAACGCCTGTTGCTGGCGTACTTTCGTGGTCGAGTGTATGGATTTATGTCCGCATATCGGGCACATGACAGTCATATTGGCTGCAAGCCCAACACGCTGCATTGCATAATCGAAAAATGACATGGTGGTTAACCTTTCAATGAATGGGGTTTATTATACCATGCATAGCTCAATTATTAACCAATCATCATCGCATGCTTGATGCCATTTAGCTTTGTCACAGGCATTCACTAAATGCCTGTGACATCAGGAGAAGGAGATACCCAAATTAACCAACACGGCTTTCTTTCCCTCAATACGGCGGTCAAGTTCGGCCACTGCATGTGGGCGTATAGCCTCAAGAAAGGCATTATCTTGATAGGCGGACTGGATTGTCACACCAAGCCCGGCACCACTTTCCAGTATACCTTTCAGCCGCTGTAGTTCTTTTATCTCGTTATTGATGTAATACGCTTCACTTAGGTTCTCTGCGTTCACGGGCAGACTCCTTCTTGCAGTTAACCTGCACTGATTTGTTATGCGCCAGGATGTCGCGCTTCGTCTGCTTATCCAGCACATCGATATCGTGGTCAGTCAGGTAGATGATGCGCACCCAACTGCACGCAGTATCAACCACCACCGGGGCGGGAGAATTGTTCGCGCAGCTCACGATCAACGTCGTCATCAGGCATGTGATTAACAGTCTGCTGGGCATTACTGGCCTCTTTAGTGACTTCAGCTTTACGTTCTGCCACCGCAACGGTCGCCGCTGCGTTCTCTTCGGTGCGCTGCTTGTCTGCTTTGGCTTCCGCTTTACTGGTGCCGCGCGCATGGCCGAAACCAAAAGCACCAGCGATAACGGCAATCACCGCTGCGGCCAGCCCGATAATCATTTCAATTCCCATAGCAGCCTCACACCAGCACGGCTTTTGCCAGATTGAACCGACGACGGCGGTCATCAAGACCGTTTTTACCGCCGTTGATGATGATCGTGATACGTTCCACATCGCCGGAATACACAAGGCATCCGCTGGTGGCAAAGAACCACGCTGCGGAACGCGCTGCATTTTCGTCCTGTTCCAGCAATTCCGGCTGCGTAACCAGATCAAGTTTTAGCGCCAGACCGCATTTGCGATAGTTGCTTAACCCTGTGATTTGCTTCAGCCCGCGCCCGCGATATTTCCACCCGTCACCGGCAACCTGGTTGCCCAGGTTCTTTTTGCCCCACTCGCCGCCATAAACCAGGTTAGCAATCGCTTTCTGATTTGCCGATTGCGTTGCCGTTCTGCCGAGCGCGGCAGCCTGCTGTGCCGTGATACGGTGCTTGCCGAATACGGGAACAAGACGATCGGCTGCGTAGTTCAGGCTTTCCACCAGCTTTTCATACCCGCCGGACTCATGCCCCATCTGCGCGATGAACATCGCATGATCGAGCGGCGCAGTGATGCCAAACTCCTTCATTGCTGCATCAATGTGCGGAAACCAGCGCGCAGCTAATCCGGCGCTTATACCAGCCGCCTGCTGAAATTGTTGTTGATTCATTAGTGCCTCAGATGATCAACCAGACGTGCAACGTTGCCTCTGACGGCCACCAGCACGGACAGGAAAATGATGTTGGCCCCAATCGTGGCCCATGAAGAATGAGGGTAAATGCCGCACAGATAGGCCAGTGGCACTGCACTGTAAGTCACAGTGATCAACCATGCCAGACGCGATACCCACGGACGATGCCGGGAATCACCCCGGCGGTAGAACATCAGGGTTATTACCACCCCTGCGCAGAGCAGCGCGTTAACAGTTGCTGACGGGTCATTTAGTACCACCTGAACCTCCCCGGCGCGTTATCAGCGCCACCAGCGAGTCGACATCCTGGTTATTCAGAAACGTCAGGATTTTGACAGCTAAAGCAGAAACGATTACGGCTCCGATAGCGTCCAGAGGCTTATCACTGTAACCAGTCCAGTCAGCCAGCTTTGAACCAACCAGCCCTGAGCAGATGATCCCGGCAATGTAGGACACGACAAAATACGCCAGCCGACGTGCTGCGCTAAGGTCCGCAGCCGTTGCTATATAAAATACAGCCCCGGCAAATGCGCCAAATACCACGCCGTAATCGGTTCCGGAAAGAAATCCATAGACGCTGGCCCCCGTCAGGACACCACCAGCCAGCCCAGTACCGGAAATCGGATCGGACATTTAGCCCCCTCTTAATTGCTGTGAGTCCTCTCAGGAATGAGGGGAAATAGGTTCAGGCTTCACGGGCTGGATTTGTCAACAAAGCACGTAGCGGATGATTCCCGTGAGCCTGATATGAAAAAGGCCGCCATGCGGCAGCCTCGAAATGAATACGGTTGTTACATTGATGGAGTAAGTGGAGTCTTAAGCAACTCTGATACTTGAACAATACCTACATAATGAATCCTGCCCCCCAGAATCATTAGATTGAAAGCGCAAATAGTATGAAGGTACCAATTCGTAAGTTTTGCCAGCCAAGACACATTTTTTTTTGTCCCAGATACTAAACTTCCTGCCGAACAAAAAACAAACAGGATGGCTAAAATGTACAACTCTATTTTAGTACCAATTGATGTTTCTGAGACTGACTTAACACGGCAAGTTATCCCCTATGTTCAGGCTCATTCTGTATTAAATACTGCTAAAGTACATTTTCTAACAGTAGTTCCCACATTGCCTTATTACTCATCTTTAGGTCTGGCATATTCAGCAGAAATGCCAAAATTAAAAGACATTCAGCACGCTGCATTATTGAAACTGGATGAAATCGTGAAGCAATTCAAAATCCCTGCGGGAAAAACCCAAACACATGCAGCCGCTGGGTCACCAAAGGATCAAATACTTAATCTCGCTAAATCAATCGATGCTGACTTAATCATTATTGCCTCACATCGTCCAGACATTTCAACCTACCTCTTAGGATCGAATGCAGCCGCCGTTGTCCGACACGCTGGTTGCCCTGTACTTGTAGTTCGATAAGAAATGAATCGCCACGCGCTTAGATGACATTCCGTTAGCTAGAATTACACTATCAAAATGCAAGAAAAAGGCCCATTCCATGGAGTGGGCCTGAAAAGAAGTATTTTGATTAACGTGATGCCGGGTGCCTCCCGGTGGACCTTTGGCTGACAAACCATGACCCGTGTGCACTAAGCATGTCATTCCATGACTTTGTTTACTGTCAGTTTCACCCCTCCGCTTAGGGGGATTCATCACAATTACGTCAAAACGAGAGCTTTTACTAGATGCTCTATAACTTTAGAACCAATAAGAAAAACCTGCAATCAAACAGCACTATTATTCTAAAAGGATCAGACTTCACGGGCTTGATTTATCAACAAAGCACGTAGAGAGTGATACCCGTGAGCCCGAAATGGAAAAGGCCACCATGCGGCTGCCTCGAAGTAAGTGCGGTTGTTTATATAGGTGGAGTAAGAGGACCTTCAAACACCTCTGCTTCACCGTTATGACAAATGTCATCGCCTCTGGTCAGATGCCAGACACCTGTGATTGTTTTACCCGTTTCCAGATCATCAACAGTGTCATTCGTGTAGTACGCCACCTGTACAACACCGACATGCTGAATCCAGTAGTAACCTTCTTTCATAAGCTCCTCCGCGATACTCAGCAGATAGTTTAGAGTGGTACAAATAATGCTGTGGTGCAGGAAGCCACAACTTAACCTTTGCTAATAAAGTAATTTCGAAAGATGACGATAATGGGTAATAAATGTAAGCCCGGAGGAACCACCATGAGTATGACAGTTAGCACTTTGAGTCAGGACATACTGCAAAGCACAGTAAAACAAGCACCTTCAAGTACTGGCAACTCTGTTTCACAACAAATTCAAAACCTGAAAAAACAAATTGGTGAGTTGACAAAAGAGCTCAGCGCCATGGGTTCAAAAATAAATGAAGTAACTTCCGAAGATGAGGCAAAACTGCTTAAACAGCAGATGGAAATGATTCAAAGGCAAATCGAGTCTATATACGCAAAAATTGCTCAATTACAAAAACAAGAAGCAGAAAAAAACCAAATGGTATCGGGAGCATTACCTACGGTAAGTGACAAATCAGGTTCGAACGTTGCAGGGAATAATACTAAAAATATTGATGTCTACGTTTAGCAGCTACCCCCAACCATTTTTCCTTTGAGTTAAAAACGAAAAAGCACTGGAGCGTTGTGAGAACTTGTTTTCAAGTTAACGATTCAGCACGGCGATATGACAGGGGTACTGGTGTAATACACCTCGCGAATACCCCTGTCGTATCGCCGGAAAGCAAAAACCCCGCGCTGGCGGGGTTCTCGTTATATTCAAATTGTTCGCTTTTCGTCGCTGCCATCGTGGCGCAGCTCTGCCAAGCATGAATGGATTATCTAACTTTCTGGGTAGTTTTCAATACCAGACACAAAAAACAGCACAAAAAAGCAAAAATATTATTCCTTGCTTTCCAAAAGTGCTTTCGCTGACAAGAACACCTTTGCTCTGAAAATCTGTAAACACCACTTCACTCGCTCTCTGGCCTTTTCTTGTGTCAGCCATGGCGCAATCGCCTGCAGTTCCCGGGTTATGTCTGAGACTTTTTTTCGGGTGGTGTAATACTGAAGACCAACAACATAAACCGGATCGTTTATATCCAGCGCCTGCAGTACGCATTGCTCAACAAAATCGACATCGTCACTATGCAGGGCCTCGTCAATTACACTGGCGGGTGACTGGGGCCAGAGAATGCTGTGTGCCCTGTTCATTGCCTGCTGTCCACGGAATCCCTCTTCTCTCGCCTGATTTAACGCAACGGTGAATCGCTCGAGTGCCTTATCTGACCAGTTCCGTCCCTTAAGCACATTCCAACACGCATGTCCTCGCGGCAAACGAGGAGCAGTTTTTCCTCCCACACCTTCCCCCCAGGTAGTGAGCAGGGATTTAATCCATCCGGACTGGATCCCCGTCAGGAGGATACATTTACCGAGCCAACTTTTACGCGGCGCAGATGCTGCTTTACCAAGTGCTTCAAAATGATTGCGGCGTTGACGTGGTGTCATCCTGTTTTTCTCCTTACGCCAGAACACCGAGCCCGTAAGCCCGGTCCAGCACTCTGATAATCATTACCGGCTGAGGTACATGCTTTCGCTCAAACTTCACCGGGTCGTTATGTAGTTCTGTATGGCACTGACGACACAAAGGGATCGCGAAAATATCATGCGCCTTCGTTGCCATACCTCCCTGCCCCCAGCCAATTAAATGGTGTGGGTCATCGGATGGTTTGCCGCAGCATTCGCAGGGCTGTGTTTTAATCCATTCCAGATATCGGGGGGCCGTCCAACGGATACGCTTTGGACGTTTCATATAGGTTTGCGGGGACTCAGGGTCGACCAGAACACCAACTACAGGCTTAACCTCAGGCACCTGCGCTGGTGGCATGTTCACGGTTACTGTGCTGGCTTTGGCTGTAATGATGCTGGTGGCGGTTACACCCGGCTCGACGTCGCATTCATGCATGACTGACTGATGATCTTCCGAAGGAATACGAAGCGCCCGACTGGCTACTGATTCGGGAATTGCGTCGGTAACCCCCATACGCACCGCCCACCAGCATAGCTCCGCCAGCGACAGTTCTCTGGAAGGATCCTGATTCAGTGCCACCATGATGCTGTTGATAATCCAGCTAATAACATTACATCTCGCCAGCTCTGCAAGTTGTTCGCTGTAATGGTCACGCAAATGGTTATCACAATGTCCACACAGAAGAACCGATCCGGGTTCATGACGCAGAGTGGTTAACTCGTGATAATGGTAATCGCTGTGTGGCCACTGGCAGCAGCTACCGCCATAACGCAGAAGCCAGTAATCAAGGCCACTCAAACCACCAGCAACCTTAATAACTTTTTCATCCAGGAAGAACGGTCGCAGCGACTCGTCACACGCAAGCGGCTGGCGAACGTCAGGAACACGGCCAGCAGGCAACCGTTCCATACCTGCCGGCTGGCTTTCCACCAGCACACGTTCACAACTGAATAATGACATCAGCTTACTGCCCGGCTTGAGCAGCACAATTCCAAGCTCACGCGCAACCACTGGCTTCAGCAGCGCCCTCATTCTGCAATCTCTCCGATAATTATTTGTCCCTTCTCTCCCCATAATTTTGTGACGCGTGAATCCCAGATGTGAGCGTCATCTTCGTAAATGGCATCCATCAGAGCTTTCATCATGTTGTCAAAATCAGGTTTTGTCTGGTGTGGTTTACCGTTGAACTCAGTCCGTTTCTTATTGCTCCAACTCGCTGGCATAGGAAGAATGAAGGTGACATGCGAACCGCTTTCCGGCAGCTCAACACCCTGCAGATGAACTTCATCACAGAAAGCCCGGTAACGCAGAACCTCGGGGCGCTTTTTCCATTTATCAGCGCGAGTCATCCTGGGCTTGCCCATTGGGGTGATATCGTAGACTTTCACATTCACCTCCAGATCCGTTGTTGCCAGGTTCTGTCCTGACGCGGAGGCTTAGATACTTCTGGCAAGAACGCGCTGATCGTCCAATGAACGAAGTCATTATCCAGACTACGCTCGGTCTTAATCTGCTTTGCGTGATAGCGGGCTTCCAGTTCGTCAGCCTGCTCAGTGGTGAGTTGGGTATGTTGAAACCAGCTTTTCTTCATAACGCACCTCTGGATGCGGTAAAAAGAAAATCGCTGGCGTTAGTTAACGTCAGTATGTGGGATTGCTTGAATTGATCTTGCGCCATGGGCTTTTCTCCTGTGGCGCAGCAGGTATAGGTTGTTCAGGCCTATGACGGGAGTGTAACAGAATTCTGAGTAACGCGATAACCAGCCCTTTCCAGCATCTGAGTAAACAACGTAGGTGTACCAATAATTTCATTATCCTGAAGAGGCATGAAAGACACCATGCTACCGCGACGATACATCAGGGCGCGCTCACACTCAGGAAATGATTGCAGCCTGGCAACGATGACTCCATCGTGACATCTGATGACTGCGTAGCCTTTTTTGGGCAATTCTACTTTTTCTTTCACTTAAACTCCCCCATGCAATCGGGATAAAGTAATACCCAAAAAACTAATAAAACCAGTCGTCAGCGCTTTCCCAGGTCTCCTGGAGGATTTCCTCCACCTTCGTTTTATCGCCCTTATCGCCACCAAAAACTGTCAAGCTATCACCGCCAGCCGTGCGGATAACTAGAGAACAATTTCCATATTGATTCTGAAGTCGCTTAAGCAGCTCTTTCTCAAGTGCGGGTATGGCTCCGCGCGGCAGGTCTTTTGATTTGTTGATCGTAAGTTCTACCTTCATAATTCCCTCTACATCAAAATACTGTACATTAATACAGTATACCTATTGAATCTCATATTCAAGTGGTTAATAGCACTTTTTGCCAAAGCCATGCCGTTGTATACACTGAGCTTTTCCTAGCATTAGGGATTCACTAAATCTGAGTGGCAACACTGTATAGATAAGAAAAAACCCGCCGGAGCGGGTTAAAGATCCAGAGATTAAATAGTTTAAAGGCTGTATTCAAAAACTAATTAACCATCAGGCGTAGGGCTAAATCATTCGGGTAGGGGTCAAAATAGTTCTGAGTAAGCAAATAGCGATCTGGATATTCAGCCAGATAGTGCTTTAGCAAAGTAAGTGGAGCGAGTATCGGCAAGAGTCCACTGCTATAGTTGAGAATAACGTCACGCAGTTCTCCGCGCTGACGTGTATTCAACTGGTTACGGAAGTATCCCTGGATGTGCATCAACACGTTGGTATGGTTTTTCCGTGAGGACGGCTTCTTGAGGATTGCCATTAACTTTTCTCGGTAAAGAACAAAAAATGCTTCCAAATCATTCCACTCATGCATCGAAGCAACAAAAGGCCCAATTTCACGATAGCCTGCTTGGTTATGAGCCAAAAGCTGGAGCTTATAGCGACTATGGAAACTAAGTATCCCATGACGCGTAAGGCCATTAGCCCTTAAGATGTTAAGTTCATTGAGAGCAAAGATGCGCTCGACAAAATTCTCCCTCAGTACCGGATCGTGCAAACGTCCATCTTCCTCAACCGGCAACCACGGATATGCTTCCATTAACGCACCAGTAAAAAGGCCCGTGCCTTCTTTCCGCCCACGATTTCCCATTTCGTCATACAACCTCACTCTCTCCATACCGCAACTCGGTGATTTGGCACAGACAATAAAGCCAGACAAGGTGCTAAGCCCTCGGATATATGGAGTTGTGAATTCAGTCATTTTGTCAGTTATATCCTCACCAGGCTCGTGACTAAAACGCATGCGAATATAACCTTCATTGGTTTGAACCAGGCGCAATGCTGGGCGGGGAACAGATAAACCAATGGACATCTCCGGACAGACAGGCTTGAAAGTTACCCACTGAGCCAGTTCATCCATCGCAAACCCCATTCGTTTATGGCCGCCGTCGAACCGCACAGCTGTTCCGGTCAAGCATCCGCTAATCCCGATAGCTGGTTGAGTGTTCATATCGATACCCTCGTTAATTCAATGCCCACTTCGCGAAAGGAAAATCGTGACTGTTCAAATGATAATACCTAATCTATTTATATCATTCTTATTACAGATAAGCATAACCATGAGGACATCGCCAGCGTAATGAAAAGGAATCAGATAGAGCCGTAAAGTTGAGGTTCCTTCACTCATCCTTAAATCTTACGCCTACCACTAGCAGGACATGCTCAACGTCGAGTAGTGAAAGCCATGTTCCGCCGTTTTTCGGTTGTCATGCTGGCATCCTCCCCACGATATCTATAACCCGGCGCATAACTGCACTTCCCCGAAAATCTGCAGGTAACTCAATAACAGGTTTACTCGATCCGTATGAAAAACGCTGGAGATCGAAATCAATCACAGCCTTCCGATCCCTGAACAAACCAAGACGACCGTAACGAATGAGTTCGCCGCGTTCGGCTGCGACGCGGAAATACTTCTCAGCAGTCTGACGATGCAGCGACAACATCTGTGATGCCTCGCTAACGGTTAAGCGTCCACGGATTTTCACCTCTTCAATGATCACCCGAATAAGTGCCGCCTGCTCTTCTGGTGTATTTGGTCTTGGCATGCTGATCATCTCCGGGCCATACGTAGACATTCATTACGTTGCTGCGCTATACGTGACACTTCAGCTGAACTACGGGCAATGTCTAACATGTCGGTATATACCTTTGCCGCGCGCCGCCAGAGTCCCCGTGACTTAAGGTCTTTCGCCATTTTCTCCGCTAATTGCGTTTCAGCCGGATCGCTTTTCTCTTCCATGAAGGGCAGCTTTACGTCAGGTAATTCTGCATCCGGAGAGATGTTATAAACATACTGAGTTCCGTTGTGAGTGCGCAGGACTGTGCCGCTGACAGTCAGCGCGCGCAGAAACTTACCAGCGGTACCGGATGGAATATCCAGCGCTTCACACACATCACGTAATACGCAGTTCGGGGTATGGCGTACCACTATCGCTACCCGATCTTTCTGAGAGATTTCTATGGTCATTGGTCAATACTCGTTTTGGTTACTTCACGACCCGTAAGTGGGTCACATTTTTTCGATAACTTCCCCAGGCGAAATTTACCCAGATACCGTCATCCATGGTTAAGCGGTCCATGACCCGCTCACCCAGAACTTTTGATAATTCGTCATAATTCAGGTTTGTAAGTACCCCCACTGGTTTCATTGACGCCATACGGCGATCGATTATCTGATTAAGTAATACCCACTCATTGCGCGTATCACGTTGAACACCAACCTCATCAAGAACAAGCAAATCAACCTTGCACAAATCATCCAGCAAATCGGACTCAGACTGGCCCTCGTCATAGCACTTGCGGGTGCGAAGCATCAAATCAGGTATTGTCACGACCAGAACGGAATAATCGTGCTGAAGCAGGTAGTTCCCGATTGCCGCGGCAAGATGATTTTTCCCTGTTCCGCAACTGCCGCTGAATATAAAACTGGTAAAGCCATTCCCAAAGTTATGGGCGTAGCTCTTTGCCATCGTCAGCGCGTGTTTCTGCCCGTCGTTGCTCACCTGGTAATTTGCAAATGAGCACCCCCTGTGCAACTCGCAGATCCCTGAGCGCCCAAAAATCCTTTCTGAACGGTTACGCTGATTTTGTTTTTCCAGCTCAGCTGCGCGCTTTCGCCCTTCTTCCTGCTGCCAGGCCATTAACTCCTGACTGCTGGTAAATTTCGGCTGAACACCTGCAGGCATGAGATTACGCAGACGGCCAAGCAAATCATGCGTCGATTTCATCATTACCCCCTGAATCCCGGCGGGATCTGAGTGTCAGGTTGTGAAACGCCAAAGCCAGCCTGTCGACGTGTACCTGCCGATGGTGAGGAAGATTTGGCGCGTGATGTTTTCAGGCTGGAAGCAAAAGTCTGTTCCCACTGGATGTGATGTTTAACTTTCCCTTCGCATTTCCAGTAGTCCCGGAACTGCTGTAATTCGACGGCGGTATACCCTGGTAGATCCCCAAGATTTATTCCCCACTGCGCAGCCTGGCGTACAAAGTCATCACCAGGTGTCCAGTCATCTGTAATCGGAAATTTGCCTATGGGAGGTAAAAAGCCACCTGGCGCGTATAACTCTCTCTCTTGGTTTTCTTTTAGATCTGTATCTGTATCTGGATCTTTATTAGTTGGGTTTCCGTTGGCGTTCTGTTTCAACGGCAGCTCAACACCCGTTGAACACCCGTTGTTATTTTGTTGGTTATTCGCTCCTTTTTTAGCTTTTCTCGCCTGAGCGGATGCTTTTCCAGCTGCTGACTTTTGGCTGATTGAGTTTTTAACCGCCTCCAGATCACGCTCTATACGCTCCTGTACCCATTCGGTACCGTTATCGTTAAAAAACTCTTTCAACGAAGGTTCAACGGCATCCCAACGGTCGTTACTCAGCCGTGCAATTTTCGATAGTCGGTTTTTGGGGATTGGGCGACCTGTTTGCCAATAATTGAACATCAGTAGCAGGTATGCGCCATGCTCTTCTGTAGACAGATGCATGGTGTCCGCCAGGTAATCAGCAATGTAAAGTTGCATGTAAGGCAGAGCTGCCATGGTTACTCCCTTGTCCGGTTTCCCGGCGCGTAATGGTTATTGCTCAAAACTCGATTAAAACAATTGCGGCGCTACGGCGCTTAAACTCGCCAGTAGTGGTCCCGCCGCATCAGCTGGTAACATGTTGAACAAAGCGATTGCTGCTTCACGAATTTCCTTCTCCAGTTTCTGTAACGGAGCGCCGATTAATTTCGCCTGATGTGCCTCACTGCATTCTTTGATAGCGTTGGCCACCAGCTCCGCTTCTGTGCTCGCATTACTTAACCCGTGCTTCCTGGCAATCTGAACTGGCATAGCAGCAATGATTGAACCTGACAGCTGCATAACGTAAGCCGTATACTTTTCTGACCCTCCTTCGTTTTTCAGATATCGGAATAAATTCTGTTTATTAACAGCAATTCCGCGACCATCTGCTTTGGCCCACTCTTCAGCCACCAGCTGAGCGATCCGCTCCTGTGCCTGTCCTGGTAATGTCGATTCCCATTCACGAACAGCTGCCAATATGACGCGGTGCTGAATGCTGTCGCGGCGCTGGGGTTTAAAATGATTTTGCGTTTTCAACGGAACAGCTAAGCGTTGGCTATGATGTTGATATGTTACTGATTGCATGATTAAGCCTCCTTTTGAGGTAAACCATCAGTGGGATTTGGATAAAGGTCCGGTCGCAACTCGTGTGGTGTAATTTGCCAATTGAGAGCTTTGGATACGCGAACAACAAGCTCGCCGGGTACCTTTTTCTTGAACCATCCATTAACTGTTTGAGCTCGCCGATTTAGACGGCGCCCCAGTTCTGCCTGACTGCATATGGCTAACATTTTCTTTTGTGTTGTGAGCTTCATTGATTTATCTCGAGTAGTGAACGTGAAACGAGTAAATCAAATTATTTCGATATCGTCAAATTATATCGATAGGTTGAGCTACAGATAAAATCTGTATAATCGGATGTATGTTTTTGAGCGGGCTAGGAATATGAACTTCGGAAAGCGATTACAAAAAGCCATCCATGATCTTGGAATATCTCAATCGGAACTTGCACGCAGACTGGGAGTAAAAGCCCAGTCAGTAAATGGCTGGTGTAACTCTAATATACTTCCAAGAGCTGACATTCTAGATAGGCTACAGTCCGCTACAGGCTATCCACTCTATTGGTTTTTTCTTGAAGAAACTGAAGCTGACACTATTCCTGCCATAACATCAGAAAAAAAACGTCAACCTCAGTCGGCCCAGGAACAAAAGCTATTGGAGCAATTTGAGCTTTTGCCCACTGACGATGAGAGAGAAAAGATAGTTAAGTTGATCGAACTGCGACTGCAAGAGCTTGATGATGTAGCTACTGCTTACCTAAAAAAACGAAAGATAATCCCCAGTAACGAGTAGCCCCTCCACTCCTGTACCCTTCATAAAGCACGCGAAATCAATCCGATAAACTGATCGGTGAGTTGTTCACACGCATTGATATCGATTTAATTTGACATATATCGATTCAATCGATAATACTATTCCCAACACAAAGACAGTCATCGAGGCAGGACGCCCACGAAGTAGCTGCCGGCGGCATACGAATCACCGGATGAGATGACAAGTATTAACACGCAGCAGGTTCAACGTTCCGCCAGCCTGGCGACAAGGGCAACGCAAGAGGATAAATCCATGATCGATTTCGCACGTAAACCAGTGCGGTGTCAGGCCGTACATCTAAATCGCATTGAAGTAATCATTCGACTGATTTGCTACATGCTCGCCCAGAAGGGCGACCCGTCTGCCGACCAACAGACTGCAGTTCGTTCATAACGAGTTTGACCAATGGCTGTTGCCAGCCTCATGCCCGGTGCACAGGGCATTGTGATGGTAATACCACCATCGTAACCAAACAGGAGACGAAGACCTGTTCTGGTTAAATTGGAAAAGTGTTCTTTGCCCGTCCCGTGGCGGGCTTTTTTCCGGAGGTTTTTATGTCAGCTAACGATCTGGCATTGCGCTTCAGCAGCGCACCAGCTGAGGCATTAATCGGCGTTTTGCCTGTTCTGGAAGTTAAAGAAGCATTACGTGAAGAAGTTGAAAGTGATGTGATGGATGAAGTCTGGACAGAGCACAACTTTGAAATAGAAGCGATGGGCGAACAAGTTGATGAAACAGCCAGGCTCGCTCGTAAATTTGAATGTGCGGCTGAAGCTCTTGGAACGGCGATCAAACTTGCTCTGACTCTCCCACACAATGAGGCAATGCAGGTTCTGAGTGATGCCTTGAACGATAACCCTGGATACGGTCGCGAACCGGCAAAGGATGCGTGATGGAGTTTGGAATGAAACGTGTGGTGGCTTCAGTTCAGGCCGTTGCCATCCTCAACAGGATTTACAACGGCAGTCCGGTTTCCATCGCATCAATCAGCAAGGAATCAAAGCTGTCTGTGTCTTACCTCGAGCAGATTTTCTCGAAGCTGCGCAGCAGTGAAATTGTTACCAGTCAGCGTGGCGCCGGTGGCGGGTACCATCTTAGCAAAGCAAACCCCAGTGTGGCTGACGTTGTTCGCGCCGTTACTCACACGCCTGATTCATTTGAACCCGTGCTGAATGCTCTGGAGTGGGTCCCCGTCGCAAAGCTGGCGCAGGGAAAATCCCCTACCCCATAAAGCACAAAACCCGCGCAAGGCGGGTTAAGTACCCGGTCAGCCGACCAAAGCTTTCCGGAACGAGTTTTGACCAATAACCACTACCTTAGGCGGCGATCATCAGCTGCCGGGTATCTTACAATCCTATGGAGCCCGAACGCAATGTTAACGTATGCGTATCTTATTAAAGCCAAAGCGAAAGCAACTGAGGCAAAAAACCTGTTTTGCTGGTTCTCTGCGAAATCAGATTCCCGTGCAGAACGCGAAATCCTCAATATTCTCGAAGATAACGATATTGCCGTCGGTCGTGGCGCCGACTATCAATTACTTGTCCGCACCAACTGGTTTGTTGTTGACGATCTTCCTGAGGAAAGCACACTTGATGACACATGGTGCGATCGTTACGAACTGGCAGAAGACCAGCAAACGTGGCAACTGAAACAGAAGCCGGATAATGAAAATCTGGAGGCTTCCAGCCAGCAAAAACCTGAAACCTCCAGTGCCAATGTACCCACCAGCGATGCGCCAGCATTGCTCCGCCCCATATCTCGCCTGCGCCTGTCTCAGCGGCTGATTGCGCACCTGTTAAATGACGGTGAAGAGAAGGAAATCAGTGAAGCGCGGCACGTCCAGATCGGACAAATGGAACTGGACGAAAATGATCTCTATATACAAAACCTGTTACTGGCCGTTGCAAATGTGCCAGCGGCGAAAGAGCTTTCTGCTCATGTCGAGTGGAACCTGGCAAACGCAATAAAAGAAGTCTTCGACCGTGAGCAGGTCTATACCATTGCTTCATTTGAGGAATTTATTACCGAATGGATTGCGGAACCGAAAGCGCGGACTCAAACCGTGCAGGAGTGGGTTAACGATAAGAAAGCACGAATTGTGGGTGATGAGCCCACCGTTCCACCTGTAACGCCAGAACTCATTACCGTTGCGACTCTCCCGCTACGCCAGCGCCTTTTGGCTCAGTTTATTTCTGATGAATATGCTTACCATATTGATACTGAACAGAAGAAAACCATTCAGGAACTTGAGCTGGATGTGGATAACAGCTACGTGCAAAATCTGCTGCTTGCCGCCGAGAATGTAGAACCATTCAAGAAAGCGCCAGAGATCGATATCTGGAAAATTGTCAGCGCGCTAAAAACTATTTTCCCGGTTGATGGTAAACGAGTGGATCTGTCTACCGTAATTCAGTTCTTTAAGGCCTGGTTCAACACTGAACACATTGACCGTGGGCTGCTGGTTAAAGAGTGGTGTAAAGGCAATCGCGTGTCGCAGATTCAGCGCACTGACTCCGGAACCAACGCTGGCGGCGGCAATGGGACCGATCGCAACCCGGAACTTGTCCACACGCTGGACACTCTGGACATTGATATTGCGCTGGCCACACTTCCAATGGATTTCAACATCTACGATATTCCTGGTGGCGTTTTCCGTCGTGCAAAAGAGATCATTTCTAAAAACGAAAGCCCGTTCAAAGAGTGGTCCGCCGCCCTGCGCAAACGCGCTGGCATTCTGGATTATTCCCGCGCCGCTATTTTCGCGCTTATTCGTAGTGCAGAAGAAAACACTCACCATTTCCCGGAACTGCTGAGCCGTTACATCAACAAAAACCTGACTGAAACCGACCACCAGCACCCAACTGAAGAAACCCTGGCGGCAGCCGGTCACGTACCAGAAAAAAGCTGGGAAAACGAGATTAAAGAGAAGTCCACAGCTGAACAGAAGGCAATAACCGAGCAACCAGAAATCGCCAACATGGGCAACGGTGTTTTCTCCATTGATGGCCTGATGGGTAACCAGCCGGCGCCAGCGCTTTCTGTCGCAGACCAGGTACGCCAGCGCGCCGTCGAAGAAAAATTACATCAAGCCAATACCGAGGAAACCACCAGCGATGTGCAGATGGAAAAAACTGACAACAGCGAAATCAAAGCTAATCCTGAAGTGTCTCAGAGCGAAACAGCAGTTTTGCCAGTTAAAAGCGCTGATGCAACTGGTGACGCGTCAGCTTCCCTGAATAATGAACCCGTTCACCATATTGATACGGATACCCTGAACGCTTTTTATACTCACCTGATGGTTGATATGGAAACTATGGGCAACAGTCCTGATGCCCCAATAGTCTCTATTGGCGCTGTATTTTTTGATCCTTCAACTGGTAACACTGGTGCCGAGTTTTACCAGGTTGTCAGTCTGGAGTCATCGATGTCGTTTGGCATGAAACCGGATGCCTCTACAATTCAGTGGTGGCTGAAACAATCATCTGAAGCCCGCTCTGCCATTCTTGTTGATGAAGCCATGGGGCTGCTTGAGACTCTCGAACTTCTGGCTGACTTTATTGCTGAAAATGCTGCTAACGGTAGTCACACCATTCAGATGTGGGGTAATGGATGCTCGTTTGATAACGTCATTCTTCGCCGCGCATACGCGTTAACAGATACCCCCTTCGCTGTTCCGTTCTGGAATGACAGGGACGTAAGGACCATGGTCGAGCTGGGTAAATCTGTCGGTATCAATCCACGCTTCGACATCCCGTTTGAAGGCGAAATGCACAATGCGCTTTCTGACGCCCGGCATCAGGTCAAATACGTCTCTGCAATCTGGCAACGCCTGACTGCAAACTGATTTTCTAATTTCACAATTTACGGATCCTGCCTGGTATGTTTCTACAGGCAGGCCATCAGAGAGATGAGCTATGCACGAACTTACACTGTCTCCTCAGGAAATTGCAGAAATTACTGGCTATCAGCGCTACACCCACCAGCAGCGACAGCTGCGGTGTCACGGCATACCGTTCACCACTGATGGGCGGAACCGCCCAATTGTATTGCGCAGAAGTATTGATCCCGGAGTTTCTGAATTACCTAAGGTCGATGAATATGTTGCACTTGAGCCAAATTACGACGCAATCAATGGGCAGACCAAGAAAAGATCCTAAAGACAAGCACCTCCCGCCACGCGTAACTAAAAACCGTTATAGCTATGTGTGGAAGCCAAAAGGAACAAAACAAAGCGTAACTCTTGCACCTATTACCGGGACGAGTATGTCCCGGCTATGGGCGCGTTATGAGGAAGAAAAAGCCAAGCGCTCAGACGTAATGACATTTTCTAAATTATGGAAGTTATTCACCAGCAGCCCAGCTTTTGCTGAACTGGCTCCACGAACGCAGACTGATTACAGGTCGTATGAAAAAAACCTGGTTCTAGTGTTCGGGAATATGCGAGCAGATGACATAAAAATTGAGATGGTCAGGATCTATATGGATAAACGTGGCCAACGCAGTATTAACCAGGCAAACCAAGAACTCGGCGGGATGTCGCGTGTTTTCTCATGGGGATATGAACGAGGGTATGTGAAAGGAAATCCGTGCAAAGGAGTACGCAAGTTCTCTTTAAAAGCCCGTGACGTGTACGTGACAGACGAAGAATATCAGGCAATTTATGAAGAGGCGGCACCAGCTCTCCGGGTTGGCATGGAGATATCTTACTTATGTGCGGCTCGCGTTTCGGATGTTCTTTCTCTCAAATGGTCGCAAGTAAGCGAGGAAGGCATTTTTATCCAGCAGGGAAAGACCGGGACTAAACAAATAAAAGTCTGGACTGAACGGCTTCATAACGCCATCGAACTTGCAAAAACTCTGGGTGGGCGGGAAACGGTTATCTGTAGCAGCAAAAAAACTAAATACTCGAAAAGTGGGTTTAACGATCTGTGGGAAACCGCAAGGGAAGCAGCAGGAAAAAAACTAGATAGAAAACTGCCGTGTACTTTTCATGATCTCAAAGCCAAGGGGATATCTGATTACGAAGGCTCGAGTAAGGACAAACAACTATTCTCAGGTCACAAAACTGAAAGCCAGGTTGTGGTTTATGACAGAAAAGTGAAAATTTCTCCCACATTGGATCTTCCAGTCTTGGGCAAATCAGAAGATGATGATGGCGAGTTTTATACCAAGTGAATATACCAACACTATACCAAGTGTGACATGAGTCGTTGAAAGGAATTGAGCTAAGTGTTTGAATAGTGGCGGAGAGAGGGGGATTTGAACCCCCGGTAGAGTTGCCCCTACTCCGGTTTTCGAGACCGGTCCATTCAGCCGCTCTGGCATCTCTCCGTTCTGGCGGTTGCCATGATGCCAGGTAATTTGGCATTTTAACAGACCCAGTTCCGTCAATTTCGTTCAAGTGACGAGTTTGCGAGCAAAACGATGATTAAGTGGCCCTGGAAAGAACAAGAAACAATCCGTAATGATGAGTGGCCCTGGGATGATGCCCTGGCAATTCCTCTTCTGGTGAATCTCACTGAACAAGAACAAGCCAGACTGATCGCCCTGGCCGAACGCTTTTTACAACAAAAAAGGTTAGTTGCCCTTCAGGGATTTGAACTGGACCCACTGAAAAGTGCGCGTATAGCTTTGCTTTTCTGTTTGCCCATACTGGAATTGGGTATTGAGTGGCTTGATGGTTTTCACGAAGTGCTCATCTACCCTGCCCCATTTGTCGTGGATGACGAGTGGGAAGATGATATTGGGCTGGTGCATAATCAACGCGTAGTTCAGTCCGGACAGAGTTGGCAGCAAGGTCCGATCATCCTGAACTGGCTCGATATCCAGGATTCCTTCGATGCCTCCGGCTTTAATCTGATTATCCATGAAGTGGCGCATAAACTTGATATGCGTAATGGTGATCGCGCCAGCGGCGTCCCGGCAATCCCTTTGCGAGAAATTGCAAACTGGGAACACGATCTGCATGCGGCAATGAACAACATTCAGGACGAAATCGATCTGGTGGGTGAAACCGCATGCAGTATAGATGCATATGCTGCGACCGATCCTGCCGAATGTTTTGCCGTATTATCCGAGTATTTTTTCAGCGCTCCCGAATTGTTTGCGCCGCGTTTTCCCGCATTATGGCAGAGGTTCTTCCAGTTCTATCGGCAAAACCCAATGCTACGGTTGCGCGATAGCCGGGAAGATGACGATTATCGCTCATCGAATGTGCATTAATACTACGTTTTGAGGATTAATTAACCAATTGATATGGCGTGCTAATTTTACTGTTGACACGATATAGTGAGGTCAGTAATATGCGCCTCGTTCACACGATTCCTCTGTAGTTCAGTCGGTAGAACGGCGGACTGTTAATCCGTATGTCACTGGTTCGAGTCCAGTCAGAGGAGCCAGATTCTTGTTTTCATGCTGCTTTGCGAATCCTTATGTAATTTAGATTCAATAAGTTAGCGTGAAAAGTCTTCCCGATGTATTTTTAGTTTTCCCTCCGCATCGGGAGAATTTGGTGGTCAGATTTGGGGTCAAGTTGGTTCGATGACGGAGTGACCCCCAAATGTCTCTTAACGACTCAAAAATCCGCAACTTAAAACCATCCGCAAAACCCTTTAAAGTTTCTGATTCTCACGGTCTGTACCTGCTGGTTAATCCAGGTGGTTCACGTCTCTGGTATCTCAAATACCGTATTAATAGAAAAGAATCCCGCCTCGGCTTAGGTGCCTACCCTGATGTCTCTCTGGCTGACGCTCGTCAACAACGTGATGGTATCCGTAAATTGCTGGCGCATAATATCAACCCAGCACAACAGCGCTCCGCTGAAAGAGCCACTGCGTTGCCAGAAGAAACCTTCAAGTCTGTTGCACTGAGCTGGCATAAAAGCAACCGTACATGGTCAGAGAACCACGCAACCCGTCTGCTCGCCAGCATGAACAACCATATTTTTCCAATCATTGGGCATCTACCTGTCTCTGAACTAAAACCACGTCACTTTATCGACCTGCTGAAAGGCATTGAGCAAAAAGGTCTGCTGGAAGTCGCAGCACGTACCCGGCAGCATATGTGCAACATCATGCGTCATGCGGTCCATCAGGGATTAATCGATAACAACCCGGCGGCAAACCTTGATGGAGTGACGGCACCTCTTGTTAGACGACATTATCCCGCCCTGCCGCTGGAGCGGCTGCCTGAACTGCTTGAACGCATTGAGGCATATCATCAAGGCCGTGAACTGACCCGGCTTGCTGTCCTGCTGACGCTGCATCTGTTCATTCGCTCCAGTGAATTACGTTTTGCCCGCTGGTCGGAGATTGATTTCAGGAACCGGGTCTGGACAATTCCTGCCACTCGCGAGGCCATTGCAGGTGTGCGTTATTCCGGGCGCGGTGCCAAAATGCGCACTGCTCACATCGTGCCCCTCTCAGAACAGGCCATCGCCATTCTGAAACGGATTAAGGAAATATCCGGCGTTTATGAACTGGTCTTCCCCGGCGACCATAACCCGTACAAGCCGATGTGCGAAAACACAGTCAATAAAGCACTGCGCCTGATGGGCTATGACACGAAAATGAACATCTGCGGTCATGGATTTCGGGCAATGGCATGCAGCGCCCTGATGGAGTCCGGTTTATGGTCACAAGATGCGGTGGAACGACAGATGAGTCATCAAGAGCGCAACACTGTGCGTATGGCATATATTCATAAAGCGGAGCACTTGGAAGCTCGAAAAGCACTGATGCAGTGGTGGTCGGATTATCTGGATTCGAGCCGTGAAGGCTACATGCCGCCGTATATCCGGGGGAAAAGAAAACAGCCATAAGAACCGTATGACACACCAGGTATAATCAATCATGAGAAAGGACGTATCAGTTTGTGCTGATGCGTCCTTTCTCATTTTTGCGGCGTGATGACGTGACACTAGGGGGGGGGGTTTAATGTGCAAGGAGCATCATTAAGTGATTATTATAGATTCAAATTGTTCATAACTCAGTCAGCTTTTGATATTCATTACAAACGAACCAAATCTACAGCATCATAGGCGAATATTCCTCGTCAAAGGTTAAACGGCAACTTCTTACTTTTCAGCCGCCAGTATTGTGTGTCCATAACCAGAATAAAAAACCACAACAATACTCGTTACTCTACCTGAGTTAAACATTTTCATTCATTCCCGCTACCCAGTCGGTATTTTCCTGCCCCCAGAAACATAATTGACAACCCGCCCAAGAAATACAAAGCTTCACTTTCCAACCCCCATGCCCCTACATCCGTGATTGTGAAAAATTTCCCCGTACCAACCAGCAGAGTCGCAACCAGCAAATTGAAGGCATAAATGAATGCTGCGGGGCGGGTAAACCAGCCAGTAATGATAAGAATGGGCGCGATAATTTCGCCCATGTACACACCATAGGCGATGAAACCCGGAAGCCCTTTGTTCTCCAGAATGTCAGAAATCCAGCCCACCCCATGGCTTACTTTTGCCACACCGTGAAACAACATTAGTATGCCAAAAGTAAGCCGGAGCAGAAGCTTGCCAAAATCAGGATGATCTGTGTATCGGGTAAAAACAGCATTAACTTTGTTCAACATTTTTTACAAGGTCCTCTTTTATCTTACTTCGGAGATCATGATGCATTGCCCGTAATCCGGGGTGTGATTAATTAGCTGGTGGGACATTCGACGCTCCACATCGTGTAACGTACTGCCTCCCTTCGAGTCTGAAAACCCATGATGTTGTGTATCAGAACTGACTGAACCGGCACTAATAAAATTGTCTCGTGGTTGGCAGATGCAAAAGCGGCATTTAACCATCTGGTAGAACAAAGCGTATGCCGGGCGTTCTTATGAAATCCAGTCGAAAATTTTGAATAACTAAGTCAGTGATTCCGATTGTTTCAACAGATGCAACATGGGAGTGATCACTCCCGGTTTTATCTAACACTGGGAGGCCGGTCATAGTTACTGTCAAAAAGTTTTGTAAGCATCAGCTCAGAATAGTTGACTATTAAAACATAGCTATTTAATAATAGCTAAAATCTTAACGGAGAACTAATTTGGAAACACAACTAACTGTTCATTCTGACCTGCTTGTCGGGTTGGCTGATACAACGCTAAATGTTGCTCGCAAACTGAGAGTGCACTCACACCATGCCCCTGAGGTCGTTGCGCTTACTCCTCTGGAGTGTCAGGTACTTCTGTACATATATCAGTTCCCTGGTGTCTCTCCAGGAGCTCTCTCTCAACAGATGGCATTGAGGTCAAGCAACACAGCTAGTGCGTTGCGGGGACTGATAAGAAAAAACCAGGTGGAACGCACATCAAACACATCGGATCAACGAGCAGCATGCCTTCATATAACTGCTGCTGCTGGGCAAGCTATTGTGACCGTACGCAAAACTTGGAATGAATTGTTGTCGCAAGCAAACATTTCAGAATCAGAACTTAGCGTGGCAGTTCGCGTCCTTAACACAATTAATACCTCGCTTTTAGAACCATGATTTCACACCTGAAAGGCTAACTAATGAAGAAATATCGAATCCGGCCTGTAGCCGTTACACTCGTTGTGTCGCTGGCATTGGTGGCATGCAAACAAGAGGATGCTGGAAATACAGCTACGGCAGATAAAAAACTGGACGTCGGGGTTGTAACTATACAATCCCAACCATTAGCTTTGTTAACCGAACTCCCAGGACGCACCACTGCTGTCAATCGGGCAGAAGTTCGCCCCCAAGTCAGCGGCGTTATTCTTAAGCGTTTATTCAAGGAAGGTAGTGACGTCAAGGCAGGACAACAACTTTATCAGATTGATCCGGCAAGTTTTCAAGCAACCCGTGATAAAGCTGCAGCAACGCTGTTTTCAGCGCATGCACAAGCTCAACGCGACAAGCCTCTCGCTGCAGCTAATGCCATTAGTCAACAACAGTACGTGTCAGATATAGCATCTGAGCGCGAGGCCGCGGCTGATCTGAAAACGGCAGATATCGATCTCAATTATACGCAAGTCCGTGCCCCGTTATCCGGTACAATTGGCCGCTCATCGGTAACCGAAGGGGCTCTGGTTACTGATGGGCAAAGTACTGCACTGGCCACAATTACCCAACTCGATCCCATATATGTTGATGTAACCCAATCTTATGGCGACATTTTACGTATGCGCCGTGAGTTCGACAGCGGTCAGCTGACACGTGTTGGTGATAATGCAGTAAAGGTAAGCCTGACCCTGGACGATGGATCGACCTATTCACTGGCCGGCCGGCTTGAGTTTTCCGAAGTGTCTGTTGATGAGGGCACAGGTTCTGTCACATTACGGGCCACCTTCCCTAATCCTAAGCATCTTCTGCTTCCCGGTATGTTTGTGCATGCCAAGCTAAACGAAGGAACTAACCAGAATGCTATTCTGGTTCCTCAAAAGGCTATCAGTCGTGACAGTCAGGGCAATGCCACCGTCTTCGTAGTAGATGGTAATGATCAGGCCAAGCAGATAAGCATTACCACTAGCCAAATGTACGGCGGTAATTATCTGGTCACAAATGGGCTATCCAATGGTGACAAAGTCATCATCAACAACCTGCAAAGCGTCAAAGACGGTCAAAAAGTTAATCCGACTGAAGCCCAACCATCAAGCTCTAAGAAAAAGCAGAGCAGCGGAAATATGTCATTCATTGAATCTGCAGAGCGCTGAGGTTTTCCATGTCCAAATTTTTCATTGATCGACCCGTCCTTGCATGGGTGGTTGCTATCGCCATCATGCTTTTCGGTGCCATTTGCATCTTTCAGATGTCTATTAACCAGTACCCCAGTATCGCACCGGTACAAATATCAGTGACGGCAACCTATTCTGGTGCCTCTGCACAGACTGTACAGGACACGGTGGTAAAACCGATAGAGCAAGAGCTCACCGGACTGGATAATCTACGTTATATCACCAGTCAAGCCAACAATGATGGCAGTGCCACCATTATCGTAACGTTCAATCAGGGGACCAATCCTGATATTGCCCAAGTGCAGACACAGAACAAGGTGTCATTGGCGGAGTCGTCCCTTCCTTCTGCCGTCACTGATCAGGGTCTGGATGTGCGTAAGTACCAGCAAAACTTTTTCCAGGTCATTAGTATTTCATCAAAAAGCGGGAGGCTGAGTAGTGCACAACTGGGCGACCTACTCGTTTCAAATCTACAGGATTCCATTGCGCGGACGGCCGGTGTAGGTGACTATCAGGTCATGGGGGCTGAAGGAGCCATGCGTATATGGATGGATCCCGCTAAACTGCACAAGTACAACCTGATGCCCAGTGATGTGGTCAACGCCATTGATGCACAGAACGTCCAGTTGTCATCCGGTCAGATAGGTGGCGCGCCGACCCTTCCGGGTACGCAAACAAATGCGACTATCATGAGTAAAAGCCGGTTTACCAACCCGGATCAGTTTAAAAACATATTGCTGAAAGAAAATACGGATGGTTCACAGGTCAGGGTCAAAGATATCGGCACAGTGGAATTCGGCTCTGAAAATTATTCCATATCATCAAGTTATAATGGGCAACCCTCTGCCGGGATAGCACTGCGATTGGCTTCTGGCGCCAATGTTTTGGAAACCGTCAAAGCGGTGGAGAAAACGATTGAGGCACATCTATCCAGTCTTCCTGATGATATCGAAGTCCAGTTCCCGTATGACACCGCACCGGTAACATCCGCCTCTATCGAAGAAGTCGTCAAGACACTCCTTGAGGCGATCGCACTGGTTTTCCTGGTCATGTACTTGTTCCTGCAAAATATCCGGGCCACGCTGGTTCCAACGCTAGTTGTCCCCGTCGTGTTACTTGGCACCTTCGGTATACTTCACATCTTTGGTTATACCATCAATATCTTGACCATGTTCGGGATGGTATTAGCCATCGGCCTATTGGTTGATGATGCGATTGTCGTTGTCGAAAACGTCGAACGCGTCATGCAAGAGAAAAAACTGGGGGCCCGAGAAGCAACAAGGGAATCGATGGGGGAAATCCAGGGAGCCCTTGTCGGCATTGGT
Organism: Citrobacter sp. Marseille-Q5395; assembly: GCF_947057495.1. NCBI lineage: Bacteria > Pseudomonadati > Pseudomonadota > Gammaproteobacteria > Enterobacterales > Enterobacteriaceae > Citrobacter > Citrobacter sp. Marseille-Q5395. The sequence continues at coordinate 10,265 of NZ_CAMSEL010000030.1, read as the reverse complement.
ATCGTGATCACTGCAGTCATGCTGCCCATGGCCTTCATGAGTGGGTCCACCGGGATTATCTACCGACAGTTTTCTATCACCGTTGTGTCTTCCATGCTGCTCTCGGTGGTGATGGCATTAATCTTTACACCGGCGCTCTGTGCTTCTCTATTGCGCGCAAAAGATGTTCAGGGCGAGAGTAAAACCGGTTTCTTTGGCTGGTTCAACCGGTTAGTGGAAAAATCCACTAACGGTTATGTCAGCAGTGTCGCGGGTGTTATTAAACGACGTATTCTGTTTTCGGCAATTTATATTGTGGTCCTTGCTGCTGTTATCTTCTTTTATTCCCGCCAGGCAACCACCTTCCTCCCCGATGAGGATCAGGGAGTAGTCATGGTTCAGCTCACGCTTCCCCCCAATGCCTCTGCAGAAAGAACCCAACAGGTGATTAGCGATGTCACCAACTATGAACTCGAACATCATAAGGATGCCTTGAGTTCTGTCTTTTCAGCCAATGGGTTCAGTTTTGCAGGTCGCGGGCAAAATATGGCAATCGGGTTTATAAAACTGAAAGACTGGAGCCAGCGAACAGAGTCTGCCGATCAGATAGCCAGTGCCACCATGCAGCACTTCGCCAATTACAAGGATGCCAAAATACTGGCCATGATTCCTCCGGCGGTTATGGAGTTGGGGAATGCCACGGGGTTCGACTTCTTCCTATTAGACAGCCAAAACAAGGGACATAATGCGCTAATGAACGCGAAGGATCAGCTTTTAGCTCTGGCAGCCAAGGACCCCCGCCTGTCCCAAGTGCGTCTCAATGGTATAGAAGATACACCGATGTACCAGATCAATATTGATGATGAACGGCTTCAAGCCCTTGGTATTTCGATCTCTGATGTAAACGATACATTACAGGATGCCTTGGGGGGCAACTATACCAGTCAGTTCACCTATGAGAATCGCACCAAGAAGGTGTATATACAGGGGCGCGCCCGGGGACGTGTGACGCCGGAAGATATTAACCAGTGGTATGTTCGCAATAGCAGCGGCGACATGGTGCCATTCTCCGCCTTCGCCAGTGGACACTGGAGTTATGGTTCTCCTGACCTTCATGCTTTGAATGGTACTGCGGGTGTGGAAATCCAGGGCTCCCCAGGAAAGGGTTATAGCTCAAGTGATGCAACTAGAGCTATTGAAGAGATAGTGCAAAAACTGCCCGGGTATTCATTACAGTGGTACGGTCTCTCCTATGAGGAACAGGCGGCAGGTTCCCAGGCGCCAATGCTGTATACCCTCTCCATTATCGTGGTTTTCTTGGCTCTTGCAGGGCTCTATGGCAGTTGGTCGATTCCAATTTCGATTCTGATGGTTGTGCCATTCGGCGTGTTGGGTGCCTTACTGGCTATTCTGTTCCGGGGCATTGACAGCGATATTTTCTTCAACGTTGGGCTGCTCATTACAGTGGGGTTATCCGCGAAGAACGCAATTCTCATTGTCGAATTCGCCAAAGATATTCATGAGAAAGAAGGCAAAAGTTTGTTGGACGCCGCATTGCAAGCTTCCCGTATTCGCATACGTCCGATCATAATGACATCAATGGCATTTATTCTGGGCGTACTGCCACTCTCTTTTGCTTCAGGTGCCGGTGCAGGTAGTGAACATTCCATCGGTACGGGGGTTGTGGGAGGCATGATCGCGGCCACCTTCCTTGCCATCTTTTACGTACCACTTTTCTATGTGCTGGTCGTGAGCTTATTCAATCGCCGTAAAGAGAAAAGTATAACCCAAGCCAGCAGTCAGCTTGCGGCGGAGGACTCCCGAAATGATCAATAATCACCTGCTGCAGCATATCGTATTGGCAAGCGCCATGACGTTGGCACTGAGTAGCTGTTCCCTGGAACCGAAATATGAACAACCCTCCGCGCCGGTGCCAGGCCAGTATCCTGGGGAACAAGGGAAGAACGGTAATGTCCAGAAGGTCGTGGATATCGGCTGGAAAAGCTATTTTATTGACCCAGCCATGCAGCAGTTGATCGGTATTGCCCTTGCCAATAACCGGGATCTGCGTATTTCAGCATTGAATGTTGAAAAGGCCGCGGCACAGTTTCGTATCCAGCGCTCTCAGCTCTACCCTGCGTTGGATATTAACTCATCGCTTACTGGCCAACATTTACCCAAAGGGTTATATCAAACCCAGACCTCTGGGCCGGTGACTTATCACGACAACAGCGCCAATGTGGGGATCAGTTCCTGGGAAATTGACTTCTTTGGACGCCTGCGCAGTTTGAAACATCAAGCGTTAGAAACGTACCTGGCTCAAGTTGCCACGCAACGTTCGGAGCGAATCAGCCTGGTGGCCGAAGTCGCCGAGGGATATATGACGCTCGCTGCCGACAATAGCCTGCTGGATCTTGCGCAAAAAACCTATAATAGCCAGCTCAGTACATTACGCCTGGAGCAGCTCAGTTTGCAGCATGGCAATACCAATGCCCAGAACGTGGCTCAGACAGAAATGACGGTTCAGTCGGCAGCGGTCGATATTGCCCAATACCAGCGTCAGGTTGCAGACGATATTAACGCACTACAGTTATTGTTAGGCGCACCAATACCGCACGCTATTATTGGCAATGCGAAATTGGAAAATGTTGCCGCTTTCCGCGAACTCCCCGCAGGTTTACCTTCAGATCTGCTGACCCAACGGCCGGACATTATTGCTGCGGAAGAGACACTGAAAGCCGCCAATGCGAACATTGGCGTGGCCAGAGCAGCCTTTTTCCCCAGCATCAGTCTGACAGCGACGGCCGGCACCGAAAGTGGTTCACTCGGGAACCTGTTTGCCGGACATCAGGGAGCCTGGACCTTCGAACCCTCCCTGAATTTACCGATCTTCGATTGGGGCTACAATCAGGCCAATTTAGATGTCGCCAAAATTGAAAAACGCAGCGATATCGCAAGTTATGAAAAGACGATCCAGACGGCGTTCAGAGAGGTAGCCGATGCCCTTGCGGCTCGCTCGACCTACGCAGATGAACTTAAGGCCCGGGAAGAAAACCAGTCCGCAAGCCAACGCAATTTTGATTTGGCTACACTGCGTTATCATCAGGGCGAAGATAGCTCTCTGGACGTCCTTGTTGCGCAACGTTCATTATACAGTGCGCAGCAGACTATGTTATCGACACGACTTTCTGCATTGAACCAGCAGATAACCTTATACAAAACCCTGGGGGGCGGCTGGAAAGAGTAATATTTGGAGGGTCTTTTCATGACCCGCCTGCTTATGCATAAAAACAATGGAATTATCTCAATTTTTGGTCTGAACCAAACGACATAAGGTAAGCAATGATGAAAGATGTTTCTATCAAGCGCATCGCACCAGTACTCGGCCTACTCGGTGCGATCGGACCACTTTCAATCGACATGTATCTTCCTGGTATGCCCCTCATCGCGGCCGATCTTGGCGTTAATGAGGGCATGGTTCAGTATAGCCTCATGTCTTTTTTTATTGGCCTGATGATTGGTCAGTTATTTTATGGTCCCGCATCGGATAAATTCGGGCGTCGATCAATGATATTTATAGGGTTAAGTATATTTACCGTAGCATCTATAGCATGCTCTCTGGGAAATACTGCCGACGAATTGATTGTATGGCGCTTTGCTCAGGGCTTCGGAGGTTCCATCGGCATGGTTATCGCTTTAGCGATAGCACGTGATCTTTTTGTTGGCCGTCAGGCGGCTACACTCGTTGGTGTAATTATGGTGGTAACCGGCGTCGCGCCAATCATTGCCCCACTGCTCGGAACCGCCATTCTGAAAATACTTCCGTGGCCCCTTCTTTTTGTTTTAATGGCGCTATTCAGCGCATTTTGCTTATTCCTGGTAGCAGAACAGCTTCCCGAAACACGCACAAAATTATTACGGAAAGAAAGTAACCCACTTGAAGCAGTAAAAAACTATGGGCGTCTTCTCTGCAAAAGAAACTTCATAGCATACGCGGGTACGCAAGCTTTTGCCCAAGCGGGCTTTCTAGCCTATCTTGCAGGATCATCTTTTGTATATATATCGGTCTATAAAGTTTCTCCTGTGATATATAGTCTACTTTTTGCGTTAAATGCTATTGGCATGATCGGCGGGGCCCAACTGGCACCACAACTTATGAAATATTTCAATCCTAAAACAATTATCCGAGGCGCATTGTTGGTCTATACAATTGTGGCGATTCTGCTAGTGATGCTGCAAATTAGCGGTAGTGCCAGACTTTTATGGGTAGCTCTATTGCTTTTTCTAGTGGTATCTTCACTGGGTTGTATTGTCCCACTTAGTGGGACACTGGCCCTCGAGTCATATGGCAATATTTCTGGTACAGCATCAGCATTGATCGGGGCGCTGCAATTTGGTGTTGGAGCTATTGCTTCATTTTTTGTTGGTGTAGCTGCTGATGGAACTGCTCTGCCTATGGTAGCAACAATTGCGCTTAGTGGGTTTGCCGCATGTTCCATCGCGTTTTGTTGTTTTCCTCATAGATAATCTCGATATCACTTATAGGATTAGTGTTTGTATGACAGAGATGTACAGACTGGTAACAGAAGCCATTTATTTTATTTAGTATTATGAATGTCTTTGTGAGTTCTTTCCTAGGAACGGATATTATTCTACCATTAATTTGATGAATCTGCAGCTATCGTTATAGCAGAAAAAACACTTAAGGCGGTTTGGACATCCGATTCTGAAATATTATTTTGCCCAGTAAGTTCGCGCCAGGTAAGTATTATGTATTTTATTTTATTTTCGATTCCATTAGATACATAAAAGCATTCCTGCCCTCGTTCAGCACAGAACTGGCTCATTACAAGCCCTTTCTCCTTAAGACCAGCTAAGGCTAAATTTGTATCATCTGTCTTTAAAGACAGATGATCAGTAAGCGTTTTTATGGTCATGCCGGGGCACAGTCGGATATGAAAAAGGAGGAAGCATTCCACCGTTTTGAGACAAACTTCATTTGATGGATTAAGTTGGCATCTATCTTTTTCATGTTCACACCTAGTTATAAGATGATGTTTTTCAAGGTTTTTATTAGATTTCAAAATCACTTCCCTTTTATAATTACTATGATAACATAGCTATGTTATCAGTGGTAAAAGTGTCAAGCAAGCTGCAGAGAGTAGTTGTAGCCAAAATGACATTTCACTGAATAACTGCAATAAACAGTAGTGGCATATAAACATTTACGGAGAACATAAAATGAAGCTCAAACAACTGTCTCTATTAGTACCAGTCTTGTTGATGGCTGGCATGGCGCAAGCCGCAGAAATCTATAATAAGGATGGAAATAAGTTAGATCTATATGGCAAAATTCAGGGGATGCATTATTTCTCTGATGACAAAAGTTCTGATGGAGATCAATCATATATGCGATTTGGTCTAAAAGGACAAACACAAATTACCGATCAACTCACGGGTTATGGACAATGGGAGTATAATGTTCAAGCTAACAATACAGAAAGTTCCAGCGATCAGTCCTGGACTCGTCTGGGATTTGCTGGTTTGAAATTTGGAGATGCTGGTTCATTCGATTATGGTCGTAACTACGGTATCGTTTATGACGTCACTGGCTGGACCGATATGTTGCCAGAATTCGGTGGTGATACTTATGGCTCGGATAACTTCATGCAACAACGTGCGAATGGTCTTGCGACTTACCGTAATTCCAATTTCTTTGGTCTAGTTGATGGTCTGAATTTTGCACTGCAGTATCAAGGTAAGAACGGCAGTTCAGACGGTGAGGGAATGACTAACAATGGTCGTGGTGCATTGAGGCAGAATGGCGATGGCTATGGTGGTTCATTAACTTATGATATCTGGAATGGAATTAGTGCTGGTTTTGCATACTCTCATTCTAAACGCACAGATGATCAGAATACACAGCTAGCATTAGGTCGTGGTGACAATGCTGAAACCTACACGGGTGGGTTAAAATATGATGATAATAATATTTATTTAGCGGCACAGTACACACAAACTTATAATGCAACACGTATTAGTGACCAGGGATTCGCTAACAAAGCGCAAAATTTTGAAGTAGTGGCTCAATACCTTTTCGACTTCGGCTTGCAGCCTTCTATTGCGTATTTGCAATCTAAAGGTAAAGATATCGAGCAGTATGGCGACCAAGACATCCTCAAATATGTTGACATAGGCGCAAGCTATTATTTCAATAAAAACTTTAAGGCATTTGTAGATTATAAGATTAATCTTCTTGATGATAATTCATTCACTCGTGCTGCCGATATTTCTACTGACGATATTGTAGCATTGGGTTTAGTTTATCAGTTCTAATAACGCAATGGTTGAACCGGCCTGGAATACAGGTCGGTTTTAAAGGGGGATAAATGAATACATCCAGAGCAATTTCATTTAAAGATCTACCTGGTATATTCAAAAGCATTCATTCCAATACAGGGATGGGACTTACCTGTTTTTTTTCGAATAATGATCTTAGGATTAGAAGTTTAGCCTGTGGATATCCAGAATATTTGCTTTCAACAGAAATAAATATACTTTTCCATTATTTACCGAACCTGTTTCAGCAAACATTTATAGCTACTCTATTGAATACAGGAGTTGATGTAAATGAAGCCACCAGCCTTACTCGTAAATCTTTCATACTGAAACCTCCATATCCCTATGTTTGTCTCCCCACAGTTAATTCTACAAAAGATATACCACGTTGCCTTCCATCCCCATCTCGTAGACGTATCATTCCGCTGTTGAGTAAACATTATGTAACACAACTCAGACAAATGCTCTCCGAACGTGAGTTGACGCATCATTCCCAAAAAGACACATCGATTTGGGATATCGACAGGGCAACTGCAACCCGATGGTTAACTGAGGCAATCCATCGGGCAAATGGTGATGGTATACAGTTTCCTCTGGATATCTCTCTTGAGACATTCAAAAGCTCATACGCTGTTTACATGCTCACTTTGGGTGTCACCCCTTTTCTTCTTCGGAAATTTATTGTTGGAAATTAGTAACCAATTTCCTATTAGACAGTCTTACTTAAGGTAAGAATCAAAACTTATTCATATTCCAACACTTCTTCCTGATTAACATAAAGCGGTAAGCACAGAGTGTCATGGCTCGGCAAGTATCGTGTCAATTGAAGACAACACATTTACGGCGATACGCAATTCTTCTAAGGTGATGTCAGCCTTTAGCAATAACTCTTTCCAGTTGCTGCGAACAACTATAATCGATTCTTCGGCTAACGGCGTAAGGTAAAGCCGAGCAACACGCTTGTCCAATGAGTCGGCACGTCGTTCTATCTGCTCTTTTTCTATGAGACCACGAAGTGCGGCAGCGGTGTTGCTTGAACGTAAAGCCAGTTCATGGGCAAGTTCTGATGGAGACACTCCAGGACGTTTATGGACATGCAGGAGCACGAGACATTCCAACGGGCTTAAGGGAACAATGCCCGGATTTTGCAGGCTATATGCATGCAATTTGCGTGCAACATGCAGGGTCGTGTCTGCCATCTCGATTAGCAGTTCAGAATGATCAATATTTTTTGTGGGCAAATGAACCTCCCTTGCCGTACAAAATTACCTATGATAAAATAGCTATGATTTTGTTGGTAAATTACAAACGTAGAACCTCGGGCTCTTTTGGTTTTTTACCATAAAATCTCAATAAAAATCAAAACATTAAGTTAAAGGAAACATTTTATGGCGCTCATTAAGATCCTTGGTGGCACTGGGTATGCCGGTAGTCACATAGCCTCTACCGGAACAACCCGCGGGCATAAGATATTATCATATAGTAAAAATCTACCGGCGGAAAAAGTGAATGGTGTTACCTACATCACTGGCGACCTACGTGATGAAGCATTCCTTGCCACTGCATGTAGCAATGCAGACGTAGTTATCTCAGCATTATCAGCTCGTGGCCCTCTGGCAAAAGAAATGGATTTTCGCACCCTTCTGCGCAGAGCGGCTCTTATTGCAGCTCAACAGGGAATCAGATTTGGCGTCATCGGTGGGGCAGGCTCTCTTCTTAGAAAACCGGGAGGGCCACGTTTTGTTGATACCCCCGAATTTCTTGAGATAGCTAAACCAGAAGCACTTATACTTGCCGCTGTTCTTGAGGATCTTTATATTTCGGATCCTCGTTTAGATTGGTTTTTCGTTAGTCCTGCCGCCAATTTTGGCCCTCATGCTCCTGGAAAAACTACCGGAAATTATCGTATAGGAGGCGACATACTTCTTTATGACGAAAATGGTAATTCTGATTTGTCTGGTGGGGACCTCGGCTTAGCCGTTATCAATGAAGTTGAAAACCCGGAACATCACAGAAAGCGTTTATCCGTAGTATATTAAACTATAGAAGAAGTGCATTTATCCTGAAAACATGGACGTGAGCAGGCAGTATCTTATCCGGATAATATCAGTCGATAAAAGAGCAAATAAATTTTTCTCGGTTGAAAAACTCTGATATCCAATAAGTTTCGAGATCATCGGAACTCTTCAGAGTTTCCATAATGCAATCTGCCAAACTTAAATTTATTTCCTGACAGTGTTTTGATATAAATCATACATGAGAAATTTATGCATGGACCACAGTAATATAATAAATGACCTCTTAAAATGGATAGAATGCAATCTAGAATCACCATTGAAGCTTAATGATGTTGCTACACGTGCAGGGTATTCAAAATGGCATTTACAACGTATATTTAAATCCATAACTGGACAGACGTTGGGAAATTATATAAGGGCTCGAAGATTAACATTGGCAGCATTAATGTTAAGACTAACAAATCGACCTTTACTTGACATTGTAATGCATTACGAGTTCAAATCACAACAAAGTTTTACAAGGGCCTTTAAAATACAATTTGGTAATACACCTGCATCATACAGAAATAGCCCTAATTGGGATTTTTCAGGTATGACCCCATCTTTAGAGTTATCGTTATACATTTCACCTATTCCTGAGTATATAATACTCCCTCATATAAAGACATATGGAATAACATTACATGACTCTTGCGAGTTTAATACATTTCAATCATGCTGTCAGAAAATTAGATTTTCTGCCAAATCTCTTTTCAATAAAAAATTCGGGCATATACAACCGATTACATATGGTATATGTCAATCAAAGAGGAGTAAATTGAAAGAAAATGAAATAGAAATTACATATTCGAGCACAACTATAAAACAGTTTTTGTCGCCAAATATATATAGCATCTGTGAAATAGATATTAAAAGTGGTTTATATGTGCGTTTTCCGTATCATGGGGATAGCAAAAATTTTCAGGATTTTATTATGATAATATATCATTACACATTGCCAAAAATGAAATTGATACGTCGAAATACTGATGACATAGAATGCTATTATAATGTATTTGATCATGCCGAGGAATGTGTTTGTGATAAAATCCATTGTGATTATCTTATACCTGTGGAAAAGAAAATATAGGTAAAAAAACATAACTTCATTACTTATGTAATGATGGGGATATATTTTAATTTGCTTTATTTAAGAGTATATATATTCCATGCGCCAGATTTTAAGTTTGCCTTTTAATTTTAGGGGATAACAACCCTGCAGTCAGATGAATATAATACACAGTACAGTCTCAATAAGAAGAAGTTCCATTTTTCTATTGCAATGGTTACTATCTTTTCAGCGTTGTAAGAGTATCGGAAGTAGCACTTATCAATTGAACCTCACTTTCAAAAACAAACACCTATTAATAATAAAAAAAATAACAAATAACAAATAACAAATAACAAATAACAAATAACAAATAACAAATAACATTTAATTTATAGATTTCACATAACATAATACCATCCATCTAAAGTTTATCTAAATAATAATAACTCAGTACCAGAGTCACTTTATCATAATAAATGCTAACAACTCTCCTTTGCAACTTATTCATTCACGCCAAGATTTCAATGGTAACTTGCTGAAATATAATAAATTAAATTTAATAATAAAAACTATAAAGTTATGGCACTTTTCATTAAAAAAAACATCACTTACCCTCAATAATTTAAAATCATGTGAGTATATTTATGTATTACCTTGATCGACTATATGATTTAATTTTTTAATTTAAACAACACTCAGATTAATAATTAAGTTTAATCAATGATATAGGATGCATCCATACCATTCTCATGATTAATAATCATATCGAATGATAAACTGATGACTAATAACAGAGTGAATTATACAAACAATATAAACCCCAATGAAATATTTATTAT
>NZ_CAMSEL010000029.1:0-42493 GCF_947057495.1 Citrobacter sp. Marseille-Q5395 | reverse complement strand
CATTTTCCTCACATTATTCTCCTACTATTTTACCATATTTAGAGGTATTTTCTAAAGACAAAAGGAAGCCACTAAGTGACTTCCTTCTAGAGCGAGGACTGATTAGCCTTCACCTTTGTTTTTCTTAATGATTTCTTCTTGTACTGACTTAGGTACATCTTCGTAGTGGTCAAATACCATCATGAATGTACCACGTCCTTGAGATGCAGAACGAAGAACTGTTGCGTAACCGAACATTTCAGCAAGTGGAACGTAAGCACGAACGATTTGGCTGTTACCGTGTGCTTCCATACCATCTACACGGCCACGACGAGGAGTTACGCACGGCGTATCGTCGGCAGCGTCAGCTCCGGTTTGTTGCCCGGCGGCCATCGCGGTCATCCCACCGTGATTGAGAATGAACAGTACGCGTTTATTGAGTGTCGATGATGGCAGCATCGCCAGTTCCTGACGCAAGGTTTGACGCAGCGCTTCGCCTTGTGACTCGCGATGTGTAGCCTGCGCAATTACCTGAACTTTCTCATCAATCACGCTCAGTTCGTTACTTGCAGGCACCGTGACAACACGGACTTTGCTTTGCCCGACCTGTTTAAGCACCAGAGACGGCTGTGCCTGCGCGCTGGCAAGGACCAGCGTTGGGCGAGTTGCAAGGATCCCTTCGGCGTTGAGTTGGCGTAAATAACCCACATCAGGTAATGCGGTTACTTCTTCAGGCCATTGGCTGGTGCTGTCTCGTGCAACGAGGGATGACTGTGCACCCAGCGCATACACAATCTCAGTGACATCACCGCCAAGAGAAACTATTTTTTCCTCGGGTGTAGCCAGCGCCGCCGCAGGCAGGAGTGCAATCAGGACGAGCAGTTTTTTCATGCGGCCAGCCCTTTTGGCGTTAATGCGTCAATTTGCGCACGCCATTGCTTCTGCTCTGGTTCGCCTTCTGTACGCTGACCATAGAGCTGAGCGATTTGCGTCCCGTCTGCGGCAAACAGTTCCAGACTGGTCACGTGGCCATCCGCAGTGGGTTTGCGCGTTACCCAGGTTTCTGCAATGGTCTCTTCCAGCAGATGCAGGGTAAAGGTTGGATTGAAAATATTCAGCCAGCCTTTCATTGGCACCAGTTTTTCTACAACACCGGTAAAAATCTGCACGCAGCCGCGGTTGCCAACAAATACCATAATTTCGTTACCATCCTGACGTGCTGTTTCCAGCAGTTGTGCCAGTGCCCCATTGGTGACTTTACAGGCCAGATCGTCGCCCACCAGGCTAAATGCCTGTTGACGCGTAAGGTTGTGACGTTTCAACAAGCCGAAGAACTGATGCACATCGGTCATGGCGCGCCACTCTTTATCAACGGTTTCAGCGTCTACGGTAACCGCGGCAGGGGCAGCATTCTCAATGGATTGCAACTCCAGCGGCGGGTTTTCGGCGAAGATGAAGCGGGTCAGCAGCGAGCCCCATTCCGCGACGTCGGTATTCTCCGTGGTGTAGACTTTTAACAGCGCATCACCCTGATTATCAAAAAATTGAATGCTCTGGCGCTCTCCGCGGGCGGTCGCTTCGCTGATATGAAACGCACTTGCCCACTGGTTCAGAAACAACCGCAGGTCGAGGGCGCGGGGATTCAGCACCAGTCCGGCATGTCCATTAAGGTGCTGATTGGTGAATGCGCCAACTTGCTCATGAACGGCGTATTCGTTACGGCATATACATTTAGTTTCCCCTACGGCTTCCAGTGCGCCCAGGATCTCGCGTACTTCGCCACGTAAACGCCATGCGTCATGACCGACGCGTGCAAAGGTCAGCTCAGCTTCACTGATGTTCATCAGACCCGCGATGTCACGCGCATATTTTCCAGGATTTTCTTTTTTCAGTTCCAGCCAGCGTGTGTAATGATTCATTGCCTCTTCCTTCCAGATTGCTGCCCCGGCGAGCCGGGGCAGGGTGATTACCACTGATAACTCACGAAAATTTTGCCGTTACGACCATCCTGCGGAATGCCCTGCGGAGACCAGTATTCTTTGTCGAAGGCGTTACCCAGAACCAGCGTAGTGGTCACGCCTTTCAGTGCCTGTTGGCCCTGATAGCTCACATAGAAGTCATTTACCGCATAGCCTGGTTGTTTAGTGTAGCTACTGCTGATATGAGTGGAGCGATCGGCAAAGGTACCGAGCCAGCCGACTGAGAAGCCGCTGTGTGCTACAGGAATGTTTAGTTTGCTGGTGACCGTGTCCGGGTTAATGCTGGAAATGTATTCACCGGTGTCAGTATCTTTGCCGCGCGTACGGTTATAGGCCAGATCCAGACTGAACAGGTCGGTGGTGTATTTCGTCATGACGTCCCAGCCCCAAATTTTGGCGTTGGGTACGTTGTAGGACATCGTTGTCGCAGCGGCAAAATCGACGCTGGTGGAGATGTAATCTTTTGCTTTGGTATCAAAATAGCTGGCTTTAAATTCGAGGGCGTCGTTCGCCAGCATCAGATCATCAAAGCGCAGGCCAAAACCATACTCCTGGGTTTCGTTGGTTTCCGGGCGCAGGTTAGGGTTTGGCACCCAGTAGTTGGTGTAAAACCGACCGATGGAGAAGTGTTTCGCATCGTTATACATCTCACCCATAGTCGGTGCGCGGAAGGCTTGCGCCCAGGAGCCAAACAGCATCAACCAGTCAGCAGGCGTAACGGTCATTCCCGCGCGAGAGGACCATTTATCTGCATCAACATCCGCATAACCCTCACTGCTGCCGCGGTAAGAGTCATAACGAGTGCCACCCAGTATCGTTATCGGCAGGTCTCGCAAGGTGATCTCGTCCTGTAGCCAGCCGGAGCTGAAATCAATTTTTGCCTGCGGGAAACCTGTGGTCGAGCCACCTGGACGTTGCTCCTGGCGATAATACTCACCGCCATAGGTCAACAGATGAGAGCCAGGGGAATCGGTAAACAGGCGACTGCGGTTATCAATTTTCCCGCCTTTGGTCGTTTGTTTGCGAAACTCGTTGGTTGCATCGGGGTTCTGCGCGTTAATGCGTGCTTCAGACCAGTAAATGCGAGCATCAGCATTCAGCCAGTCATTATCCGCTGGTGCGAGGGTATACGTCAGTTGGGCATCACGCTGGATAGTCGAACGATCGGTCATAGGATTACTGCTGCTATCCGCATCACTGGCCTGTGGATTTTTAGGTTCCTGCGCATCATTGTTGTAATAACGTAGCGAACCTGCCAGTGTCTGGGCGCTGTCAAGTTTCCAACTGCCTTTTGCCAACATATTGTTAATCGTTTCGTCGTTCGGCGCGGTGGTTCCGTTGCTCTGACGCAAATCACCACGGTCACGGCTGGACCAGGCGAGCAGTCCGTCCAGCGTATCGCTGCGACCATATGCGCTGGCTCCCATTCCGAGGCTGTGATCGCCCGTTGCTGCGGTACCAAATACGCGGTAGCCGCTGTTTTTGCCGACTTCCAGCAGATCTTTAGCATCTGCGGTTTCGTACGCGATCACGCCACCCAGCGCACCGCTGCCATACAGCAGAGCAGACGGGCCGCGAACCACTTCAATTCGTTTGATGAGAGCAGGGTCGAGGAAGGTGCTATTCAGGTGCCCGGTATCGGTACCCTGACGTACACCATCAACCAGGACCAGAACGCCGCGTCGGTCGTAACCGCGCAGATTAACGTCCTGTCCATTAGTGCGCCCCGTACCGTCCAGAGTCAGACCAGGTACTTTACGTAACAGATCGGCAGCCGAGCTGGCGGTTTGGTTTTCCGGTGCGCTGGCGTCGATGACGCTGACCATCATCGGCGCTTCAAAGGCGCTACGGGCATTGCCGGTGGCGGTAACGGTAATATCATCAGTCGCGGCATAAGCGGTTGCGGACAGATGACTCATGATCGCCAGCGCCAAAAGTGATGGGCGCAAAGCCGCGGTGTGCAGGTATGGCATAGCAACTCTCCATTAGGAAATCGAAAAGCGCTGGCTGCCTGGGGATCACCTGGGTGGCTGGCGAAATGTGTTGTTTATTTAGTCAGAATCAGTTTTCCGGCATGCGTTTGTCTCAGCAGGTAATGCTGTCCGTCATGCTCGATAATCACCCGCCCCTCGTTTCCGAGCAGACTTTTGCTGTCAATTCGACGCTCAGTTTGAACGGGAGAGGGTGGTGTATTGTCTTTTACGGGTGTTGCCGTGGTGTTATCCATACGTGACATAGTGTTTAAAAATAACAATCAATGTAACAATGATAATCATTATCAACAAACTAAAATTTTGCGGCAAGCCTTTTTGTGAAAAAATTGTGACGAGAATAATTTTTGAGCAAAAATGAAGGGAAAAACAAGGGATTGTCACCGGGCGAAGTTATTCCACCCGGTGAAAAGGTCAGAAACGACTATCAACGGCAGAGGCGAGTTTTTCGACCAGCAGTTCAGTATCTTCCCAGTTCAGACATGGGTCGGTGATCGACTGACCGTAGACCAGCGGTTGACCACTGACGATTTTTTGCGTGCCTTCACGCAAGAAACTTTCCGCCATAATCCCGGCGATAGCCGTCGAGCCATTGCGAATTTGCTGACAAACATCATCGCAAACCTCTAACTGACGACGGTGCTGCTTCTGGCAATTGCCGTGACTAAAATCGACTACCAGATGCTCCGGTAAGGAGAACTCATGCAGGGTATCACAGGCGGCGGCGATATCAGCTGCAGAGTAATTCGGCTTTTTACCTCCGCGCATGATGATATGTCCATACGGGTTACCGCTGGTCTGATAGATGGTCATCTGCCCGGTTTTATCCGGAGAGAGGAACATATGACTGGCTCGGGAAGCGCGAATAGCATCGACGGCAATACGTGTATTACCATCCGTCCCGTTTTTAAACCCTACCGGACAGGAGAGCGCAGAGGCCATCTCTCGGTGGATCTGGCTTTCAGTTGTACGCGCGCCAATGGCCCCCCAACTGATTAAATCGGCAATAAACTGGCCGGTAACCATATCGAGGAATTCCGTTGCCGTTGGCACCCCAAGCTCGTTAACCTGCAGCAGTAATTTACGCGCCAGCTCAATACCGTGGTTGACGCGGTAGCTGCCGTTTAAATCCGGGTCAGAAATTAAGCCTTTCCAGCCAACAACGGTGCGCGGCTTTTCAAAATAGGTACGCATCACGATTTCCAGACGCGCCTGGTGCCTGGTACGCAACGTCTGTAAACGAGTGGCGTACTCCATAGCTGCGTCAAGATCGTGAATCGAGCAGGGCCCAACGATCACCAGTAAACGGGGATCTTCACCATTCAATATTTTTTCTATCCGGCGTCGGGAATCCGTCACATGACGGGCGACGGAGGACGAAACAGGATGCCGCTGCGCAAGCTCTGCTGGAGTGACCAGGTTGTCAATACGCGCAGTACGGAGTTCATCGGTTCTGTTCATTACTTGTCTCAGAAATTTGTTGCTTCAACGGCAGGACTACCGGGAAGTGATGTACATCACAATAACACACTCATCCTGCCTACTGGCGAGCATAATAACAAAAAATTGAACCAATGCACTAGCGTTCTAGTACATTCGGCGATTCAGCCCCATAATATCGAGGATCTTAGTGGCAATTTCTTCTACCGAATAATTAGTACTGTTTAACCACGGGATCTGATTCTTCCGGTACAGCGCTTCTACTTCTGCCACCTCCATCCGGCACTGGCGCAGTGATGCGTAACGGCTATTTTCCCGGCGCTCTTCACGGATCGCCGTCAGGCGTTCAGGGTCGATCGTCAGGCCAAATAATTTATGCTGTAACGGTTTCAGTGATGCCGGTAGCACGAGATTATCCATATCATCGGCAATAAAGGGGTAGTTGGCCGCCCGGATCCCAAACTGCATCGCCAGATACAGGCTGGTAGGGGTTTTACCGCAGCGGGAAACGCCGAGCAGGATCACCTGAGCCTGATCGAGGTTGCGCAACGAAATACCGTCGTCATGAGCGAGCGTATAATCAATCGCCGCGATGCGTGCGTCGTACTTGATGAGATTACCCGGATTAAGACCGTGCGTGCGATGGGCAATCGGAGTGGGGTCGAGCTTCATCTCATGTTGCAGGGGAGCGACCAGTGCCTGCACGATATCCTGGCAGAACCCTTCACTTTGCAAAATAATAGAGCGGATTTCCGGCAACACGATGGAGTAAAACACCAGAGGGCGCACGCCAGTTTGTTGATAAATGGCGTCTATCTGGTCTTTTACCGCGCGGGCCCGACTCTCATTTTCCACAAACGGCAGCGTGATACTGCTGATCGTAACTGGAAACTGCGACATTACCGCGTGGCCTAATACCTCTGCGGTGATGGCCGTACCATCAGAAATATAAAATACATGACGATCAACAGCATTATCCATTTTGCTCATCCTGGGGGCTGACATAATTCTCTGAAAGCATAAATTAAAATTCGCCAGAAGCGAATATAACGATACTTATTTTATAAAATGAAACGGTATTTTTATATTTAATGAAAAGTACATTTCATTTTTCGGAACAAATGTTTATACCGACAGTTTTTGTGGTGATCCCGTGCCGCTCGCGGGTTTGCGCAAATGCGTAAACAATCTTAAAAAATAAAAAATAAAGTTGCTTGAACGATTCACCGTTTTTTTCGCTGAAGTAAATATGCAAAGATAATTACGCAAAATTGAGTTTCCTAACCTCGTTCATATATAAGGATTGTTCGATGTCCAACAATGGCTCGTCACCGCTGGTGCTTTGGTATAACCAACTCGGCATGAATGATGTAGACAGAGTTGGGGGCAAAAATGCCTCCCTGGGTGAAATGATTACTAACCTTTCCGGTATGGGTGTTTCCGTACCGAATGGTTTTGCAACGACCGCCGATGCGTTTAACCAGTTTCTGGACCAGAGCGGTGTAAACCAGCGCATTTATGAGCTGCTGGATAAAACGGATATTGACGATGTTACCGCGCTTGCGAAAGCCGGTGCGCAGATCCGCCAGTGGATTATCGACACTCCTTTCCAGCCTGAGCTGGAAAATGCCGTCCGCGATGCCTACGCGCAGCTTTCCGCGGATGATGCTAATGCCTCTTTTGCCGTGCGTTCTTCTGCAACCGCAGAAGATATGCCAGATGCTTCATTTGCCGGTCAGCAGGAAACTTTCCTCAACGTCCAGGGTTTTGATGCGGTGCTGGTGGCAATAAAACACGTATTTGCTTCGCTGTTTAACGACCGGGCGATCTCCTACCGTGTTCACCAGGGTTATGACCACCGTGGGGTGGCGCTCTCTGCGGGTGTCCAGCGTATGGTGCGCTCTGACCTTGCGTCTTCCGGCGTGATGTTCTCCATTGATACCGAATCCGGTTTCGACCAGGTGGTGTTTATCACCTCAGCCTGGGGCCTGGGAGAAATGGTCGTGCAGGGCGCTGTCAACCCTGATGAATTCTACGTGCACAAACCGACGCTGGCCGCTAACCGCCCGGCAATTGTGCGTCGCACGATGGGTTCGAAAAAAATCCGCATGATTTATGCGCCGACGCAGGAACACGGTAAACAGGTTACGATTGAAGATGTTCCGCAAGATCAACGTGATATTTTCTCGCTGACGAACGAGGAAGTGCAGGAACTGGCGAAGCAGGCGGTACAGATCGAGAAGCACTACGGTCGTCCTATGGACATCGAATGGGCTAAAGATGGTCACACCGGCAAGCTGTTCATTGTGCAGGCTCGTCCGGAAACCGTACGTTCTCGCGGCCAGGTGATGGAGCGTTATACGCTGCATGCTCAGGGTAAAATCATTGCTGAAGGCCGTGCTATCGGTCATCGCATTGGCGCGGGTCCGGTGAAGGTGATTCACGACATCAGCGAAATGAACCGCATTGACCCAGGCGACGTACTAGTCACCGACATGACCGACCCAGACTGGGAGCCGATCATGAAAAAAGCGGCAGCGATTGTCACCAACCGCGGCGGTCGTACCTGTCACGCGGCGATCATCGCACGCGAGCTGGGGATCCCGGCTGTCGTAGGTTGTGGTGATGCTACCGAGCGCATGAAAGATGGCGAGAAGGTGACTGTCTCCTGCGCCGAAGGCGATACCGGCTATGTGTATGCTGACATGCTCGACTTCAGCGTGAAAAGTTCCAGCGTGGAGACCATGCCGGATCTGCCGTTGAAGGTGATGATGAACGTCGGCAACCCGGACCGGGCTTTCGATTTCGCCTGTCTGCCGAACGAAGGCGTTGGACTGGCGCGTCTGGAATTTATCATCAACCGCATGATTGGCGTGCATCCTCGCGCACTGCTGGAATTTGATGATCAGACGCCTGAGCTGCAAAAAGAAATCCGTTCAATGATGAAAGGGTTCGACTCCCCTCGCGAATTCTATGTTGGTCGTCTGACCGAAGGGATCGCGACCTTGGGTGCGGCGTTTTATCCAAAACGTGTCATTGTCCGTATGTCGGACTTTAAGTCCAACGAATACGCCAACCTGGTCGGCGGCGAGCGTTATGAACCGCATGAAGAGAACCCGATGTTGGGCTTCCGTGGCGCGGGTCGTTATGTTTCAGATAGCTTCCGCGACTGTTTTGCCCTCGAATGTGACGCGGTGAAACGCGTGCGCAACGAAATGGGACTGACGAACGTTGAAGTGATGGTACCGTTCGTACGAACTGTGGCCCAGGCAAAAGCGGTGGTGGATGAGCTGGCGCGCCAGGGGCTGAAACGTGGCGAGAACGGGCTGAAGATCATCATGATGTGTGAGATCCCATCCAACGCCTTGCTGGCTGAGCAGTTCCTTGAGCACTTCGACGGCTTCTCTATTGGCTCTAACGACATGACGCAGCTGGCGTTGGGTCTGGACCGTGACTCTGGCGTTGTTTCTGAGCTGTTTGATGAGCGTAACGACGCGGTGAAAGCACTGCTGTCGATGGCGATTCGCGCTGCCAAGAAACAGGGTAAATACGTTGGTATTTGCGGTCAGGGTCCATCTGACCACGAAGACTTCGCTGCCTGGCTGATGGAAGAGGGGATCGACAGCCTGTCGTTGAACCCGGATACCGTTGTACAGACATGGCTGAGTCTGGCTGAACTGAAAAAGTAATATCAACCAGGATGGCGGCGTTCGCGTCGCCATCCTGTCATCTCTGCCACACTCATACCTCAACACATTCAGCCTGCAGGCGCTGAATAATATCCTGACGTAACAAGAACTTCTGAATTTTACCGGACGCCGTTCTGGGTAATTTTTCGATCACCACAAGATGTTCCGGATATTTGTACTTTGCCACCCGTTTACGACTAAAAAAAGCCACCACAGATTCCAGCGAAAGCGAGTGATGCGGGGACTTGAGCACTACGTAGGCGCACGACCTTTCCCCTAATCGATCGTCTGGCATGGCAACAACACAGGCATCATGTATGCGCGGATGCTGCAATAGAATGTCTTCAACCTCACGACTACTGATATTCTCGCCACCTCGCACGATAATATCTTTCTTACGTCCGGTAATTTTTATGTATCCCGCGTCGTCCATTCGGCACAAATCACCACTGTAGTACCAACCGTCGCTATCCAGCGCTCTGGCAGTCATTTCTGGCTCATCAAGGTAGCCCATAAAGACGTTGGGCCCGCGCGAAGCTTCTTCACCTTCTGTGCCTGGTGGCAGCGTTTTTCGCGCTTCATCGACCACTTTTATTTCGACGCCAGCGGCGGCGTAGCCGTCGGTATTCATCATGCGAGAAAGTGAGTCATCAAGGTTTACTACTGCATGCGGTGAACTTTCCGTCGAGCCATAGACGCTTAACAGTTTGATGCCGAGCTGCTGACAGTCGCGGGCAATTTTTCTTGGAATAGTTGTGCCACCGCATAAGAAGAAGCGCAGTGATGAGAGATCGTAAGGTTGCTTTTCGACACAGCACAGGATGTCATAGACGAAGGGCGTTGCGCCGAGTACGCAGGTACAACGCTGTTGCTGCAACAGTTCGAGGCAGGCTGTTGGGGTAAAAATATCCAGCAGCACGCTGCGCGCACCAATTAAAAACGGCGCTGTTACGCCATGCAGAAAACCGGTGGCGTGCCCAAGCGGAGCAGGCATTAAAAACACATCCTGCCAGTTGAGGTTGAGGCGGGCGCAGTAAGCGCGCTCGCTGGCAAGGATGTTGTTATGGGTCAGCATCACGCCTTTCGGCATCCCTTCAGTACCGGAGGTAAAAAGCACTGCGGCCAGTTCGTCGGCATGAACGCTAATCGCTTTGGTTAACGGTGGGGTCGTAAGTAGCTGACTGAGCGCCAATGATGCCGTTGCAGGGGCCAGTTTATCTACGGCGACAATCTGTTGCAGATGCGGTAACTGATTTTGTAGGGGCAGGATCAGATCGACCGGTCGGGTCTGCTTAAACAGGGTCGGCGCGAAAAAGATCTTCGCTTTACATTTGTTCAGTACCCACACCAGTTCTGCCTCGCGCCAGGCGGGTAACAGAGGAACGGAAACGGCCCCCGTTTTCAGACAGGCCAGATAAATAAGAGTAAATTCGCACCAGCCCGGCAGTTGAAAAGCAATACGATCGCCAGGTTGGATCCCGCAGGATAAAAACCAGGATGCCAGGCTGTTGGCTGCACTGTCGAGTGCGGCATAGGTATATGAATCGCCCTGATTATCGACTACAGCGATTTTGTCCGGCACGGCCTGAGCAGTTTGGTGCCAGTAGTCGCCGAGTGAGGCATCCCCCCAAAATCCCTGCTGTCGGTATGTTTTTCTACGCTCGGCATTAAACTTTAGCGTGACTTTCATTGTTTGTCCCTGGATTATTTTCGGCATACTTCTTGCCGGACGGCAGTAGCATCCGATCCGGCCTGTAAAATGCAAAATCCGTTAGCCGTAGCGAAACTCCACACCAAATGTCCCTGCCGGGTATTCCCATTGTTCGAGGATTGTTTCACCGCAAAGTACCCGACAAGTCCCACACTCCAGACACCCTGCAGAATCAAAATGAATATTTCCGCTTTCGTCCTGCTTATACAGTCCGGCGGGGCAGGCTTTCAGTAATTTGCGAAATTCATTAACGTCAGGATGATCGGTCAGAATAATATGCGGATGGCCTTCATCGACATTGAATTTGTTGACGCCCAGTTTGACGTCAACGTTAACGGAATTGTCCTGACTCATAGCGCTGTTGCTCCCTTAATGCCGTCTTTGAGTAAGTTCATTAACCCAATCTGTTTTGCATGGGACATAAATATCTTGCGAACCGGTTGATTCGGACGTCCGTCAACGGTGAACATATCGCTCATGATATCTGCCACCATGCGTGGGTATTGGGTAAACAGACGCGGGTTTTCCATCAGCGCCGGGATCTTGCGAAAATGCTGTAAATCGCGCATTACGCAACTCTGTTCGAGAGCGTGCTTGTAGTCCATCAGGCTGTTGGCGGAGTAATCTTGCCGTTCTTTCGCGGCAATCGCTGTTTTAGCTGCCGCCTCCGCAGAAGCAATGGCTAAATCCATGCCGCGTACCGTATACCCCAAATTCAGACAGAAACCGGCGGCATCGCCGACGATCATCACGCCATCATCGAACAGTCTGGGCACCATTGCCAGACCACCTTCAGGCACCATATGTGCCGAGTATTCCCGCAATTCACCGCCTTCAATCAGCGGGCGAATAGTGGGATGCTGCTTAAAATCTTCCAGCATTTGCGGAATACTTTTTGTGGCGTGGTCTATGTCCCCCAGGCCGCACACCAGCCCCAGAGAAACAGAGTCATGGTTGGTATACAGAAAACCACCGCCCATGAGTCCGTTAGATGGCGAGCCGGCAAACAGCCAGGCCGCACCTTCATTGCCCGAAAGATTGAAACGATCTGCAATAACAGAGGGAGACAAGCCGATCAGTTCTTTTACACCGACGGCATAATGATGTGCTGAGGAGGCGGGGACTAAGCCCAGTGAGCGGCCCAGCATGGAATTAACACCGTCGGCAAGGATGACAATATTGGCTTCGAGGATATCGTCACCAGCCTGTACACCGGTAACTTTATTGCCCTCGCGGATCAGCGCATCGACGCGAACGCCAGGAATGAACTGCGCGCCTGCTTGTTCGGCTTTTTCCATCAGCCAGGGATCAAGACGGTTGCGCAAAACGGTATACGACTCCTGCGCTGGGGCATCGGTTTTTTCACGGTGAAAGTCCAGGGTCACGGCACTTTCTTCGGTCAGGAATGAGATTTTTTCGCGGGTCACTTTACGTTCGATGGGCGCTTGCTGAGCGAATCCAGGCATGATGCTTTCAAGGCTATGTGCGTAGAGCCGGCCACCGGTCATATTTTTACTGCCAGCGCTGTTTCCACGCTCAATAACCAACACGTCCAGTCCTGCACTTGCCATCACATAGCCTGCTACCGCACCGGCCACGCCAGCACCGACCACAATGGCATCAAATTTTTCATCTGACATGCTTTATGCTCCCTTCCCGCCGCGAGGGCGGCGGGATCTGTGCGTTAAATAGGGGGTTAGCGGCTTAGCTGTTCGATAAGGGCTGGAACAACTTTGTAGATATCGCCCACCAGACCGTAATCGGCGTAATTAAAGATGGGGGCTTTTTTGTCTTTGTTGATGGCGACGATAATTTTCGCACCGTTTCCGCCGACCATATGTTGAATTTGCCCTGAGATGCCCAGCGTCAGGTAAAGATCAGATTTCAGCAATACGCCTGAAACGCCAATATAGCGTTCGCGCTCCATCCAGTTTTCACCTTCAGCAATCGGTCGTGAGCATCCCACCTCAGCGCCCAGTACAGCAGCCAGGTTATGCACCATTTGTAAGTCGTCCTGTGCAACCAGGCCACGACCAACACCCACGACGCGTTTGGCTTTACTGAGATCAACACTGCTAAGTGGTTTGGTGCGACGCTCCTGGCAGATAACTTCATGGTGCGGAGTGATATACGTTGCGGAAGTAACCGGACAGCTGTTTTCCTGATTCTCTTCTACCGGCTCCAGCACTCCGGCGGCGATTGTGATAATCGCCAGAGCACTGTTGAGTTTTTCTTTGCCGAATGCGAGACCGCCATACATGCGGTGCTCAGCGAAAAGTGCCCCGGCATCAAGACTTACCGATGTGGCATCGTTCACCATCGCTGCATTGAGTTGAATACTCAGACGCGCACCGAGGGCCTTGGCGCGTTTGGTGGCAGGCATCAGCAACAGGCCAGAGTGCTCTTTTATCAGGGCGACGAGGGTCTCCGCATAGTTTTCAATACGCTGCAAGGGGGAGATTTGTTCGAGGACGATTATTTCATCGGCACCCAGCCGCTTAGCCCTGCTTGCCTGTTCGCTACCTTGCACAATGATGTGCACCTGCTCACCCCATTGGCGAGCTCCGGTCATTAACTCTGCATAGCGTTCTATGTTATCGCTGAACACCCAGACGTTGGCTAATTTACTCATGATAATCTCTCTCCGTTGGGTTTAGTTCAGGGCTTTTTTCAGATGCTCAGCCAGTTCGGCAATGGCTTCTGGCGAGTCGTTTTCCAGAATGATGCGCTTGCGCTCGGCTTGCGGCGGAACCACGATCTCAACCAGCTCTGCTAATGGTGGCGTTGGTGTCCAGCCAATATCACTGGCCTGCCACTGCGTAACGGGTTTTTTACCCGCGCCAAGAATGGCTTTCATCGAAGGAATACGCGGTGTATTGATATCTGACGTGACGCAAAGCACGGCGGGAAGGGGGAGGTCGATGACTTCAATTTCATCTTCAAGCGCGCGCTCAACCAGAACATGGCCGCCGTTACGTTGAATGCTGCTTACTGCGTTAATAATGGGAAGTTGTAGCAATTCTCCCACCAGCAAGCCCACCTGCTGCGCGTAGAGATCGCCTGATCCTTCACCAAATATCATCAGGTCAAATCCAATACTTTTCGCGGCGCAGGCCAGGGCCTGAGCAGTGTCTCTGGGCAGTGAATGTTCCAGTTGCGCATCCTGTACCAGAAACAGACTATCCGGACCGCGGGACAACACGTCTTTCCGCACTTTAGAGTTCTGTAACAATGAACCTCCGACCGTTAAGGCGACGATCTCATCACCCTCAGCGGTTAGTTGTGCAGCGGCTTCCATCGCGTTCAAATCAAACTGGCTGATTTTGGCTTCGGCCCGGTCAAAGTTAAGCGAGCGCTCCTGGGTAACAACAATGTCCTGTTCTTCAGGTACCAACTTAAAGCAGGTTATTATTTTCATGGTATCTCCAGTGGGTCACGTTCGGATGATGACGGAGTGCGTCATCATCGGCAGTAGGTAAAATTTGACTGAAAATAGTGTGCGGTAGATGTAATGTGTTTTCGACGGGGCAATCTGTTTTCATTCCTAACAATCTTGCAAAAAAAAATGAGATCAGAGTGCAACGTTGATCAGAATGGAAGGAAAACGGATTGTGGAAGAAATAATTGGAGCAGGCAAACTGTAGGAGATCTTTGCGAAGTGAATCATGTTTTTATTCACTATTGAGCGATATTTGTTTCCGTTATGTAAATTATTGCCTCTAAAGAAATAACATTTATCCTTTTCAATAAATTTAAAATGCAAATAAATAGTGGGGATAATTCACTCCAATCGGGAGTATCATCTTGCAGTTGGCACAAATAATTTTGTTTCGCTAGTATGGATTATCATTGTATAACATGGCTCATCGCTTTAATTTGTCATTATTAAATGTTCCTAAAATTACTGTCTTAAGGTGGAGGTTGTCATGTATCAACGATGTTTTGATAATGCGATGGAAACCCTTTTTGAGCAGGGGAAAACGCCCAGATTTTCACGCTTCGTCATTAGTGATGATCCTAACTGGGAGTCTGGCCACCATGTTCATGACAATGAAACAGAGCTCATTTATGTCAAAAAAGGGGTCGCCAGATTAATTATTGATTCTTCACTGTATGTCGCGCATGCCGGCGATATTGTCGTGATAGAACAAGGGCGGCTCCATGCTGTCGCCTCTGACAGCAGCTCGCCTGCGACCACTTATACCTGTGCATTGTACGGCTTCCGTTTTGAAGGCTGGCAGGAGAATCAGCTATTGCAAGGGCATTCATGTCCGGTCATCAGCGCCGGGCAAGGAAAGGAGGTCATTAAAAGTATCTTTAATGAACTTAGCATCATGCTCCCGCAGAGCAAAAATAATCTGACCTCCGCGGCTTATGATGCTTTCGCTTATGCCTTAACCGTTTTATTTTATGAAAACTTTAAAAATGCTTATCGTTCGGAGCAAGGGTATATTAAAAAAGATATCTTAATTAAAGATGTACTGGTTTATTTAAATAACAATTTCCGCGAAAAAATAACGCTGGATCAGTTGTCCAAAAAATTTCGTGCCAGCGTCAGTTATATCTGCCATGAATTTACCAAAGAGTATCGTATTTCACCGATTAACTATGTTATTCAGCGACGGATGACAGAGGCGAAATTCTCCCTGACAAATACTGAGGCTTCGTTAGGTGAGATTTCGTGGCGGGTGGGATATGAAAATGTCGATCATTTTGCCAAACTCTTTCAACGGCATGTGGGGTGTTCACCCAGCGACTATCGTAAGCAGTTTAAAAACAATCTGATTGAGCAGGAATGCCTGCTACCGGAAGTCTGATCCCTGGCATAAGCCCGGATAGCATTTATACGCTATCCGGGTTGCCACCATCACTTATTTGTTTTGATAATCTTTCAGGATCTGACGACCAGCTACGTAAATCATGATCTCATCGGTGCCGCCACCAATACGTTCGCAACGTACGTCTCGCCAGAATCGGGAAACGCGCGCTTCATCGGTATAACCCAGACCACCCATAATCTGAATTGCGTCGTCGATCACTTCCATCGCAGTGCGAGCACAGTAGAGTTTTGCCAGTGCTGCGCTGGTACGCAGCGATTGCTCCTGGTCGGCCTGCCAGGCGACTTTCAATACCATATTGCGCATGTTCTCGATTTTAACCGCCATGAGTGCCAGTTTCTCCTGGATCATCTGGTTATGCCCAATGGGCTTGCCGAATGCAATGCGCTGGTTGGCGTAACGTGCTGCGTCTTCGAAGGCACACTCCGCAAAACCGGTGCTGCGCGCAGCGTTGATCAACCGTTCCATTTCAAAGTTATACATCACGTTGAGGAAGCCCATGCCTTCTTCACCGACCATGTCGCTTTCGTCAACTTCGACATCGTCGAGATAGACTTCGCAGGTACTTAACATGTGCCAGCCGATTTTGTGTAACGGGTTAATCTTGATGCCGGGTTTACTGGAGTCAACCCACCACAGCGTAAAGGCTTTCTTCGGATCTTTAGGCTCCGGATCACGCGCCAGTACCAGCATGTATGGATACTCTTTGGCTCCGGTAATGAACGTTTTTTGTCCGTTCAGGTACACCTTGCCATTTTTACGCGTATAGCTGGTCGTGGCACTGTTGTTGTCGGACCCGGCGCCAGGTTCGGTCAATGCCAACGCATACGCTGGATCGCCCGTTTCCATTGTGCTTTCTGCTGTTTTACGCAGTTGCTCGGCTGAACCAAAACGACGCATGCTGTGAATGCACTGACCGTTGGTAATTAAAAATGCGGGAGCTCCACATTTTGACACTTCCATCAGAGCCAGCATCTGTGTGACATAGTCAGCCGGTATACCGCCAAACTCTTCCGGTACACCCAGCATCGAAATACCGTTATCCGCAAGGGCACGCATAAATTCTCTGGGGTAGGTGGCGGTCTGATCGCAGGTACGGAAATACTCTTCCGGGAAATTACTGGTAATCAGATCCCGAATACTGGCAAGCAGCAGCTCTTGTTCTTCAGTTAATGAAAAGTCCATCTGGGTACTCCTTTTAATTGGCGGCGTCGGGCAATACAAAACCCATCGAAGAATCAATAAATAATCTTTCGTCCATCAGTTTCAGGTTCGGAGAAATAACGGGTGTGAAATCCATTTTGTCCAGAATATCTTCTTGCAGAGAGACTCCTGGTGCAATCTCAACTAAATGGAGGCCGTCTTCTTTTAACGTAAACACGGCGCGTTCAGTGATATAACGCACATCAAGTCCGCGTTCGAGGGCAATTTTTCCGCTGAAAGTTATTTCGGGTAATTCATTAACGAATTTCTTCACCCGACCTTCCTGCACGATATTTAATTTACCATCGGTCACTTCTGTTTTCAGACTGCCGGCGGTTAATGTGCCGCAGAAAATAATTTTCTTCGAGGTGGCGCTAATATCGATAAAACCGCCAGTGCCCATAATCTTGCCATTAAATTTATGTACGCCAACGTTGCCATGCCGATCCACCTCAGCAAAACTTAAATAGCACACATCCAGTCCGCCACCGTGGTAGAAATCAAACTGGGAGGTCATATCCATAATGGCACGGGTATTAACGTTAGCACCAAAGGCAATGCCTTGAGAGGTAATGCCACCAACCGGGCCGGTTTCGACCGTCAGAATAAAGTCGTCGGCACATCCTTCTTCGCGAGCGACAAGGCCAATACCATCGGCAATACCTACACCAACGTTACCGACAGCGCCTTTGCGCATTTCGAAGAGAGCGCGTCTGGCAACAAGCTTACGCTGGTTGAGTGGCAGGGCGGTCTGGTGGCTGTCATCAAGGACAAAATCACCTGAAATAAAGCGGTTAACTGGCGCACCGCCGTACAGCTGAGTCTGATCGGGATCAACCACCACAATGTCCACCAGATAGCCCGGAATACGAACCGCTTTAGGATGCAGGGTGGCTTTCTTAACCATCTTTTGCACCTGCATCATGACGATGCCACCGTTGTTGTGAACGGCCTGGGCAATGACCAGCGCATCGAGATACATCACTTCATCTTCAAAGGTGGCGTAGCCTTCGCTGTCACAGGTAGTCGCGCGAATAAAGGCGATATTTGGCGCGATGGCCTTATAGTAGAGGTACTCTTTGTTATCGATCTCCACCAGTTTAATTAAATCTTCAGTGGTCACTTCATTCAGCTTGCCACCCTGTTGGCGAGGGTCAACAAATGTGCCAAGGCCGATATCGCTTAAAATACCTGGCTGGTGGGCCGCGCAGGCGCGTAGCGTTTGAGTTAATACCCCCTGTGGGTAGTTGTACGCAGCGATTTTGTTCTGTTCGGCTAAATCGGAGATCCGTGGTGATTGTCCCCAATGCCCGCAAAGCGCCCATTTAACTAAACCTTCCTGCGCCAGCGGGCTAATCCCCCGGTCGGCCCGATCTCCTAATCCTGTCGGACTGATCAGTGATAAATTACGCGGGGACTGGTTGTTTTTATATTTATCAGCCAATGCAGTAATTAATTTGGTGGCTTCAAGAATACCACCACCTGCACCTAATACGCAAAGTGTCGCTTCATCAGGAATATAATTCACTGCGTCCGCTGCCGATAATACCGGTACACGACCTTGAATACGTTCAGGTCTTTTAAGTTTCATATAAACTCCAGATTATATGTGTGCGAATACCTATCGATATATTCGATAAAATAGTATTCACTTTAATAATGCTTAGCTGATTGCCAGATATACGCTGTTAAACGGATATCTGAGCCAGCGAGTTATTTATATTTATACCCGTGATCCTGCAAGCTGCTTCTGCGTTGGCTGCACGCTCCCACCCGAATCACTTACCTTAAGTAAGCTCATCGGGATTCGCTTATTTACTGCCTTGATGCAACTTGAATGATTTTGTGTATCGTGGAAATATTTTGTTATTAAGCCTGATGTAATATTGTCAGTACGGTACGCAGATCGGTAACGGAGATCTGCCCCGGGGCTGAAGCTTTTTTTACTGCGCCAAAGGTTGCAGCTGAGCCAAAGACTTCACCTGCCAGACGTGAAATAACGCCAGTTTTGGCCATTGACATAGTAATCACCGGGCGATCGGCGTAGCGTTCCTGCATCTCCAGCGTGGCGCTGAGTAACGTCAGAACATCCGTTTTACTTTGCGGCATCAGCGCAATTTTAGGAATATCTGCGCCAAGTTCCTGCATTTTGCGCAGACGCTGAATAATCTCTTCTGCCGCCGGTGTTTTATGGAAATCATGATTAGACATAATCACAAAGACATTTTTCGCATGCGCGTGTTCGACGGTTGCTTTAACCTGCTCATCGCCGGTGAAAAGTTCCAGATCGATCATATCCACCAGACCGCTGTCTACTGCCGCACGGTTAAGCGCAAGGTACTCTTCTACAGACAGCGCCTGTTCGCCACCTTCTTTCGCGCTGCGGAAGGTAAATAACAGCGGTTTGTCGGTCATCACATCGCGGATTGCGCGAGCGGCTTCCAGTACGGCGTCAATTGATGAAACATCCGCAAAATGGTCAACGCGCCACTCCAGAATGTCGAAGTCTGCTTCACGATAGGCCAGCGCTTCGCTTTTTACCGTTGAGATGTCTTTACCCATCAGCGAGACAATGATCTTCGGCGCACCCTCGCCAATAACGAGGTTTCTTACGGTTACGGTTTTCATTGATTACCCTTTAAATATTTACTGATACTTGCCCGTCAGGCTGCAAACCCCATAACCTGTTTAACGTACTCCAGCGGGAAATCTTTTCCTGTCCAGAGCTTGAACTGCTCAGCTCCTTGCCATAACAACATGCCGTAACCGTCAATCGTTTTGCAACCTGCAAGTTGTGCCTGTTGCAGCAATTTGGTCATATGCGGGTTATAGACGCATTCGGTTACCAACAGATCCGGACGTAGCAAAGAGACGTCGGTGACGATGGATTCATTTTCCAGTGGCTTCATGCCGACTTTAGTGCCATTAGTCAAAATATCCGCACTGGCCAACGCTTCTGCAAACGCCCGCTGGTCAGCGAGATCGATAACGGTCACCACGCAGTCAGTGTTTTCATTCACGCGTTTGGCGAACTCAACCGCTTTTGCGAAAAACTCATCTTTACGGTTAAAGAGTTTAATCTCTTTTATACCTTCAATTGCCGCTTGCGCACCGATAGCCGTAGATGCGCCACCTGCGCCCAACAGTACCATGGTTTTACCTTTAATATCGAAGCCGCTTTCTTTAATTGCGCGAATATGTCCGGTACCGTCCGTGTTGTAGCCACGAAGGTAGCCGTCATCATTGACGATGGTATTGATCGCGCCCACCAGTTTGGCGGCGGGGGTTAATTCATCAACATACTCACATGCCAGCTGCTTGTTGGGCATAGATACCCCAGTACCGCGCATTTTTAATGCTTTCAACCCGGCAATCGCATTGGCAAACGTTGAATTATCAACTTCAAATGCCATGTAGGTAAACGGTAATCCTGCTTTTTCTAATGCTTTATTCTGCATTTCGGGCGACAGACTGTGCCTGATAGGATAGGCCATCAGACCGATCAGTTCATATTTTGCAGTTACGTCCATTTGAAACTCCTATTAAACTGTTTATTGAAAATAACGTTCGCCCAGGCGCACATCGTTTTGGGGAATATTGAATACGCGGTAGTAACGGACAAAGACGATAATGGCAGTGATAAATGCCAGCAGAGCAAATGCGAGGTCCAGCAAAATAATGTATTGCAGACCAATGTTAGAAAGGTATCCGGTGATCAGTGGGATAATAAAGTTGGCGACACCTCCCATCATCATATAAACACTGGTGACTTTGGCTTTGCTCTTGGGGAAAAACTCTGACATCACGGAAACACCGAGCTGTAAAATACCGCCTGCCGCAGAGAATCCGATGAGAAATGAGCCTGCATTACACACCAGCGGTGAGGGGTACAGATAGATAACCGCCGCCGTAATGGTTGCCAGACCCGCGTTAAAAACGTTGGCCCAGATAGGACGAACCATTTTCTTCAGTAGCGCAGCAAAAATAAAGACGCAGACCAGCGACCCCATACTGTAGTAGGAGATAGTTTTCAGCGCGTCGGCTTCCGCCATACCGGCAAACGCCATGGCGTATTTGGGCATCCAGACCACGATGACATAAAACGTTGAAAATGCGGCAACCCCAAACATCACGGATGCCACTCCCTCCAGCCAGACCAGTGGCTTGCTGTTCATTTGCGGCAAATCTTTCGCGACGCCCGCATCCACTATCTGACTCGGGAAGCGGCTTTTTAATAGCATTAGGGTAATCAGGACGAACAATACGCCGGGGATAATAACCGCATAGCCGTACCAGATATGATTAAGCAGCAGGGTACTGACGATGATGGGGTAGATCATCTGTCCAAATGACACCATGGCTTTCACCAGAATAACGGCTGAACCTGATGCTTTGGGAAAACATTCCATTAACGCCGGATAGCCGCCTGTATCGAGGGCTGAGTTTGCCACGCCGACACAAACAGCCAGAATAAATGCAATCATTAAATTTGGGCTGGCAGGAATACCGAAGAAGAAGAACATATACAGAATAGCGCCCAACAGGATGATGGCCCGACGACCAAATTTATCTGAGAGAACGCCAAAAAATAGAATGCTGACCAGTCGCCCAAGGCCAATTCCCGAAATCAAATAGGCAATGCCTGCATTATCTGTTGAGAATTTTTCTGCCAGGGATGTCATGTTTTGCGCCAGCGTAATGACACTAATGCCGTGTAAAAAGTAGCTTAAATAAATACAGGTTATCGCCAGAAGAAATGGCGTATTAAAGGCCTTGTGTTGAGACATTTTTCACAACTCCTTGCGGATGTTAAAATTATTATATTGTCGTCGCTATGATTTAAATGACGGCGTTCATGTTATTAATATACCGAGAGGGTGTCATTTCACCCACATAGCATGGCGTTTTAGTTACCAGGTATATTGCATGCTAATTTGTGAAACCCAATTCTTACTGCCGTTGTTTTACTGATGTTTTAAAAATTAACCCAATTATTTTGCAGCAGGTATGAACAATATTGCAGTGGTGCTATTCCACCAGCGATGCCATTTTTAACTGATATCTGGACTCAACACGGCTGCGATAGCCAATAAACAGCGCCAGCACGAAACCAATGGCGGCTATACCGGTATCAAACCACATGATGTGGGCAATGCTGGTTTGCGAAAGCTTTGCCGTGATCAGTGGGATCGTGAAGGTAGCAATGCTGCCCGCGCTGTAATAAATGCCGGTTGCTTTTCCTTTTGCATGCGGAAAACGGGCCGCCATTAACGTTAAGCCAATTTGTACGACGCCGCCGGCGGAAGAAAACCCGATAACAAACGCAAATACGACCACCACGTAAGGGGTGGGGTGCAGACAAACCGTCAGCAGGGCAATAAATGAAATTAACGTGTAAAGCATCAACAGCGGTGTCGCGCGGTCTGGTTTCCTCGCAAGCGGCGCGGTGATCAGCACGCACAGTAGCGAACCGCAGGTGTAGATACTCAACAGCTTAATCGCCGAGGTGTACGGCATTCCGGCGACGAACTGACCATACTGAGCCAGCCACTGGCTGATCAGGTAAAATGTCGCCATAGCAATGTAGCCATACAGGGTGTAGCTGACCAGGTCGATAATGGAACACCGATGTTTAGGTAGAGGGCCTTCCTGTGCGGGAGGTGATGTCCTGACGAAAGGTTTAGGCCCGGGATGTGCCGGGAATTGGCAGCGAAATAAAAACATGCCGTTGACAATCATAATCCCCGCAGCGAACAGGAATGACCAGCCAAACCAAAGCTCAGCCCACACCAGTACACTAATGACCATCGGTAACAGAAACTGCCCGCCGGACACAAAAGCTTTAATCAAAATATTGGCGGTGCCAGGGGTGCGGGGAAACGCCTCCATCAGGCTGGGATAGGTCCCGGCATCAAGAAAACTGTTAGACATACCCGCCAAAAAGCCAAATGCGTAGGCTATGAAAATACTGTGAGTATTGATAATGCCAAAAAAGAAGAGCAGATAGCAGAGCATGCCGAAAATGACGAATGGTCTACGGCCATAGCGATCGGAAAGTAAGCCCGCCAGTAATAAGACGCTTAATCGACCGATGCCGAGAGATGAGATGACAATTGACACACCTGCTGCATCGGTTTGCCACTGTTGTTCAAGCGAGGACATGTTGAGGCTTATCAGAATAACCCCCATGCCGTGTACAAGGTAATTAAGGTACAGCCCTATCGCAGTGGAGAAATAGGCGTTTTTCATAATGTGTTACTCAGCGAAGAGGCTAAATGGAAATTTTGTATTTCGAGTCGAGTGTACAGGCCATAGCAATATGCCGTATTCGCATCAGCGTGGGCATTATGTCAGTTACTAATAGTACAAAGTTATAATGGTCAGATTTTCTCCTAACACAAACGCTCAAGATCGTGCGCATAGAGTTCAACAGCAGTCGATTGATAGAGTTTCCATTCGAGAAAATTTTCACTGTTATAAACCGCCTGAAAAGAGGCGAGGTTAGGAAAAAAACGCATGGTGTTATTACCGATACGGTTGTTTATTTTTTCAATGATCGCGTTAATTCTTAACTTTCGTTTTGCTAACATTTCTGAACATTGACGAGAGATGTTCTCCGGGATTTCGTGTTCGCCATTTTCCCATTGTTGCCAGGCGGTAACGTTGCCATCCGCAGCGATATAAGTTGCGCTTTCTTCAATCGTCATAGCAAAAACATGCCGGAATGCCTGCAATTCAAATGCGTTCATAATTTCATCACCTTAAAAGACGGTGGAATAGTAATAGCATTACTGTGGATATTTCGGCTTGAAGAGAGTCACAGTATCTTGTGCAATATTATTTGTTAATAATGAGTGAATGGGCGCATTTAACCAAGCGGATGGCGTATAAAAGGGCCGGGTGGTTGAAGGAGGAGCTGTACTTCAGGTGGTGTTGTTTGAAGAATAAAAAAAAGCCCATCGTGGGAGATGGGCAAAGACTACACACAGCAATTCGTTGTTTCACTCAGGGGATTTCCATGCTTATAAATCAATGTGTTGATCTAAAGCCTTGAGCTAATAGTAGGCATGCTGGTTTTTTACGTCGATCGGATTCATCTCAATAGTTTAAAGGCCGTGAAGAATTTGCGACGCAAATGTGTCTGTGAAGACGGAATATGTTGAATTCAGATAACAGGAAATACGGAATTGATTAGCAATGTTAAACAATCAGGCGGCAGCGCCGCCTGAGCTGGGGTTATTTTTTATCTTCTATTTCGGCGATTTCTTCGAGGATCTCATCCGGGTCGTTGCCGGGTACCGGGGCTTCGTTCACCCAGGCTGAGAACAGACGCCAGGAGACAGCCAGTACAACCGGGCCGATAAACAAGCCAATCATGCCGAAGGCAATCAACCCGCCGATAACGCCGGAGAGAATGAGGATCAGCGGTAAATCAGCCCCCATACGAATCAGCATTGGACGGATAACGTTATCCAGTGTACCCACCACGCCGCTCCATACCAGCAGCACTGTGCCCCAGGTTGAATCACCCGACCAGTAAAGCCAGATAATGGCCGGGATCAGTACTGGTAAGGGACCCAACTGTACCAGGCAGGAAAGGATCATCAGTACCGCCAACAGCGTCGCGTATGGCACACCTGTCACCGCCAGACCAATACCGCCGAGGACAGCCTGTACCAGAGCGGTAACAACAACGCCCAACGCTACCGCACGGATTGCTTGTGCAGCCAGCAGGACGGCAGCATCGCCGCGTTTAGATGCCAGACGGCACGCGAAATGGCGAATACCTAACGCAACCTGCTCACCTCGCCAGTACAGCAGGGCGCTGAACAACAACATCAGGCCACAATGCATCATAAAGCGACCAATATGCGCGGCCTGACCGACAAACCAGGTGGTGGTGGTGCCAATATAAGGACGAACTTTGGCCATAATGGCCGAACCGCCCATATCAAGCAGGCTGTGCCATGCGGCATAAATTTTTGCGCCAACCAACGGAATACTGTTCAGCCATGCAAGGTCCGGCAGTGTCATATCTCCTGCTGTCACGGCATGGATTAACGGTCCACTTCCATCAACGATGCTATTCACCAATAACGCGATGGGGATGATAAACAAAAGAACCAACAGCAGGGTCATTACCAGGACGGCCAGCGAACGGCGTCCCCACAACAGTTTCTGTATGCGTAGTAAAATGGGCCAGGTTGCAATAACGACTGTTCCCGCCCACGCAAAACCGAGAATAAAGGGCTGCACAATCCACAGACATGCCACAATCATGATGGCCAAAAACAGCACCGATAGCATCACTTGCGCGATATTGCTGGGCTGACGAAAATTTACCATAAATACTTTTCACCTTTTTTGTGCGTCAGACCGTTGACGCGACGTGAACACTTAAATCACACCCTATAATGATGAGCAATTTCAGCGGTTTTTAACAGGCCGATTCTGCCTGTAATTGTGTTGGGCGTATTAGAAAAAAATGTGATACAACAAACAACGCAACACGCAAACGATAACTTCACAATACAGACCGCAGGAAAGGGTCACTATAATGATTCCACAAATTTCTCAGGCACCCGGTGTTGTTCAACTGGTGCTCAATTTTTTGCAAGCGCTGGAGCAGCAAGGATTCACGGGCGATACGGCAACGAGCTATGCCGATCGTCTGACAATGTCGACGGATAACAGTATCTATCAGCTTCTTCCAGATGCCGTGGTTTTTCCGCGTTCGACGGCAGATGTGGCGCTTATCGCCCGCCTGGCGGCTGAACCTCTTTTTTCCTCGTTGATTTTTACCCCTCGCGGCGGCGGGACAGGAACAAACGGTCAGGCTCTGAATCAGGGCATCATCGTCGATATGTCCCGCTATATGAGCCGCATTATTGAAATTAATCCGCAAGAGGGGTGGGTGCGGGTGGAAGCCGGGGTGATAAAAGACCAGCTCAATCAGTATCTGAAACCCTACGGCTATTTCTTCGCACCAGAATTGTCCACCAGTAACCGGGCGACGCTTGGCGGGATGATCAACACCGATGCGTCCGGGCAAGGGTCGCTGGTTTACGGTAAGACCTCCGATCACGTACTGGGTGTACGTGCGGTGCTAATGGGCGGCGACATTCTTGATACCCAACCCATGCCGGTTGAACTTGCTGAAATGCTCGGCAACACGAATACCTCCATTGGTCGCATCTATAAGACGGTATACCAGCGCTGTCGCGAAAAGCGCCAGTTGATCATCGATAAATTTCCTAAGCTCAATCGCTTTTTAACCGGCTACGATCTGCGGCACGTTTTTAACGACGAGATGACCGAGTTTGATTTAACCCGCATCCTCACCGGCTCTGAAGGCACGCTGGCGTTTATCACCGAAGCCCGCCTGGATATCACGCCGTTGCCGAAAGTTCGACGCCTGGTAAACGTCAAATACGACTCTTTTGATTCGGCGCTGCGTAATGCGCCAGTGATGGTTGAAGCGCGTGCGTTGTCGGTGGAAACCGTCGACTCCAAAGTTCTTAATCTGGCGCGTGAAGACATTGTCTGGCACTCCGTTAGTGAACTGATTACCGATGTACCGAATAAAGAGATGCTGGGTCTGAACATCGTGGAGTTTGCGGGTGACGACGAAGCTTTGATTGATACGCAGGTTAGTGCCCTTTGCGAGCGCATTGACGGGTTAATCGCCCGCCAGGAGGCCGGCGTGATTGGCTGGCAGTTGTGTACCGAACTGGCAGGTGTTGAGCGTATTTACGCGATGCGAAAAAAAGCGGTTGGTCTGCTGGGTAATGCAAAAGGCTCCGCAAAACCGATTCCGTTTGCGGAGGATACCTGCGTACCGCCAGAACATCTGGCTGATTATATTGCCGAGTTCCGCGCATTACTCGA
The DNA here is from genome assembly GCF_947057495.1 of Citrobacter sp. Marseille-Q5395. Classification (NCBI taxonomy): domain Bacteria; kingdom Pseudomonadati; phylum Pseudomonadota; class Gammaproteobacteria; order Enterobacterales; family Enterobacteriaceae; genus Citrobacter; species Citrobacter sp. Marseille-Q5395. Next base: position 15,775 of record NZ_CAMSEL010000029.1, on the reverse strand, counting down.
CAGCCATGGCCTGAGCTATGGCATGTTTGGTCACGTGGATGCGGGTGTACTGCACGTCAGACCGGCGCTGGATATGTGTGATCCGCAGCAGGAAGTGCTGATGAAACGCATCTCTGATGATGTAGTGGCACTGACGGCAAAATACGGCGGTCTGCTGTGGGGTGAGCACGGAAAAGGGTTCCGGGCAGAATACAGCCCGGCGTTTTTCGGTGATGAACTGTATAGCGAACTGCGCAAAGTGAAGGCGGTGTTTGACCCGCAAAACCGTCTGAATCCTGGCAAAATCTGTCCACCAGAGGGCGTTAATGCGCCGATGATGAAAGTGGATGCGGTTAAACGCGGCACTTATGACCGCCAGATCCCGCTGGCCGTAAGGCAGGAATGGCGTGGAGCAATGGAGTGTAATGGCAACGGGTTATGTTTTAACTTTGATGCGAAAAGCCCAATGTGCCCGTCGATGAAAATCAGCCTCAACCGTATTCACTCGCCAAAAGGGCGGGCAACGCTGGTACGTGAATGGCTGCGTCTGCTGGCCGATCGCGGGATCGATCCTGTTAAGCTGGAAAAAGAGTTACCGGAGAAACGTGCCAGTTTGCGTACCCTGATTGCCCGAACCCGCAACAGCTGGCATGCGCGCAAGGGCGAGTATGATTTCTCACATGAAGTGAAAGAGGCGATGTCCGGGTGTCTGGCCTGCAAGGCATGTTCCACGCAGTGTCCGATTAAAATTGACGTACCGGAATTCCGCTCGCGCTTCCTGCAGTTGTACCACACGCGCTATCTGCGCCCGCTACGCGATCATATGGTGGCGACCGTCGAAAGCTATGCGCCGTTAATGGCGCGCGCTCCGAAAACATTTAACTTTTTCATCAACCAACCGCTGGTGCGCAATCTGGCTAAAAAGCATATCGGTATGGTGGATTTACCATTGCTGTCAGCTCCGTCGTTACAACGCCAACTGGTAGGACACCGTTCCGCCAACATGACGCTGGAGCAGCTTGAGGTATTGAGTCCGGAACAGAAGGCTCGCACGGTACTGGTGGTGCAGGATCCGTTTACCAGCTACTACGATGCGCAGGTGGTGGCGGATTTCATCCGCCTGGTGGAAAAACTAGGGTTACAGCCGGTACTTCTGCCGTTCTCGCCCAATGGCAAAGCGCAGCATATTAAGGGCTTTTTAAACCGTTTTGCTAAAACCGCGAAAAAGACATCCGAATTCCTTAATCGTGTGGCGAAGCTGAAAATCCCGATGGTTGGCGTCGATCCGGCGTTGGTGCTGTGCTATCGCGACGAGTACAAACTGGCACTGGGCGAGCAGCGGGGTGATTTCCATGTACAGTTGGTTAACGAATGGCTGTCGACTGTTCTTGAATCGCAGCAACCGACTGCCCTCGGCGGTGAATCGTGGTACTTCTTTGGACATTGCACCGAAGTGACGGCTTTACCCGGCTCACCTGCACAGTGGGCGGCCATTTTTGCCCGATTTGGGGCAAAACTGGAAAATGTCAGCGTAGGTTGTTGTGGGATGGCGGGGACGTATGGTCACGAAGTGAAGAATCACCAGAACTCACTGGGGATCTATGAGCTATCATGGCACCAGGCAATGCAGCGATTGCCGCGTAACCGCTGTCTGGCCGCAGGATATTCTTGCCGCAGCCAGGTTAAACGCGTTGAAGGCACGGGCGTTCGCCATCCATTACAGGCACTGCTGGAGATTATAGGATGATCTGGAAACGTGAAGTCACACTCGAGGCCCTGAATGCCATGGGTGAGGGGAACATGGTTGGGTTGCTTGATATTCGTTTTGTGCACATCGGTGACGATACTCTGGAAGCGACAATGCCGGTGGATCATCGCACGAAACAACCATTTGGCCTGTTACATGGAGGAGCCTCCGTGGTGCTGGCTGAGAGTATTGGATCGGTCGCCGGATATCTTTGCACTCAGGGTGATCAAAAAGTGGTGGGACTGGAAGTGAACGCCAACCACATTCGTTCTGCGCGTGAAGGACGCGTCAGAGGCGTTTGTAGCGCTCTGCATACCGGTTCTCGTCACCAGGTCTGGCAAATCGAAATCTTCGATGAACAGGGGAGATTGTGCTGCACTTCGCGTCTGACGACAGCGATACTGTGACGCATTTTGCTTTTGGTCATAATGTGTGCAGAGGAAGGTGCTATACTGTGCAGGTTTTGAACACAAGCGAGGATGATATGTCTACCCAATTAGACCCGGCCCTACTGGCAATAGAATTTTTACGTCGTGATAAAACCGATCTTTCACCTGCTCAGTATTTGAAAAGACTGAAACAACTGGAGCTGGAGTTTGCCGATTTACTGACGCTCTCTTCGACTGAACTGAAAGAAGAGATCTATTTTGCCTGGCGCCTGGGCGTTCATTGATTCCAGTATGCTAATCGTGATAAAACCCCGACACCTGTTCGGGGTTATTTTTTGCGTTAAATCTTGTTTACCACTTCATCTCACCTGTATTTACTTTCGCACTCAATTCCAGAGAGCTGGCATCCGCAAGGCCGGGCCAGGCGGCAGTCATCGTTTTAATCACGTAGTCTGAGCCTTTTTTAGCTCCAAGTGCCTGTTCAAACGACTGTAAGTAATCCTGGGTGAAGCGAATCGCTTTATCGCCCGCCGGCAGTTCGCCAATGTAATGGCCTGGAATGACCTGAGTTGGCTGCAAAGCCTGCATTTCACTGAGTACATTACGCCATTGCGCACGTTGTTCAGAGGACTGAGTATCCGCCGTCCAGACATGAATACCAGAAGCTACACCGGTTCCACCGAGGATTGCGCGATTGGCTGGGATCCAGACGTAAGCGGCATAATCATCAGGATGGCGGAGTTCCAGGGTTTCACCATCAACGGTAAAACGCGTTTGTGTTGTGGCTTGCGGTACGGTGAGAGACGCTGGCGCACCGTCTTTCATCTGGGGGCCCCAGAATTGCAGTTTGGCCTCTTTAGTGGCGCGAATATGATCCACCACGTGAGGCGTTGCCAGTATTTTTACGTCAGGGAACGCTTTTACAATCGGTTCAAGGCCAAAATAGAAATCCGGATCGCCGGAGGTAATTACGATAGCTTTGAGTTTTTTTCCGCTGGCGTGGATCATCTGCACCAGCTTTTCGCCATCTTTGGTGCTGAATTGCGCATCAAACAAAATGGCCTCTTTCGGACCAGACACCAACGTTGAGGAGACAGGGAAAATAGCCTTTTCCTGCGGGTTGTAAACATCAAGCTGGAGTGGGGCAGCAAATACCGGGGAGGCGAACAGTGGCAACAGCAGGGCCAGGTTTTTAACTTTCATAATGGAATAACCTTTTGCAGATGAAATTGTCTTTTGCACGTCTCTTATTTTAAGGAAATTCGGATCTGTTAGAATTCCTCTATCAGGACATGCTGAGTTTCATAAAACGATCGGATGGGATGCGATGGACAGAGTCATGGCGGCAACAGTATTTAATCATATTTGTGATTTGGGCAGTCTGAGTGCCGCCGCACGAGCGCTGGGTCTTTCCAGACCGATGGTCAGTCGCTATCTCGATGAGATGGAGAAATGGGCCGGTGCACGGTTGATCCACCGTTCATCTCGTCGGTTAACGATCACGCCTGCCGGTGAGGAGGCGTTGGTGAAAACCCGCTCGCTGGCGCAATTGTCGCTGGATATTGGTGCCGCCAGTGTGACCGAAGTTCCTTCCGGTACGTTACGGGTGGCCTGCGCACATTTCACCGCTATGCATATTCTTGCCCCGGTGCTGCCCGCTTTTCTGGCGCGTTATCCTGAACTCCGTATTGAGGTTGAAATTAATAATCAACCGGTTAGCCTTGTGGGGGAACGTATTGATGTGGCGATCCGTATCACGGACAATCCCGAGCCAGGAAACATCGCCCGTCGGTTAGGAGACTGTGAGTCGGTGCTATGTGCCTCTGCTGATTATCTTCGTCTGCATGGTACTCCCCACACGGTTGCAGAACTCGCACAACATAATTGCCTCTACTACAGCGGATTTGCCGGAAAATCATGGCATTTTCAGAATGAGAACGCCGAGGTTGTCTCTGTGGCAATAAAAGGGAATTTGAGCGCGGGTATCTCTTCGCTTTTATGCGAGTCGGCGCTGGCGGGAATGGGGATCGCGCTGGTACCAGAGCAGGAGGCGAGAGAAGGCCTGGCGCAGGGACAATTGGTGCGACTACTGCCACAGTTGCAGCCGAGACGCTTGCCGATTTACGGATTATACCTTTCGCGTGAGCATCAGCCTGCAGGGCTGCGTCTGTTGCTGGATGCCCTCAATCAGACACAAAATTAAAAATGTGAAGTGAGCCAGATTATAAAACAGGCGAATCGCAGTTTGTGTTAAAAATGGCTCACCGGGATATGAGACTATTCCTAACGCCCCTTCAAGAGCTAAGCCATCGTGAGTGCCGGAGATAAGCGCCGGATGGGGCCGGAACCCTTAAGCCTGCTAACCAGCAGCCTTAAGGGTTTTTTATTGCCTGTGTTTACCCGCATCCAATTCTTCTCCTATTCCTTAAATAGACATTATCTATACATCTTTTCGTGTTTGACCTGCCTGAACGATTTGGTTTTCATAATCTATTATTTATCAATGCATTGAACAAAATAATCCATCTCTGTGAACCCTCGCCGCAGGGTCTATGCTTAATAAAAGTAGCCAAAAAGGGCGGTTAACCCGAATGCCCCTGCTGTTGAGGGGTTGAAGTGATAATCATTATCACTAACATGATGTTATAGCTTGAAGGCTAATTACTCGAGGTAACCCTATGGAATTGCATTCAGGAACATTTGATCCGGACGACTTTGCATGGCGTGGATTGACGTTAACGCCCGCTGCTGCGGCACATATTCGCGAGCTGGTGGCAAAACAGCCCGATATGTTGGGCGTCCGATTAGGCGTGAAGCAAACGGGATGTGCGGGATTCGGCTATGTGCTGGGCACCGTCAGTCAACCGGATAAAGACGACCTGCTATTTGAAACGGATGGCGCCAGACTCTACGTAGCGTTACAGGCGATGCCGTTTATCGACGGAACTGAAGTCGATTTTGTTCGTGAAGGATTAAATCAGTTATTTAAATTTCATAACCCGAAAGCACAGAACGAATGCGGCTGTGGCGAAAGTTTTGGGGTATAGGCGGTACTATGTCTCGTAACACTGAAGCAACTGACGATGTCAACACCTGGTCTGGCGGGCACCTCAATTACAAAGAGGGGTTCTTCACCCAACTAAAAACCGATGAACTCGCGAAAGGAATCAACGAAGAGGTGGTTCGCGCGATTTCCGCGAAGCGCAACGAGCCTGAGTGGATGCTCGAATTTCGTCTTAACGCGTTCCGAGCGTGGCTGACGATGGAAGAGCCGCACTGGCTAAAAGCGCATTACGAAAAACTGAATTATCAGGATTACAGCTATTACTCTGCACCTTCTTGCGGTAATTGTGATGAAACCTGCGCGTCGGAGCCGGGAGCGGTGCAACAGACGGGCGCGAATGCGTTTTTAAGCAAAGAAGTTGAGGACGCGTTTGAACAGCTTGGCGTGCCGGTCCGCGAAGGTAAAGAAGTGGCGGTAGATGCCATTTTTGACTCGGTATCGGTTGCTACGACCTACCGCGACAAGCTGGCAGAGCAGGGTATTATTTTCTGTTCGTTCGGTGAGGCCATTCACGATCACCCGGATCTCGTGAGGCAGTATCTCGGTACTGTCGTTCCGGGTAATGACAATTTCTTTGCCGCGTTAAATGCGGCGGTAGCTTCAGACGGTACGTTCATTTATGTGCCGAAAGGCGTGCGCTGTCCGATGGAGCTTTCCACGTATTTCCGTATTAATGCGGAAAAAACCGGGCAGTTTGAACGCACGATTCTGGTGGCGGATGAGGGCAGTTACGTCAGCTATATCGAAGGTTGTTCGGCACCAGTGCGTGACAGCTACCAACTGCATGCGGCGGTGGTGGAAGTTATCATCCATAAAGATGCTGAAGTGAAGTACTCGACGGTACAAAACTGGTTCCCCGGAGATGGAAATACAGGCGGCATCCTGAACTTCGTCACCAAACGTGCGCTGTGTGAAGGTGAGAACAGCAAGATGTCCTGGACGCAGTCGGAAACCGGCTCGGCTATCACCTGGAAATACCCGAGCTGTATTTTGCGCGGTGACAATTCTATCGGTGAGTTCTATTCCGTCGCGCTGACCAGTGGGTATCAGCAGGCTGATACCGGCACCAAAATGATACACATTGGCAAGAACACCAAATCAACCATCATATCGAAGGGAATTTCCGCCGGGCACAGCCAGAACAGCTATCGCGGTCTGGTGAAAATCATGCCGACCGCCACCAACGCCCGTAACTACACCCAATGTGACTCCATGCTGATTGGTGCGGACTGCGGGGCGCACACCTTCCCGTATGTCGAGTGTCGTAACAACAGCGCCCAGCTTGAACACGAAGCTACAACCTCACGCATCGGTGAAGATCAGTTGTTCTATTGCCTGCAGCGCGGTATCAGCGAAGAAGATGCCATCTCAATGATCGTCAACGGTTTTTGTAAAGACGTGTTCTCTGAACTGCCGCTGGAATTTGCTGTGGAAGCGCAAAAACTTCTCGCCATTAGTCTTGAACACAGCGTCGGCTAAAATTTAAGGAAAGCACATGTTAAGTATTAAAGATTTACAGGTCAGTGTGGAAGATAAGGCGATTCTGCGTGGGCTTAGCCTTGAGATTCGCCCCGGCGAAGTGCACGCCATTATGGGACCAAACGGTTCAGGGAAAAGTACGCTGTCTGCGACGCTCGCCGGGCGTGAAGATTATGAAGTGACCGGTGGCACGGTTGAATTCAACGGAAAGGATTTGCTGGAACTGTCACCTGAAGACCGCGCCGGAGAAGGCATATTTATGGCGTTTCAGTATCCGGTGGAAATCCCGGGCGTCAGCAATCAGTTTTTCCTGCAAACGGCACTTAATGCGGTGCGTAGCTACCGCGGGGAAGAGGTTCTGGACCGCTTTGACTTCCAGGATTTGATGGAAGAAAAAATTGAGTTGTTAAAGATGCCGGAAGATTTGCTCACCCGTTCGGTGAACGTGGGCTTCTCTGGCGGTGAGAAAAAGCGTAACGATATTCTGCAAATGGCGGTACTGGAGCCGGAGCTGTGCATTCTCGATGAGTCCGACTCCGGGCTGGATATTGACGCGTTGAAGATTGTCGCGGATGGCGTGAACTCGCTACGGGACGGCAAGCGGTCGTTCATTATCGTCACCCACTATCAGCGCATCCTGGACTATATCAAACCCGATTACGTTCACGTTCTCTACCAGGGGCGAATTGTGAAGTCCGGTGATTTCACACTGGTCAAACAGCTGGAGGAGCAAGGATATGGCTGGCTTAGTGAACAGCAGTAATGTGCTACAACAGTGGCACCATCTGTTTGAGGCGCAGGGCGAAAATCGTTCGCAACACGCGCAACAGCACCTGCAACAGATGCTGCGTCTGGGGCTGCCTACGCGCAAACATGAGGACTGGAAATATACCCCGCTGGAAGGATTAACCACCGGACAGTTTGTCAGTCGTTTTTCAGAAATTAGTTCGACACAGTGCGAGGCGTTGTCGACAGGTATTGATGCCATCCGTCTGGTTTTTGTCGATGGACAGTTTTGCCCGACGCTCAGCGACAGCGTGGACGGCAGCGGTTTCGACGTGAGTATTGACGACACACGCCTGGGGCTACCGGCGCCGATTCAGCCTGAAGTGTTTCTGCATCTGACTGAAAGCCTGTCTCGTAGCGTGACACACATTCACGTCAAGCGTAATCAGCGCCCGACGAAACCGCTATTACTCATGCACATTACCCAGGGACTGGCGGGAGATGAGATCAATACAGCGCATTATCGTCACCATCTTGAACTGGCGGAAGGCGCGGAAGCCACTGTCGTTGAACATTACGTCAGCCTCAACGATGCGCGTCATTTTACGGGTGCACGCTTAACAATGAACGTGGCGGCAAACGCCCATTTGCATCACATCAAGCTGGCGTTTGAAAACCCGGTCAGTCATCACTTTGCTCATAACGACATGCAGTTAGGGGCGGATGCGACGGCCATAAGCTACAGCTTTTTGCTCGGCGATGCGGTATTGCGTCACAACACCAGCACTCAACTGAACGGCGAAAATACCACGCTGCGGATTAACAGTCTGGCGATGCCGGTAAAAAATGAAGTCTGCGATACCCGTACGTGGCTGGAGCATAACAAGGGCTATTGCAATAGTCGTCAGCTACATAAGACGATCGTCAGCGATAAAGGTCGGGCAGTGTTCAATGGCCTGATCAATGTGGCGCAGCATGCCATCAAAACCGACGGGCAAATGACCAACAATAATTTGCTGCTTGGTAAACTGGCGGAAGTGGACACCAAGCCGCAACTGGAAATATACGCTGATGACGTGAAATGTAGTCATGGTGCGACGGTAGGGCGGATCGACGATGAACAGATGTTCTATCTCCGATCCCGCGGGATCGGCCAGCAGGATGCTCAACAGATGATTCTCTATGCGTTTGCCGCTGAGCTAACAGAAGCCCTGCGCGATGAAACGCTGAAACAACAGGTTCTGGCGCGGATCGCTCAACGCCTGCCGGGAGGCGTAGCATGACATTTCCGATTGAAAAAGTGCGGGCTGACTTTCCTGTCCTGACGCGTGAAGTGAACGGTTTGCCGTTGGCCTACCTGGACAGCGCCGCCAGTGCACAAAAGCCGAATCAAGTGATTGATGCCGAGGCTGAGTTTTACCGCCATAGTTATGCTGCCGTCCACCGGGGTATTCATACGCTCAGCGCCCAGGCCACGGAGAAAATGGAGAATGTGCGTAAGCTGGCTTCTCTGTTTATTAACGCCCGTTCAGCCGAAGAACTGGTGTTTGTGCGTGGTACGACGGAGGGTATTAACCTGGTAGCCAACAGTTGGGGCAGTAGCAATGTGCGGGCAGGTGATAACATTATCATTAGCGAGATGGAGCACCATGCCAACATTGTTCCGTGGCAGATGTTGTGCGCCCGCGTAGGCGCAGAGCTGCGCATTATTCCTCTCAATACTGATGGCACGTTGCAACTGGATCTGCTACCGACGCTGTTCGATGACCGCAGCAAACTGCTGGCTATTACCCATGTATCAAACGTGCTGGGGACAGAAAACCCGTTGTCGGAGATGATTGCGCTGGCGCATGAGCACGGCGCGAAAGTGCTGGTGGATGGCGCGCAGGCTGTGATGCACCACAAAGTGGATGTACAGGCGCTGGATTGCGACTTTTATGTCTTTTCCGGGCATAAACTTTACGGCCCAACCGGCATTGGCGTGCTGTATGCCAGGGAATCTCTGCTGCAAGAGATGCCGCCGTGGGAAGGCGGGGGATCGATGATAGCGACAGTTAGCCTGACCCAGGGGACGACATGGGCTAAAGCCCCCTGGCGCTTTGAGGCTGGAACACCTAACACCGGGGGGATTATCGGTCTGGGAGCCGCTATCGAGTATGTCAGTGCGTTAGGGCTCGAGGAAATCAGCGAGTATGAGCAGTTCATGATGAGCTATGCGCTTGAGCAACTGGCGAGCGTCCCGGACCTGATCCTCTATGGACCTAAAGACCGACTGGGCGTCATTGCGTTTAATCTTGGTAAGCATCACGCGTACGACGTCGGCAGTTTTCTTGATAACTACGGGATTGCCGTGCGGACGGGACATCACTGCGCCATGCCGTTGATGGCGTACTATAACGTTCCCGCAATGTGTCGGGCTTCGATTGCCATGTACAACACCCATGAAGAAGTGGACCGTCTGGTGACGGGACTGAAACGTATTCATCACTTACTGGGTTAATAGAGAGGCGTTATGGCTGCGCTACCGGATAAAGAAAAATTGTTGCGTAATTTTCTGCGTTGCGCTAATTGGGAAGAGAAGTACCTGTATATTATTGAATTGGGTCAGCGTTTGCCGGAATTAAATACCGACGATCGCTGTCCGGAAAACAGCATTCAGGGATGCCAGAGTCAGGTATGGATAGTAATGCGTCAGAATGCTGACGGTATTATTGAATTACAGGGCGACAGTGATGCGGCAATTGTGAAAGGGCTAATCGCCGTGGTATTCATTTTGTATAACCGGATGACAGCCCAGGATATTGTGAATTTTGACGTGCGTCCGTGGTTTGAAAAAATGGCGCTCGCACAGCATCTCACACCGTCTCGTTCACAGGGGCTTGAAGCGATGATTCGCGCTATTCGCACGAAAGCTGCAACTCTTAGCTAAACTGATAAAACATATCATCCTTCAGGTTGACCCGGATGATTATTTACAGAGCAACGCAGTGACTCGTAGGCCGGATAAGGTATTCACCGGTATCCGGCAATAACGCCAGGGGGGTGAGTGAGTATGAAACGCGCGTCTATTATTACTCTAATGCTGATCGGCGCTTACAGCGCTATACAGGCCGCCTGGGCGGTCGATTATCCTTTGCCCCAGGCAAACAGTCGTCTTGTTGGGCAGAATCAAACCTATACCGTGCAGGAGAGCGATAAGAACTTACAGGCAATAGCCCGTCGGTTCGACACCGCGGCGATGCTGATCCTCGAAGCCAATAACACCATCGCTCCCGTACCGAAACCCGGAACCCTGATTACTATTCCTTCGCAACTGCTGTTACCGGATGCCCCGCGTGAAGGCATTATTGTAAATCTGGCGGAACTGCGTCTCTATTACTTCCCGCCGGGAGAAAATATTGTTCAGGTTTTCCCGATTGGCATCGGTCTGCAGGGGCTGGAAACTCCGGTGATGGAAACCCGGGTCGGGCAAAAAATACCTAATCCCACCTGGACACCTACACCAGGCATTCGTAAGCGTTCTCTTGAGCGTGGTATTACGTTGCCTCCTGTGGTGCCCGCTGGGCCAAATAACCCGCTAGGACGCTTTGCACTGCGTCTGGCGCATGGTAACGGTGAATACCTTATTCACGGAACCAGCGCACCTGACAGCGTTGGCCTGCGCGTGAGCTCCGGATGCATCCGCATGAATGCGCCGGACATCAAAGCCCTGTTTGCTCAGGTCAGAACGGGAACTCCGGTCAGAGTGATTAATGAGCCGATAAAATATTCCGTTGAACCAAACGGTATGCGGTACGTGGAAGTGCATCGTCCATTATCGCCGGAAGAAGAACAGAACGTTCAGACCATGCCGTATGTGCTGCCGGCTGGTTTTACTCAGTTCAAGGAAAGTAATGCAGTAGATCATAGTCTGGTGGAACGCGCGCTTTATCGGCGTGCGGGATATCCGGTCACCGTAACGGCCGGACAGACGCAAGAGACCACCAACGGGGTGGAAGTTAAATCTGCGCAGAATGGAATGCCTGGCGCGGGAGAGGAAATGCGCACAACGCAGTAACAGGGAAGCGTAAATTAAAGGCAAAAAAAATGGCGCACAATGTGCGCCATTTTTATTACACAGATACTATTACTTACGGTATTTAGTAGCTGCGTTGTCCAGACGCTGGTTAGCGCGAGCTGCGTCATCTTTAGCAGCCTGAACGTCGGAACGCATTGCGTTCACGTCGTTGCTCAGCTGGTCAACTTTAGCGTTCAGAGTCTGAACGTCAGAAGACAGCTGATCGATTTTAGCGTTGCTGGAGCAACCTGCCAGCAGAGTAGAACCCAGGATTACCGCGCCCAGTACCAGTTTAGTACGATTCATTATTAATACCCTCTAGATTGAGTTAATCTCCATGTAGCGTTACAAGTATTACACAAAGTTTTTTATGTTGAGAATATTTTTTTGATGGGAATGCACTTATTTTTGATCGTTCGCTCAAAGAAGCATCGAATTGTGCAAAAACGGCTAAAAAACCGTGTGAAAACAGAAAGCTTCCATCGGATTCATCTTAGATAATCTCTAATTAGATAGTGAAATCCGATTTGATTTTTTATTAATCATGACTATTGATAAAATAAAAAAAGCGCCACCAGGGCGCTTTTTTTAGCAAATTAATTCACGTCGGAATTATTACAGCACGTGAACAGATGCAGTATTGGTCGTGCCGCTTGGTACCAGCGCGCCGGAAACCATCACCACAACGTCTCCTTTCTGTGCCAGACCGCTTTCTAGTGCAACTTCTTTGCCCAGACGGTAGAAATCATCGGTAGAGCTGATTTCTTTCACTACCTGTGCAACTACGCCTTTGCTCAGCACCAGCTGACGGGCGGTAGTTTCGTTGGTGGTCAGCGCCAGGATGGTGGCATCCGGGAAGTATTTACGTACTGCGCGTGCAGATTTACCGCCCTGGGTAGCCACTACGATCAGCGGAGCGTCCAGTTTTTCAGCAGTTTCAACTGCGCCACGGCAAACGGCTTCAGTAATGCGCAGTTTGCGGCTGTCGTTGTTGAAGTCCAGACGGCTGGTCATTACGCGGTCGGTACGTTCACAGATGGTAGCCATGATGGTCACAGCTTCCAGCGGGTACTTACCTTTAGCGGATTCACCGGACAGCATTACTGCATCGGTACCGTCGAGGATGGCGTTCGCTACGTCGCCAGCTTCAGCACGGGTCGGACGTGGGTTTTTGATCATGGAGTCCAGCATCTGGGTCGCAGTGATAACGACTTTGCGCGCGCGGATACATTTTTCGATGATCATTTTCTGTGCGAAGATAACTTCTTCTACAGGGATCTCAACGCCCATGTCGCCACGAGCAACCATGATACCGTCAGATGCTTCGAGGATTTCGTCGAAGTTGTTCAGACCTTCCTGGTTTTCGATTTTGGAGATGATCTGGATGTTTTCGCCGCCGTGCGCTTTCAGGTGCTCACGGATTTCGATAACGTCAGAACGTTTACGGATGAAGGACGCTGCAACGAAGTCAACGCCTTGCTCGCAACCAAAGATCAGGTCTTGTTTATCTTTTTCAGCCAGTGCTGGCAGTGCGATGGAAACGCCCGGCAGGTTAACGCCTTTGTTTTCGCCCAGATCACCGTTGTTCAGCACTTTACAAATAACTTTGTTACCTTCGATAGCGGTAACTTCCATGCCGATCAGACCGTCGTCAACCAGCACAGTGTTGCCTACGGACAGGTCTTTGGTGAAGCCTTCGTAGGTAACAGCAACGATTTCGTTATTACCAACAACAGATTTGTCGGTAGTAAAAGTGAAGGTCTGGCCCGCTTTCAGAGAAACGTCATTACCGCCTTCCAGTTTAATGGTACGGATTTCCGGACCTTTAGTGTCGAGCAGGATGGCTGCTTTTTTGCCAGTTTTGCTCATCACGTTGCGCAAATTCTTGATGCGCTGACCATGTTCTTCGTAGTCACCGTGGGAGAAGTTCAGACGCATGACGTTCATGCCCGCGTCCAGCATTTTGGTTAACATCTCTTCGGATTCGGTTTTCGGACCGATGGTGCAAACAATTTTCGTCTTTTTCATGACAGTCTTAGTCTTTAAGTTGAGAAGGATATGGAAATCTGGCTTCCGTCGCGCACGGCCGGGAAGCTAAACCTGAGTTGCGAAAGTTGTGATGCCTCGCTCTAAGGATAGGTGACATCAATAAAGCGTGCAGAGGAATGTGTGCTTGCGTTTCAGCCCAACGGGAAGGTGAGTTTTGTAGTCGTTGAGTATTACAGGTCAATGTGCTGAAACCATTCAAGAGACAATTGGCGCGCATTATACGCTGAAAATTATCAAAAAGGAAAATGGAAACAGCGTTTCAAAAGAGTTCTGTGCAGTTTCACAAAAAATATTCACGCATTTGTTCATCGGTATGGATAAAGAGGTTGCCCACGGGCGTGGTTTGTTGCGCAACAAGCTACATTTGTCGTCTGAAATGGCTGTTTTCTGTACATGGTAATGTGATTTTTTCATATTTCTAAAAGTTATATCAAATTCGTTTTAATTCATTTTAAAAGCTAACTTCACTGATTACACTCGTTTGGACATCCATACTGCTAAACAGCTAAAGGCACTAGCAGGATAACGATAAGCAGCAGCGGATACCAAACGACATGATTGTCCTGAAAAATATTTCAAAAGTGTTTACACCAGGCAGGCTTTCCATAACCGCTGTCGATGACGTCAATCTGACGGTTGAACAGGGACAGATTTACGGAATTATTGGCTACAGTGGAGCCGGTAAGAGCACCCTGATACGCCTGCTTAATGGACTCGAAAAACCGACATCCGGCAGTGTGATTATTAATGGTCATGACATCTCAGCAGCAAGCGGAGAATCTCTGCGTCAGGCGCGACTGAAGATCAGCATGGTTTTTCAGCATTTCAATTTACTGTGGTCGCGAACCGTTTTCGAAAACATTGCGTTCTCGATGCAAATTGCTGGCGCTCCGAAAGCGAAAATTAAAGCACGGGTTGCCGAACTGATTACGCTGGTTGGGCTGAGTGGCCGTGAAAATGCTTATCCGTCGCAGCTCAGCGGCGGTCAAAAGCAGCGCGTTGGGATTGCACGGGCGCTTGCGAACAATCCGGACGTGCTGCTGTGTGACGAAGCCACATCGGCGCTGGATCCGCAAACCACCGATCAGATTTTAGATCTACTGCTCGATATTAACCGCCGCTTCAAATTAACGATTGTGCTGATTACTCATGAAATGCATGTGGTGCGCAAAATCTGCGATCGCGTGGCAGTGATGGAGAACGGCAGAGTTGTTGAAGAGGGCGATGTACTTAGCGTCTTCACCCATCCGCAGCAGCCGATTACACGCCAGTTTGTCCGTCAGGTAAGTCAGTATGCTGAGGAGGATGAGTTTAACCCACAGCTGGCAAGCGAACTTGGCGGGGTAGTAATCAAATTAACCTTTACCGGAAACCGCACACACCGGCCTGTTGTTGGGGAACTGACTCTGCGTTACGGCCTGCCATTTAACATTTTGCACGGCAAGATGACGCAAACCGCCCACGGCACATTTGGTCAGCTATGGGTGCACGTTGTGGCCACCGAAGAACAGCTCAGCAATATTCTGGCCGATCTGCGCCACAGCGACATCGACGCGGAGGTAATTCAACATGGTTGAAAATCTGTTTCCCCATCTGAAATGGGACCAACTGTTTGCCGCGACCCAGGAAACGCTCTACATGACCGCGCTGTCCGGCGTGGCGACATTTGTGCTGGGGATTGCGCTTGGACTGGCGCTATTTCTGACGGCTCGTGGAGGTCTATTTCCGAACCGTGCGGTGTACAGCGCCATTTCACTGGTGGTGAATATCTTCCGCTCGATCCCGTTCATCATTCTGATCGTGCTGTTGATCCCGTTTACCAAAGCGATGGTTGGCACCATTCTCGGGGCCAATGCCGCGTTACCTGCACTAATTGTTGGCGCTGCGCCGTTTTATGCACGCCTGGTCGAAATCGCTCTACGTGAAGTGGACAAGGGTGTCATTGAAGCGACCCGCTCGATGGGCGCGCGTCTGAGTACGCTTATTTTTCGGGTTTTACTGCCTGAATCATCACCGGCTCTGGTGTCCGGGATCACCGTGACGCTGATTGCGTTGGTTAGTTACAGCGCGATGGCTGGTGTGATTGGTGCAGGTGGTTTAGGGAATTTGGCTTATCTGGAAGGATTCCAGCGCAACCACAGCGACGTCACGCTGGTGGCGACGGTGACCATACTTGTCATCGTCTTCATTATCCAGCTTTGCGGCGATGTGATCACCTCTCTGTTAGATAAACGCTAATAAAATACGGAAACCATAATCATGAAAAAATCACTGACATTACTCGC
>NZ_CAMSEL010000028.1:0-46461 GCF_947057495.1 Citrobacter sp. Marseille-Q5395 | reverse complement strand
CTAAAGATGAGTCCAGCGCTGTGACCGACTGGAGCGGATCGCTACAAAAAAATACCGCATTCGGCACGCTGAATGGCAGTGTTTCACAGGCACAGAACTATCAGCAGTGGACTGCTGGCGTACGTGGTGCGGTAGTCGTGCATCGCCATGGCGTCGTCGCAGGGCCGTGGGTGGGCGACACCTTTGCTTTGGTGGAAGCGCCTGGAGCGGCAGGTGCCAGAGTCGGTGGAGGACAGGGAGCGATAGTCAATCGTGGCGGTTACGCACTGGTGCCGTCGTTAACACCTTACCGCTATAACAATGTGACTATCGACAGTAGCGAAATGGATAACCATGTTGAGCTACAGGAGAGCCAGCGTCGTATCGCTCCAATGGCTGGAGCGGCAGTAAAACTGCGTTTTGCGACGCTTTCTGGTTACCCACTACTCATTACTGTGAACGGCAAAGAGACACTCCCGGTGGGAGCATCCGTGACCGATGATCGGGGACGCATCGTGGGTATGGTGGCTCAGGGAAATCAGGTGTATGCCCGTGTGGAAGGTAAACAGGGACTACTGACAATCGAAGGCAGTGATTGCTCGCTGCCATGGATACTTAACGAGCAACAGCGCACCGAACCGCTGATTGCATTAACTCAGGCCTGCAAGGAAAAAGGACAGTTATGAAACTATTTATCCTGCTGTTAGCTCTGCTTTCCTCTGGAGTGCAGGCCGCATGCGAACCTATCATTTACCCGTACAAATCAGGAAGTAACAGTGCTCTTGGATCGTACCGCCTGAGTGCCGCGACGGATGGTATCGCCAATGACTGGCGATCTGGCGGCGGAAACGATGCCTGGAACGGCCTGCTACCGGGCCTGAGTAAGTCTGTTGATATCACCAGCAATTCAGGTTTTCAGCCTGCAGGTACGATCCTGACATCAAGCGGTGGTATCCCGTTTACGACCTATGCGCACAAGGGGGGAGGGTACGATCCGGAACAGGTCTTTTTCCGCTGTACCCCGGATACCGGCGGACAGCTGTATGAAGCCTGGTCAACTAACGGCGATGATTACTACGGCGGGTGGCATGAAGCGACGGATGTACCGGGTGCTTATTTAACATTGATGAAAAATGTGGCTCTGCGCCTGACCCATGACGCAACCGGCAGCATCTTTACCGACAGCTGGCAACAACGCCCACTGGAAAATTTGGATCTCGACACCAATGGTAATTTCCTGATTAAAGCGAAAAACTTCTCGACGATAAGCGCGGAGCTAATTAAAACTCTGGATATTCGTTACTTCTATAATCAGCAGCAATCCGCGACTTATGACAGCTATGTGAATCCCAACGCTTACGTGGTGTTTCGGGGGCCAGGAACAGCGTCCTGGGGTATTAAAATAGGGCAGCCTCACCGTAACAGCAACTGGGCGGGCTGGGCCTATGACTGGCCATCGGTTATAAGCCTTTACAATAACGGCATAACAATTAAACGTGCGGCAATGTGCCAGGTGACGGACTTTACTCCGGTGGTACATCTGCCGGTTATTTCCGTGGCCCAGCTCAAACGAGGGGAATATTCCTCTGCGCCATTCCAGATTGATTTTGCCTGTGAATCAACGGTGGTTTCGGGCATAGCAAAGGGAAAGAGTAATGTGGCGATGGGACTGCTCGCGCCGGAAAGCAGCGTCAATAGCGCCTGGAACTTTAATTTGATCACAGGCAAAACGGTAACCTGGTTGCTTGATACGCAATACGGTGCCGCCGGACGTGCCAGAGGTGTTGGTGTACGCGTTTACCGGGCAGGTAATCCGGTGAATTTTATGGCAGTGACAACTGCAGGCAGTGGCACCGAAGGTGGGTGGATGCCGGTTATTGGCAGTAATACACAGCAAAATGGAAGTCAGGATGGTGTGAATTACTACAGCGAAACCTTCGAAGCACGTCTTGCGAGTTTTGGTGCGGATACGTTAACGGCGGGGAGCTATCAGTCACATGTACAAGTTTTATTGCGTATTCAGTAGCATCTGGCTGTTTGTCCTTAGCGCGCAGGCCGCGGTTAATATCGGCACGACACGCGTGATTTTTAACCAGGGTGAAACGCAGCGCACGGTGATGCTGGTAAACGATGGTGATTATCCGGTGGTAGTGCAAAGTTGGGTGGATGACGGATCGCCCGAAAATGGTCCATCCCAAACGAACGCACCTTTTGTTGTGCTTCCGCCGGTATTGAAAATTCAGCCAGGGGAACAGCGAGAACTGCGGATCATGACGACAGGTAGCGGGCTCGCAGGCGATCGCGAATCATTATTCTGGCTTAATGTTTATCAAATTCCGCCTGAGATGAAGGTCGCTCAGGCTGGTGAAAAAGTGCGATTAGCGCTTAGAAATCAGCTTAAAGTCCTATGGAGACCGAAAAATACAGGCGTGTTGACTGAAAAAACCATCAATCTTCTGAGCTTTCATTATGAAGCTGGGGAGATTTACGCTGTAAATGATAGTTCATGGAACATTACTCTGGCTAATGTATTATTAGGAGACTATTCCACAAGTGGAATAGTGGTTTCACCGCATTCCCGGCGCACGATTTTTAATTTAGCCACTGCGGAAATGAAGAATAATAAGATAAACTTTACGGTGATTAACGATGAAGGAAATCGTTGGGGATTTTCAGGTGTCGTGAATTAACACAGGATAAACTAATTTCAAATAAATTGACAAATAAATAACATTCAGGGATCATGATGGCAAAAGTTTTTTTGCTCAACGGTACCGTCGTATTCTGGCCAGAGCGTAACTTATTACACGCCAAATCAGATGAGACGAAACGTTTAACGCTAAATACCCCGGCAACTCGTTGTTTATCATTATTAATACAACGGCAGGGCCAGGTTATTGAACGCGATTATTTCTTTGAACATGTCTGGTTTATTAATGGTGCTCAGGTCACTAATAATACATTTTATCAGAACATCTCATTGCTACGTCGCGCTTTTAAAGAGCTTGGTCTGAATGAAGAACTGATCGTCACCGTACCGAGAGTAGGGATCCGTCTTGAGCCACAGTTGCAGGTGCTTGAGCAGGAGATGGACGATCTTCTCTGCGGCCCAATAATCTCGCCAGTCTCGACGCCAGAAGCAACACCAAAATCGCCACGCAAACATACGCTCTGGTGGGTTCTGGCAGGTGTGCTCATTTGCTTTTTAGCCTCATTCGCAACCTGGCAAACACAATTTGATTCCCGGCTTAGCCGTTATATACCGCTGAGTATAGGGAAGGGATGTCACTGGTACGCGAATCCGGATGTACTAAAGTTTGACCAGCATCATCAATTTATACACACCAGTGCGCTGGACTGTCAGAGTCATCCCTGGATTTATCTAACTATGTATCCTCATTTTCCGCGGGTCTCTGCATTAACCTGTCGACAACAATATAGCCATTGGCGGGATAATGACTGTATTACATATTATTATTTCACGGAGTCCCGAAATGTGGGAGCATAATTTAAAATGGAGTCTTTGCATCATCTTAGCGATGGTAATGACGATCGTCGCTACGTTAATGCTCCAGAACTGGCAGCGCTCAAATTTCGATTGTTCCGGGGAATTAATGATGGAGTATCCCGATATTCGTGGTGATATTTCTGTGAGATACGTTTTTAATGGCGCCCGTGGCGTTGCTATTTTACGCGGAAAAATCACCGATAATAACGGGGAGATATTGGCAGTGAATCAGAATGTCTGGTTCAACTTCATCCGCAGAGAGGACGATTATTTCCTTGAATCTGAAAATGTAGCATCAAGCACAGGCAGCACAACGATTCATCCATTGCTGGAAAGAACGCTACCTAATTTTTATCTCAAGCCAAAAGAACCCTTTTATTTCAGCATATTAAGACTCAATAACAGCACATGGCATTTTTATACCAGCCGCTCACCATCTGTTTTTTGTCGCAAGTGAGGTAATGATCTCGGGCTGGGTATGTATAACATTTGCTATACATACCCCTTGTTAATGAAGTTGAAAACTTCTACATTCATCATGGTTTTAAACCATCACAAACGCACGAGTGAACACACTTTCTTAAGCCTCCATAGCAGATAACAATGAAATTAAAATTTCTATTCCCTACGTTCTTTTGTCTGACGATAAATGCATATGCGGCATCGCCGGTGTTATTCAATCCCGCAGTGCTTAATGCCGCACTGTTATTTAGTCACGATCCGAGCAGCGGGAAGGTCAAGCACAGCCTGCAATGGATCAGAAACAGTGCAGGGGAGTTACAGGCCATGACCGATGTCTGGTATGACCGTAATGGTTGTTTCACTCGTGTAAATATGGTCGATAAGATAAGTGGAAATGAGTTTCATATCGAAAACAATAATGGCAACCTGACCTCACGCAATGGTCAGCAAATCACTGGCAAGGTCAACCAGGATTGTCAGATCACTGCGCTAGAGAATGACCGTGGCAAATTCTTGCTGAGTTACAATTCACGTGGATTACTGGAGACAATGACTAACCAGGAAACCGGCGATGTGAGTAAAAGGTTCGAATACCGTTATGGTCAGTTTCCGGTGCGCATTCGCGATTATCAAAAGCACACCGACAAAATTATCTCTTATCCAGCAGGAAATCCGCAGTTTCTCGATTTTGAATCATCGTTGAAGGTTAGGGGAACAACCGTCTGGTTAAAACAGAGTTGTAGCTACCAGCCCGATGGAAATGCCCGGCTTTGTTCAATCATCACCGCATATGATGATGACTATAGAGACGGAGCCACGGTGATGTTTACGAACCATCAGACTGAATATTACTGATCCAGAGTTTATCTGACTTGCCCAAAAATAAGTTGTTCCGGGAGAGACAAGACAAGGAACAGGCGCAGGCACTAGTACGTGCGGTCTATGATATTGCATTTAACATAATATACATTATGCGCACCAATGTGAAATAAGACAAAATCCAGCGCTTTATGGTCATCCTTGGTCTGGTTGTTGTATGTGCTCTCTGCTGCGCATAACGATTGAAATGTCTTGCGGCCTTCACTGGGCTTGTTGAGTGTTCTGAATGTTCGCTTCAGGAACTGATTCAAATGAAACGATTAATACTGTTATCTGTTATGGTTGCGACGCTCCCGCCTTACGCTATATCCGCTGAAGATATTTCCCCCGAATCTCTTTCGGGAAAGCCCAGTTCTGAGTTGGGTGATTTTGTTTATTCAGCAATGCCGGATGCTGGTCACGGCTTGTCGTGGGACTGGCAGTCAAACTCAGATATTGTTTGGGCTGACGGTGTTACGCAAACAGCTTCCGGAATGTCACTCCGCACTGGATTTGCTCGCATCAATGTTATGGGCGTTAAATCAACAGTGCTGGAGAAAAGGAAAAAAGAATTAGGCTGGGAGGTTTCCCTTGGAACGTCAATGCCAGCCAAGTTCGGCCCTGAATATATATCAATGGCACCATCAAAATGTGGTGGATATCTGAATGAGAATTGTACATTCAATCCTGCCTCATCACTCACGAAGAGAGGCATTGAGTTTCATAAAATCTGCTCAACCATAGCGGGTGGTCCGAATACTACGGATGTGTACGTCGTCAGGGTAGTCAAAAAAGAAAGCATGTTAATGACATGGGTGAATAGCGCCGGTTCGAGTGCAAGCTCAAGCTGGCTGGAATTGAGAATGTACTCACCTGAAAGTGCAGCATTATATTGTGATGAAACTGTAAAGAAAGAATACTCATTCGCCACTCAGGATGGACGAAGCAAGAAGGAATTAGTGCATGACACTAAAATAATTACGGATGCATTATCAAAAGCCATTTCCGGAATCGATGGTGCTAATGATGCGGTGTGTCATGCCAGGATATTCGCAGACGGTTATGGTGGCATATCTGCATTTGATGCAAGTCAGAAAGATAATGACATTGTATTCTGCGAATCCATCATTAATAGGTTGAGTGGCATTCGGCTCCCCTCACCTTCGAAAAATGCATCAACAATAATTAATCTTGACGTGAAAAACTAATAAGGAAAGCAAGAAAGGAAATGAATTCTTCATTTTTAACAAAATACCTGTCAAAGTTGACGCTCACCATTAACATAATTCTGACCGTGATGACATGGTTCTATCTAATCGGAACTGACAACCCGATATGGTATTCGATAATTCAGAGTTATGTTTTCATCAGTTTCGATACGGCGAAAATCATCATCACTGTTATCTGTATTGTCTGGGTAGTCAGAAGCATTACGGACTATGAACTGAAAACGGTGTTATTTACTCAGGCTGATATTCAAAAGGAAATTCTTAAAGAGTTGCGGGCATTAAGAAACAGCAAGGAAATGCATAATGCGGATACAGCGGGAGATAACTTCAGGATAGACTTTGACAAAGTAGATTACTGATAGCTATCTGATGAGTCCTCACTTCTGTGGGGATTCTTATTTTTCTGTTCTTATTATTGTCAGCTCAAGCCGCATGGCTCTCCTGCGGAGGGCTTAATATTGGGATAATATTGAAACATCAAAGACAGATGCAGATAAGTACAGAAAACCGATAATAACAATTAAACAGTAAGTCTATATAAGAGAATAACAGAACATATATAAAAGAATTAACCCCGGTTGGCGATTTGGCGATGGTAGCACAGATATTTAAACCTGTAAAACGGTTATATTTATTTTTTTATTTACCCACCCTATCGGGTGATTCCGGCGCAGTCCTGACCCTGAGTGCGCTCCCTGTAATGCACCATGCGCAACGCCAGAGTCAGTGGCAATGCAAAGCCATGACTAAGGCCAAAATCACCCCAAAACCGCATACAGGCAGTCAGCGGTCACGATGTAAGCAAAATACCAGATACTGTATAAATAAACAGCCCTGCAGTTGTCAGGCATATGCGCCCTCTCACACTGGCCCCCCCCTGTTCCGCCCTGTTTATTGCATCTGTACAGCCATCTGAGCGCATCCGGCTGCAACCTGACGCATTTGCATGTGCCGTATTAATGATGCCACACAGAGCGCCTGACGGTTTGTACTATCATCTGTCACAATTCATTGTTTGAAAAATTTTATATTTTATTTTTTTGAAGTGATTACATAAATATAATCCATCTCTCCGGCATGAGTGCCTGGCTGAAGGTGAATCGAAAAAGAAGGACCCGCCCCGATTCTTTTTACTCCCTTCCCTTTCAGTTAAATCACGCAGGAGAAATATCATGCCCCGCTACAAAAAAGGCATCCGTAATAATTGCTTTCATCAAAATTATACTCATGACGTATTGTTCCCCGGCGCAACATTCAGAACCCGACATAATGGAGAATGCGCCATTCTTGGCCGCTCTGATGATAAATCAAGGCGAGGCTATTATGTCGTGGAATTCAAAGACAGTGGCATCATCAAGGAAGCCTATGGCTCGCATATTAAAACTGGTTCTGTATCAGACGAAGCTTTTCCATCATCGGAGGAAGAACGACGAAAGTTACTGATGACACCAAAATATTACGGCGTCGGATATATTGGTAATGGATGTCATTCAACTATTGAAAACACCCGAACACACCAAAGAACGAGAGCATTCATACTCTGGCATAACATGCTGGCAAGGTGCTACATGACAACCAAAGGGAAGCAGTATTTTAAAGGCTACAAAGGTGTCACTGTATGCGAGCGATGGCATAACTTTCAGAACTTCTGCAATGACCTTCCAAAATTGCATGGCTACAACAAATGGAAGGATAATCCGGGAGAGTATGAGCTCGATAAGGATTACTCACATCGCCGGATTTATTCTGCTGACACGGTGGCATTTATCAGCACAGAAGAAAATGCCAAGGAAGCTGGATTACGACGCGTTGCCATGAAGATTCCTTCCGGGCATTATCATGAAATAAATAAAATTCGAGATGAGATATTAATGGAGGCTGAAGATGAATTAAAAAACAATCAAATTCATTATGAAGTTGTTCTTGACGGGAATATGAAAGTAATCCTGTGTGAAACTCCTTATGGCACAGTGTTGTTCTGGCCTCTCACAAAAAAGATTCAGCGTAATTGCTACATGATTGATGGTGATGTACAGGTTTATGTTTATTACCTGCGCTGGCTTATACTTCAGTGGGAAAACAGAAATCCCGACATAAACTGTGTTGCTACAACCTGTTGATGATGCTATAAAATAGTCATAAAACAACCGGCATTTCACAATGCTATCTATTAATAAGAAGAAACGAACATTCAGGATGTATCTGTAATTCCGCTGTTGCAGTGATTTTCTGTGCCAGAAAACAAGTGACAACGTCTGGCGGCTCATTGCAGAAGGCTAAATGCCAGCACTTCGTGCAGTCATTTAACATGTTCAACACATTATGCGTACTAATGTCAGGTGGCGAGAATTGTAGCCAGACTGGTGCATAGTAATTCAGTTCAGTTAGCATAACAGTTGGATTGTCTTGCGTCCTCTGGTTCAGACCGAGGAGCGTTATGGCCAAACTCTCACTGCGTTCGAGAGTCCGTGCTGGCTTGTAGCTTCTTCATCTACCTGACAGACATCATCAGAACCTGTTTCATATTTTGGATTGTACAAGCCTGTGCATTAGCTTGGATGTGATTCTGGTTACTGCAAACTGGAACGCTTCTTCTTTTGTGCTTTAACTTTTGCCCACTTCGGCATTAGCTGTTTTTGAATGTAGGCCAGTTCCAAGCTGATACCGCCACACACACTTATCCAGACTATCTGCGCGAAAACAAGCTCTACTAAAGGCCGTGTAGAACGTGCCCAACTTCGATGTCCATAGCCGCTTGAAAATGATGATGATCTGGCAGCATTTTTCACGTTGCGGGAACCCCGTCGTGTTTCAAAATCCCTGACAGTGCAATATGACAAAGTACTGTACCTGATTGAAGACTCTGAGCTAAGCCGAAGGACCATCGGGAAATATATCGAAGTCTGGCACTATCCAGATGGGAGAAAAGAGCTCCGGCTCAACGCCACTGCTCTTCCCTACTCCACTTATGATCGCCTTTCAGAAATCGACCAGGGCGCTATCGTCGACAACAAACGACTCGGACGCGCACTAGAATTTATTAAACTGATTCAAATAAACGCGACAACGAGGAGAGTTTTCAGATGTATATAAGTATAATATTATTCCTTTAAAACTGAAGATTCAAATTCGACATATTCTAATTATGCTTTGCAGAGATAAAGACAACTTTCAGAAAGGTTGTCATCAATGCAAATGGAAAAACAGATATTATAATACCTTAATTAAATCATAGACTTAGAGATGGCGTGACATTGACTATCAATTTGAATGGAATGAAATATCGAGAGTTGACTCTCAAATAATGCACGCAACCGTGGTTAGACCAGTAATACGTTTGCTATATCAAGTAATTATTACAAAGTCGCGAATAAGGAATTTTTATCTGCTCATGATTACTACAGACATAAAAGATATAAAGAATACTTAACGGATTGCTGTAAATAATTTGAAAGAATGTTGAAATCAATCTATGTGATAAATGGATGGTAATATTTAAAATCAGAATTAACTTCAAAGCTAATATAAAGGTGATTCGAAAAAGAATTAATGCCAAAATACATTCAGAGACAATACCTGGTCTCAAAACAATACGACCTTCCAACTCTTTACCGCCCAAACTTAACTTTGTTTTTTAAGCTACTGCGTAAATGCTTTAATCATAAAATCAGCTATTTAGGCTATGGTGAATATGGCTCGAAATTAGCCCGCCTTCATTATCAGTTCATATCCAATATTCTTAGGGAATTATCGCCACATGGCCATTCCATTGGCGCAGGATTTTCTTTCGAATCGGCTTCGTATACAGCTCGATATTGTGTTAAAAAAATTAACAAAGAAAAGGCTAGAGAACATTATCAAAATAGAGTGTCTGAGTCCTCCTGCATGCATTTAAGCCAGGCTACGATATTCTTTGACTTCTGAACTTTGTGGTGAACTTATCAAATATCACCTTACGTTCATAATATGATTAGATATTAAAAGTAATATTATTATTTCCAATGTATAATAAATTGATGGCGAGCTATCTGAACACATCAACACATCAACATTATTTAAATAATTAAACATAGGTCTGCCATATGAAAGCCAAAACTCCTTCAGAGGCATTGCTTCATCGAAAAAACATTATAAAAGACAATCCTAAATTTAGGGCTGCCATAAGAGAACATTATCAAATCAATGATAAACTTTATAAGAAGCAACCTTTGTTCTACAAAGTAATGCTTCAAGAATCAAGGTTAAACATTGCACTCTCAGTGTGCTGCTTTATTTTTGGCAACCAAGCATCATGCGTGTCAGATATTAAAGAACTTTGTTCCAGATATAAAATAGCCAGTCCTAATAGCGTCATCGCAATAATTGCCCTATTGAAAACGACGAACAGAATTAAAACATGGCGTAGCCCGGAAGACAGAAGAAAAGTCCTGATTATGCCAACACAAAAAGGAATTGATGAACTTAAAAGATATATGTCTGGCGCGTTTTTGCCGTTGAATTTGCTCTATCCCGAATATAATATCTCGGTAGATTTACTGGATGATGAAGTGCCCCGACAAGACTTTTTCAGACGAGCGGCTCAATACCTTTTTCGCGGAGTGACCTTCAAAGAAAATCTACCCGAAGTCGGAGTGTTTATTGGAAAAGATGGAGGGCGAATGATTATGCTTTATCTTTACTTGCAAGCCATAGAAAATATGACCACTCGAGGGGCTATCATTAATTACTCATCGAATGCACTGGCCAAAGAATTTTTTGTGTCACGGATTCATGTCAGCAAAATTATAAAAGTTGCCCAAGACACTGGTTACCTCAAAGAAAGAGCAGATGGATTGATTGAAATTTACCCATCATTTGTTCAACTCGTCGAAAACTATACAGGTCTATATTTTGCGTATGTCATGCATTATCTGAATTTACATCCTGAAAAATAGTTAAATTTTATACCATCCCTTCGTGTTATCCTGTAATAAGTTACAAGCGTTCGATTTGCGTCGATCGCTTTTTTTATCTTTCTCGTAGCGCCTCTTTTGCTTTGTTCAATGGTTTTAACAAATAATCGAGTATCGATTTACTGCCCGTT
This sequence comes from Citrobacter sp. Marseille-Q5395, assembly GCF_947057495.1. NCBI lineage: Bacteria > Pseudomonadati > Pseudomonadota > Gammaproteobacteria > Enterobacterales > Enterobacteriaceae > Citrobacter > Citrobacter sp. Marseille-Q5395. The sequence goes on along the minus strand of NZ_CAMSEL010000028.1, from coordinate 35,342 downwards.
TTTATATCAACAGTAGCAATCATGCCAGGAAATATTGGAAACTCTTTACCCTGTTTGTTTTCAAGGTGATTAGTATTAGTTCTGATATAGACACGATAAAAATAGACATCGCGTTTTACATCATCCTGGATTGTATCCGGTGAAATCATCATTACTTCACCCTGAAGACCTCCATAAATGGAATAGTCATAAGCTGTAATTTTAACTAACGCCGCTTGTCCAGGGTGAATGAATGCAACATCTCTGGGCGAGATTTTCGCTTCAATAACCATCTGATCATCCAGTGGAACCAGAGTCATCAATTTGCCATTTGGCGGTATAACACCGCCGACTGTCGTTACATCAATATCTTTAACAATGCTTCTCACCGGTGCGTTGAAAGTCAGCCGGGTTAGAGAGTCTTCACGACCTTTCATTACGGAACGTTGCGCTTCAATTTCGGCATTCGCTTTGGCTAATTCTTCACATGCGCGCACAAAGTATTGATTCTGCATTTCTGTCACTTTGTTTTCTAATTCGTTCTTTTGCCGTTGCAGGCGAAGAACTTCCACATTACTGGCAGCCCCCTGCTTTACCAAAGGTTGAGTAAGAGCCAACTCTCTTTGGACCAACGTCATTCCCTGACGTAATCCAGCAACCCCCTTTTCCAGGCTTTCGCGGCGTGAAGTAAAAAGTGCCGTCTCTTGTCTGACCAGGTCGATATAATCATCCAGCTCAGCCGGAAAAGTAAGTTCTGTACCATTCACTTCGGCAGTCAAACGTGAAGCAGTTGCCAGCGCCGCATTTAACCGGGATTCACTTTCCAGAACACTGGATTCTGTTTTTGTTCGATCCAGTTGTGCAACCTGCTGCCCGCGTTCAACGATATCGCCTTCTTGAACAAGCAATTTGTGGATGATTCCGCCTTCCAGCGACTGGATAACCTGCTCATGTGAAGAAGGCACTACTTTACCGCTTCCGGTTGTAACTTCATCAAGTTGAAACCAACCTGCCCACGCGATGAAAACAACAAGCATAGACACCACGCTCCATACCACCAGACTAGAGCGAGGAAGATGAGGCTCCTGAAGACGACTGTTAAAACGACTGAAATCGCTCATACGCCCTCCTCATTAATTACCGTTTTTTGAGAAGTCATTTTTTTCATTGTTACCGTACGTTGGCCCGCTTTTTGTGGAGCCATACCATGTTCACGAAGAATGCTATCTCGTGGTCCATCCATAACAATTCGGCCGTTATCCAGCACAATAATGCGGTCAACCAGTTCAAGGATAGGTAAGCGGTGTGTAGCGACAATGAGTGTGCGCGTTTTTCCCAACCAGCCTTTCAGACTGCCGATAAACTGTTTCTCACTCACCTCGTCAAGCCAGGCCGTCGGTTCATCAAGCAGCAAAATATTAGGTGATGTTAAGAGTGCGCGGGCGAGTAATAGCGCCTGTCGCTGACCGCCAGACAGACCAGCCCCGCCCTCATTTACAATGTAATTCAGACCCATTTTCTGTTTACGAACGAAATCCAATGCTCCTGTTATCACCAGCGACTGATGGATCTCCTCATCAGTCGCTAAGGGATTGCCCATTATAATATTGTCACGCACTGAGCCAAAGAACAGGCGAGCCTGCTGGCTTAGTAGCTGCATGTCCCGGCGTAAATCAGCAGGGTCAAGATGATTGAGTGAGATATCGTCAAGTAAGATGGAACCTTGCTGTGGTTCCTGCATACCCGCAAGAAGTTGCAGAAGCGTACTTTTCCCTGAGCCGTTACGTCCCAGCAGGGCAATACGTTCTCCGGCTTGAATATGGAGACGTGATATATTTAATACATCAAGTTTTTCTTCCTCATCATAATAGAAACTCACGTCTTCCATGACGTAATTTCCGCGCAGATGGGCTTTATGAACTTTCTTGCCGGATTGCGGATCGTCAATTGGCCGTTGCATCAGATCATCAAGCCCTTTACGCGCAACCTTCGCTGACTGCCAGCGAGAGAGCACGCCGGAAATTTGTGAAAGTGGAGCAATTGTGCGTGATGCAAGGATAGAGGTACCCACTAACGCGCCGGTGGTCATATCTCCACTAATCACCAGATAACAACCTATCAGCAGCACCACAGCATAAACGATGGATTGAACCTCCTGGGTCCAGGTCAGCAGTAACCCCGTTAGCCAACGCTGTTTCATTGCCACATTAGCGGCGACATCATTGGTGTTATTCCACTGATTTTGAAAACGCTGCTCAGCACGCATCAGCTTGATATCTTCAAGACCCTGTACCGCCTCTACCAACGTGGCGTTACGAATAGCCGACTCGCGCATCCCTTCGCTGGAGAGCCGTCCTAATGGACGTTGTACCAGCAGTCCAGGTATTAGCAGCAACGGAACGGCCAGCAATACCACCAGCACAAGCGGCCCGCCAATCATCCAGAGGATAAAAACGAACAACAGGAAAAAGGGGAGATCGGAAATTGCCGCGATAGTCGTGGAGGTAATCAACTCTCGCACCGATTCCAGCTCGCGGATTTGAGCGATGAAAGAGCCCGTGGATTTTGACCGCGCACCATTTTTAATTCTCAGAGCATGAGCAAATACGCGTTCTGAGATCCGCAGGTCTGCGCGTTTACCAATTACATCTGAAAGATGGACGCGTAGCATACGCATGATGAACTCAAAGGTAATAGCCACCATGACCCCTCCAAAGAGGACCCATAGCGTTGCTTCCGACTGTGACGGAACTACGCGATCGTACACCTGCATAGAAAACACCATGCCTGAAAGCGCCAGTACATTCGCGATCATCGCCACCAGCATGATATCGCCATAACGGCGCCAGTCTTTCAGCGCCAGTTGCCAGAACCAGTTTTTCTCATAAGGTTTGATATAATCATCAACGCGTGCGTCTGGCGTTGACTCAAGAGGGCGAAGCACGACCCCCCCTAGCAGGCGCGTTGCAAGCTCCTCTCGCGTTAATACTGTTTCAAGACCACTATCGCCGCTGAATTGAAGACTAACATTCCCCTCTTTATCCATCCGGTTGATAACTGCAATTTGACCGCCAGTAAACTCAGCAATTAACGGCAAACGCCAGGGGTCGAGTAATTCGGCATTCACCGAAACTCTCCTCAATCCTAATCCCAAATGGCGAGCCATATCTTCCAGGACTTGTTGACGCGGTGACTGGCTTTCGTGATTAATCACCACCCGGACATGTTCTAACGAAAAATCAAGCCGGTAATGTTTCGCAATAATAAGCATGGCTTGTAGCCATGGCTCATAAAGCGGATGAGTTTTCATAGTGCTACTTCCTATCCAACAACATTGTCACGCGTCGAAATTATGTCATTTAATTGATATATCAATACGAACAGAATCCTAATAAAAAAGAAAAAAATCTTTATTTTTCTGTTTGTTATCAATTTTTATGTAAAGAAATGAATAGCTGCGTGAGTTTATACCCTCGCAGCTCATTTGATTACGCTAATAACAATTGATGATTTGCCAGCAACGTGGCCAAATCGGTTTGCACACCATTAAGCGTCACGACGATGGTCGAGTCGAACTGGCTACCCGTTCCATCTCTGTCGATCTGAATCTGAGTGTTGCTCCCAATTTGTACCACCTGGATATAGTCAGTGAGATTGTTCACCCCACTGTCCAACGTCGCCACGCCATTCACATAGCTCGCCGATCCCGTGCCGGTATAGCCGCTATCAGAAAGCAGATCGCGCAGGTCAATACGGTCAGTATCTGCCGTCCCCTCCCAGGTACCGACAGTAAAGCCGTTTACCACATCGCTGCCGTTGCCACCCGTGGCATCCAAAGCGTTGATCAGCTTATAAAGCAACGTATCGTGACCGCCGCTGCCGATATTGAAGGTGTCATTACCGCCGCGCCCTTCGAACTGGTTATCACCGCTATTGCCAGTAATAACGTCGTTGTAGTTGGAACCATTAATCCCTTCAATATTAACCAACGTCGCGGTATCGAACCCGGTACTCTGAGCCGTAGAGCGCCCCAGATCGACGGTTACACCGGAAGCAGCATGGCGATAATCTACGACATCCACGCCGCCTGTACTGCTCCACGTGTCGTGTTCAGAGGTTGTCGTCCAACCACCAGAACCGTTGTAGGTATAATTCCCCGCCTCAGCTATAAAGGTATCGTTGTATCCGGTACCTGTCAGGGTTCCGTGGTGTCCGCCTGTGGCAGCATCAGCCGTCAGGGAATAACTCTCTTTACCGTCTCCTGCTGTCAGTCCATCCCAGGTTGCATTACTTGAAACACCGTTAATGGCACGAACCAGCACCGCACGGTAAGTTTCACTGGGGTCCAAACCGTAAAAACTGATGAGTGACGAGGAATCGTTTATGCCGATCCCTGACTGGGCATTGATGATTTCGCTGGCGACCAACTGATTTGCCGAGTTGTATAGCTGGACAGTGTTGCCAAAGAAGGCGTTAATTCCTTCGCTGTCGACAATCTTCAAATGCAATGCTGTTCCAGGCGCAACCGTATTGGTATTACGCTCCAGTAAAACAGTACCGTTTTGACGGAAAATCAGCAGATCCTGTGCACCATCCCAGTCGTAATCAAGCAGAGCAGCTCCGGATACCTGAGTTGACGTAGCGGTACTGAATTTTGAAGCTGTAAAACTTGCTGTACCCGCCAGTCCATCATTGGTGTAAAGATAAGACTGCCCGCTATTCGCCAGTTTGATGATGTCCATGTTACCGTCGAGGTTCCAGTCCACCGCCACGCTGACGTTACCCACAAACTTATCCGTGGTCGCTGTTCCAACCGCAGTGCCTGCAAGAAGGTTACCGCTACCATCGTTCAGCATTAACACGCCGCCCTGACTGGTTCCGCTGGAGGTACGGGACATGCTGATATACAGGTCCATGTAACCATCGCCATTAAAGTCGGCCCACGTCATACTTACCGCACTGGAAGCCGCGCCAGCGCTAATGCCGCTGTACATGGTATTGGTAAAGTTTTGCCCCCATGTAAAAGAACCATTGCCTTGGTTAAACATGGTCGACAGCGCATAGGAGTTATTCCCGTTGGTCGTATGCTGGGCAATATCCACTTTTCCGTCGTTATTCAAATCCACACCGGACGCCTCAATCAGGCTGTTGTACCTACCTACCGTCGAACCTGATACAAAGTTGGTGTATGTCCCGGACTTAGAACTACCGGTCAGCGTACCGTTGTTATTGAGCATGAAGGTGCTGGAATCAGGTCCCCCAGCATCACCAATGACGAAATCGGTGTAACCATCACCCTGAATATCAATGGCAACCACCGCGCCATACCACACCGCAGTATGTATGACAGAAGTATTAGTCAACACAGTAGTGGTATAAGTACCGTCACCATTATTGATTAACTGCGCCATGTAGTCCCAGCTTGTCCCTTCAGCAAGCACGTCTGCCAGCCCGTCGCGGTTGATATCCGCATAAGTACCCGTGGTGTAATTCCCCGTCATAGAAAAATTACCTGAAACGGTGTAAGAGTTACGGCTGCTGGCGTCCGCCGATGCGAATTGCTGATTTGCGATAATCGTCCACAGCCCATCCGAATCCAGCATATAGCTGGAAGAATAGGAATCATTCGCGGCGGTAAATGACCAGGCTGGTGTCAATGATGCTTCATTACCCACGACCAGGCTGCCGGTGGTCAAATCAACGGTATTACCGTTGCCGGCGCTACTTTTCACTACTGCTGTGACATCATAATTCTTCACGCTCAGCGCATCGCCGTCCGGGATCTGCAAATACCAAGTGTTATTATCCGGATCGACCACTACCGCACCGCCTGAATCAGAGGTGTAGGTTTTACCGTTCACGTTGATAACGAGATACTCACTGTTAGTCAGTTTCGCCGATAGCAAACCACTCAGAATGGGGGTAGTGTCTGTCGTAGTCTGGGCGGTAATGCTCACGGTGGTGGTAGGGATGCGAGTATCTACTTTCAGCACAAAATCATCTGAATCGGTGTGGTTACCCGCCAGATCGGTCACACGCAACATATAGGTGTGATTACCATCATTCAAACCACTATCCTGGAAATACCAACTGGCGGCATCGCTCATCGTTACCAATCCCAGCAGCACACTATCACGATACAACTGCACAATCTCGCCATTGTCCGGCGCACGGTTAAGTGTCCCGTTAATCACAGGGGAACTGTCATCTGTTGCCACCGATGCGCCAAAACTGCCCTGGCGTTCGCCTTCTCCGTCGGTGTAGCTGACGACCCTACCGACCGTGACTGGCGTCGTGGTATCGACCGTCACCACCTGCGAAGAGGTAGAGCCGACGTTACCTGCCTGGTCGACGATCCGCACCTGGTAGGTGTAATCACCGTCAGCCAGATCACGGGTATCAGTGTAGCTCCAGCGCTGGTTAGTCACGGCTGTGTCAATCCAAGCATTGCCGCCATCAAGGCTTATTTGCACGCGCTCATCGCTTTCCAGCCCGCTGCCCAGCGAGCCGTTAATGGTCAGCTTGGTGTCAATGGTGATGAAGTCGCTGCTGGACTGCCCGGTATCTTCGCTAATGCTGTCAATAGTGATGCCATTCTGCGGTGCCTGGGTATCGACAGTGACCACCTGAGAGGTCGTCGCCCCTACGTTACCGGCCTGATCTACCACGCGAACCTGATAGCGATGCTCGCCATCGGTGAGCGTGCGGGTATCGGTATAGCTCCAGCTCGTCCCATTCACCGTGGCGTAGGCCCATGTAGTCCCACCATCAACTCTCACTTGGACATACTCATTTGTGCCAGGTTTCACACCCAGCGTACCGTGCAGAGTGTACGACGTTGAGCTGGTCAGGAAATCATTATTATCGAACCCAGTATCAACAGTAATGTTATCCACTGTTACTGTGATAGCCGCGTCAGGAGCGACCGTATCAACGGTCACCTGTTGATGCGCGGAAGCACCGATGTTTCCGGCAACATCCACTACCCTCACATAATAATCGTAGGTGGTGTTTTGCAGCGTGCGCCCATCAACGTAGTGCCAACTGTTGTTGCCAGTCACAATTACGTTCTGCCAGGTATCGCCGCCGTCAATACTGATCTGAACGTATTCATCAGCGGCCAGTGTTGCTCCCAGCGAACCGTGCAGCGTCAGCGAGGTATCGTTGGTAATGAAGTCGCTGCTGCTCAGCCCGCTATCATCGCTGATGCTATCAATGGTGATGGTTTTTCTGGTGTCTGGTGCGACGGTATCAATAGTCACCACCTGGCTGGTGTTGGCGCTGACATTACCTGCGTTATCAATAATTCGCAGTTGATAGTTGCAATCACCATCGGCCAGCGTACGGCCATCGACATACGTCCAGCTCAGACCGCTGACGCTGACGTCAGTCCATGTGCGACCGCCATCCAGGCTAATCTGCGCGTGATCGCCATTGCCCAGCGCCGCCCCGAGCGTTCCTTTCAGGCTGATCTGGTTGTCGCTGGTAATAAAGTCGTTGCCAAACAGTCCGGTATCCTGGGTAACGGAATCCACAGTAATGGTCGTGGTCGCCGGTGCGGTCAGGTCAATCACCACGTCCCGGCTGTCCGTTGCGCCGACGTTACCCGCATTGTCGATCACACGAACCTGATATTGGTACGTTCCGTCTGTCAGGGCGCGGCCGTCGGTGTAGCGCCATTGCAAGCCAGTGACGGTCAGATCAATCCAAGTCCCACCTTCATCAAGACTGATCTGTGCTTTCTCGTTATTACCAAGTTGTGCGGTCAGTGAGCCGTTAACGATGACCTTACTGTCGTTAGTGATGAAATCACTCGCGCTCAGGCCGGTGTCATTTTGCAGCGAATCAATACCGATCACCATTGATGGTGCGGTCAAATCAACTGTCACGGTGTGGTCGGCGCTGGCGCTGTTACCAATGGTATTGCTCACCTGAGCGTTAATCACATATGAACCGCCGTCTGCCAGCGCGGTCACGTCCGCGCTGGCGACGGTGTAGGTCCAACTACCGTCATTCTGCACAGTTGCGGTGTAGGTTTTACCGTTGAGCGTAATGGTCACCGTCTGACCCGCAGGTGCGTCGGTGGCACCGCTGACGACCAGAGGCGTGCCGTGCTCCGCCGCGCTGACGATGTCATCTTCAGCAAAGGTGTTAATCGTAATCGTCGGTACGTCACCGCTCAACGTCACTTCGTGCGTGGCGCTGCCCGGGTTGCCCGCCTTATCGCTCACCGTCGCGGTGAGGGTGTAATCCCCATCGGTCAGGCCGAGGAAATTATGGCCCGGCACGAAGACCGACCACGAACCGTCCGCCGCCACGGTCGCCTGATAGCTGTGGCCGTTGAAGGAGACCGTCACCATCTGGCCCTGTTCCGCCGTGGTACTACCACTTATGGTCTGGCCCGCCAACTGCTCAGCGTTGTTGACGATATCGTCATCTGCCACAGTGCTGATGGTGACGGTTGGTGCCACGGTATCAGCCGTCAGGGTATGCGTGGCCTGGCCGTTGTTACCGACTTTGTCGTTCACTGACGCAGTGACTGTCAGGGTGCCTTCACTGAGAACTGCCAGGTCTGCCGCCGGAACATCCAGCGTCCATGTGCCATCACTCCTCACCACCGTAGTGTAAGTTTTACCACCCAGCGTCACGGTCACCGTCTGGCCCGCTTCTGCGCTGGTAGAACCGTGCACGGTCAGCGGCTGCTGCACCTCAGCCGCATTCAGAACATCATCACTGGAAATCGTGGCAATGCTGACAACTGGCGCAGTGGTTTCCACGCTGATGTTATGTGTCGCCGAAGCACTGTTGCCTGCGCTGTCCCGCGCCGAAACAGAGACTTGATAGCTCGCGCCATCGCCCAGTGCGCCCACGTCTACAGCCGGTACCGTTGTACTCCAGGAGCCGTCGTTCTGAATGATGGCCGTGTAGCTCTTCCCATTCAGGATCACAGTCACCTGCGTGCCGCTGGCAAACTGCGTGCTGGAACCGTTGATCGTCAGCGTATTGCCCGCTTCCGCCGCGTTGATCACGTCATCACCGCTGAGGGTGTTGACGGTCAGCGCCACGGGGGCGGTATTCACCACTACATTGTGCGTCTGGGTGTTGCTGTTACCCGCGCTGTCGGTGATAGTTGCGCTGATGGTTACGGTGCCGTCAGTCAGGGCAGAAATCACGCTGGCCGGTACGCCCACACTCCAGTTACCGCTGGCATCAACGGTGGTGGTGTACTGGTTTGAGCCAATGGTGATGACCAGCTTATCGCCGACGTTCGCGCCGGTTGCTGTCCCGCTGACAATTTGCGCCTGGGTATGCTCCAGACTGTTAATCACGTCATCACCAGCCACGATGTTAAAGCTGACGGTTGGCGGCGTAGTGTCGAGCGTAATCGTTTTATCCGCACTGCCGGTGTTACCCGCCGCATCGCTCACGCTCACTTGTACGGTGTAGCCGTTGTCCGCCATGGTTGTCAGGTCTGCCGCTGGCACGTTAACGCGCCAGACGCCGCCCTGCAGAACCTGCGCGGTGTAACTCTTACCGCCAAGCGTCACGGTCACCGTCTGCCCTACTTCTGCCGTGGTGGTGCCGGAGATCGCTACCCCCGCAGAGGCTTCCGCGCTGTTAATCACGTTGTCGCCTGCCACCGTATCAATTGACACGGTTGGCACCGTCGCATCCACGCTGTACTCGCGTCCCGCAGAGGCGCTGTTGCCATTCACGTTGGTGACGCTCACCTGCACACTGGCGTCGCCGTCTTTCAGTCCGGTGAGATCAGCGGAGGGCACGGTTGCAGTCCAGTTGCCGTCGGCATCGACTTTCACGGTGTAAGACTTGCCGCTAAAGGTGATGGTCACGGTCTGGTTTTCTTCCACATTGGACGTGCTGCCGGAAAGCACCAGATCGATACCTTTTTCAGCGGCATTGATCACGTCGTCGGTGGCGATGGTGTTGATGCTAACAGCTACGGCTGCCAGATCGACGGTGACATCATGGCTGATAGTCACCGGGTTGCCCGCGGTGCTCTGGCCTTCTACTGTGACGGTCACCGTGCCTGCTGCCAGAGCACCCACGTCTGCCGCCGGGATTGCCGCACTCCATGTACCGTCTGCCAGCACGGATGTTGCGTAGGTTTTGCCATTGATCGTTACGGTCAGCGCGGTGCCTGGGATCAGACCGTCGCTGGAGCCTGTCACGATCAGGTTCTGATTGTGTTCAATACTGTTGACCACATCATCGCCCGCAACGGTATCAACACGCAGACCCGGGAGGTTGGCGTCGATGGTAACATCACGCTCGCCGGAGCCGGTGTTACCGTGACCGTTGGTCACGGTTGCCGATATGCTCAAACTGCCGTTGCCCAGCGCCGTCAGCACATCATACGACACGTTCACTGACCAGCTCAGATCGCTCTGAACCGTTGAGATATAATCATTCCCGCCGATAGAAACCGTTACGATACTGCCCGCCTCTGCGTTGGCAACTTTACCGCTAATAGTCTGGCCTGCAGCCACTTCGGAGGCATTGATGACGTTGTCACCCGCGATGGTATTGATGGTGACGGTTGGCAGGCCAGTGTCCACCTGCAGGTTCGCGGTGTTGCTGACGCTGTTACCCACGGCGCTAGTCGCCGTCGCGCTCAGAGTGTAATTTGCTTCACCCAGAGCGGTCAGATCCGCCGCCGGAACCGTCAGGCTCCAGCTTCCGCTTGCAGCGGTTGTCGCCGTGTATTGTTTACCGTTCAGGGTCACTGTGACCAGGGTGCCTTCCGCCAGGTTGGCACTGGTACCGCTCACGCTCAGATCCTGGCCTTTCTCCACCGCGTTCAGCACGTTATCGCCGCTGAGGGTGTCGAAGACAACTGACGGCAGCCCGGTATCAACGGTGGCGATGTAGGCTATACCGTTGAGCATCACGGTGACGACCGCACCTGCCGCTAGACCGGAAGCCGTGCCCGAGAGGGTCAGATCCTGCGTTTTTTCGGTGCTGTTGATGACATCGTCACCGGAAATTACGTCAATGGTCAGCACCGGGGCGGTTAGGTTCACTTCCACGTCGTGCGTGGCGCTGTTGCTGTTACCGGCTTTATCGGTCAGCGCCGCTCTGATGATGTAATCTCCGGTAGTCAACGCATTGACGTCTGCCGCAGGCACCCCCACGATCCAGTTGCCCGAAGTATCCAGGGTCGCGGTGTAATTTTTATTGTTGATGGTGACGGTCACCACATCGCCCGCTGCCGCGCCTGTCACGGAACCGGTGACAATCAGCGCCTGCGCATGTTCAGCGCTGTTGATCACGTCGTCGTCAGAAACGGTATTGATGGTCAGTTTCGGCACTGTGGTATCGACCAGCACATCGCGATCCGCCGAGGCCTGGTTACCCGCTTTATCGGAAACCGCCGCGGTGATAGTGTAGTCGCCGTCAACAATCGTGCCGAGATCCGCAGAAGGTACGGTCACGCTCCAGCTACCGTTTGCCTGTACGGTGGTGGTGTAATTCTGGCCGTTCAGGATCACGGTCACGGCCTGCCCGGATTCGGCGTTGGTCACGCCGCTCACGACCAGATCGACCTGCGCTTCTGTCGCATTGATGATGTTGTTATCGCTAACGATCTCGATAGACACCGTCGGCGCGGTCGCATCCACACTGTACTCACGACCGGCGGAAGCGTTGTTGCCGTTCACGTTGGTCACGCTTACCTGCACGCTGGCATCACCGTCTTTCAGGCTGCCAAAATCTGCCGTCGGTACGGTTGCCGTCCAGTTACCGCTGGCATCTACACTTGCAGTGTAAGATTTGCCGCCAAAGGTGATATAGACGGTCTGGTTCTGCTCCACGTTGGTCGTTGAGCCAGACAGCACCAGCTCCGCACCTTTTTCCACTGCGTTAATCACGTCGTCCGTGGCAATGGCATCGATGCTGATGGCGACCGTCGCCAGATCGACCGTTACGTTGTGAGTGATGGATACAGGGTTACCCGCCGCGCTCTCGCCTTCAACAGTGACCGACACGGTACCCGCCGCCAGTGCGCTAACATCTGCCGCCGGAATTGCTGCACTCCAGGTGCCGTCAGCCAGCACCGTAGCGGCGTAGGTTTTGCCGTTCACGGTTACCGTCAGCGCGGAGCCTGCTGCAAGGCCCTCACTGGAGCCGGTGACGATTAGGTTCTGCGCATGTTCGATGCTGTTGATCACATCGTCGCCCGCCACGGTATCAACGCGCAGGCCAGGTAAATTGGCATCAATGGCGATGTCACGCTCGCCAGAGCCGGTATTGCCGTGGCCGTTAGTCACGCTTGCTGACACTGTCAGCAAGCCGTTACCGATAGCCGTTAAGACGCTCAATGGAACATTTACCAACCAGCTCAGGTCATCCTGAACCGTCGCCTTGTACGTATAACCACCAATGTTAATCGTGACAACATCACCGCTCGCCGCACCGCTGACTTTACCACTCAGAGCCTGCCCCGTGACCACTTCTGCCGCGTTGATCACGTCGTCGGTAGCGATAGCGTTGATGGTTACCACCGGGATCGCGCTGTCCACCAGTACGCCATGGCTGGTATTCGTGCTGTTACCTGCGGTATCGGTCACGCTGGCCGTGACGGAGTAGTTTGCTTCACCCAGCGCAGAGACGTTCGCTGCAGGAACGACGACGCTCCAGTTACCGCTGGCATGGGTGGTGGCGATATAGTTGATGCCATTCAGGGTCACAGTGATAGTGGTGCCATCCGGCTGATTACTGGTGCCGGAGAGCAGCAGATCTTCGCCCTTCTCGGTGGCGTTGATGACATCATCGCCCGCCAGGGTATTGATAGTGATAACTGGCGTGGTCAGAGAGACGTCAATATCATGCGTTGCAGTGGTGCTGTTACCGGCTTTATCCGTGATGGAAGCGCTCAGGGTGTAGTCACTGTTCACCAGCGCGCCAACGTCAGAGGCTGGCACACCAATGCTCCAGTTACCGGAATCACCGAGCATTGCAGAGTAATCTTTGCCGTTCAGGGTTACGGTGATGACGTCACCCGCCTGCGCACCGCTCACGTTTCCGGAGACGATCAGCGCCTGGCCGTGCTCGGCGATATTAATGATGTCGTCGCTCGCCACGATGTTGAAGCTGATATTTGGCACAGTGACATCGACCAGCACGGATGAACCCGTGCTCGCCGGGTTGCCCGCTTTATCGGAAACGGTCGCCGTTACCGCCGCATTGCCGTCGGTGATACCTGCTATGTCGGCTGCCGGAACGTTCAGCGTCCAGGTACCGTCTGCCTGAACCTGCGCGGTGTACTGATTGCCATTGAAGGTCACAGTGACTGTCTGACCGGCTTCGGCGCTTGAGGTACCACTCAGGGTCAGGTCCAGCGCCGCTTCAGTCGCATTTAGCATATTGTCGCTGCTAATGGTGTTGATGGTCACCGTCGGCACGGTGGTATCGACGCTGTATTCCTGCGCGGAAGAGGCCGAATTGCCATTCACGTTGGTCACGCTGACCTGCACGCTGGCGTCGCCATCTTTCAGGCTATTTAAATTAGCCGCTGGAACGGTATAGCTCCAGTTACCATCGACGTCGACAGTTGTGGTGTAGCTCTTGCCGCCGAAAATGACCGTCACTTTCTGGCCCGCTTCGACGTTCGATGAGGTGCCGCTTAACACCAGATCCTGACCTTTTTCTGCGGCATTCAGCACGTTGTCATCGGTCACGCTGTTGATGCTGATGGCTACCGGTGCAAGATCCACATCCACAACGGTGCCGATGCTCACCGGGTTGCCGGAGATATCTTGCGCACTGGCGCTGATGGTGAGCGAACCGTCCGCCCACTGGGACACGTCCGCCGCCGGAACCGCCGCCTGCCAGGAGCCATCTGCCAGTACCGTTGCCGAATAAACTTTACTGTTGATGGTCACGGTGACGGTGCAGCCCGCCGCCAAATCGGTGCTAGTACCGGACACAATCAGATTCTGCGCGTGTTCAATCACGTTGATCACGTCATCACCGGCGACGGTATCAATACGCAGACCCGGCAGCTGGGCGTCAATGGTGAAGTCCAGGGAAGAAGAACCGGTATTGCCGTGTGCGTTGGTTACGCTTGCCGATACGGTCAGCTCGCCGTTACCGAGCGCGCTTAACTGGCTCTCGGTTAACAGCATGCTCCAAGTGAGATCGTCCTGCACGGTAACGGTGTACGTCTGGCCGCCGAGGATAATCGTAACGGTATCGCCCGCCGCCGCATTGCTCACCTTACCAGTCAGGGTTTGCCCTGCCGTCACTTCCGAGGCGTTAACGATGTTATCGCCCGCGAGGGTGTTGATGGTCACTACCGGCAGCGAGCTGTCCACCAGCACGTTGTGGGTGGTAGAGGCACTGTTGCCGACGCTGTCGGTGACGCTGGCAGTCACGGTGTAGTTCACTTCGCCCAGCGCGCTCACCGCAGATGCAGGTACGCTAACGATCCAGTTACCGCTAGCGTCTGTGATGGCGGTATAGTTGATGCCGTTGAGATTAACAGTGAGGGGGGTGCCTTCCGGCTGGTTGCTGGTACCCGAGAGCAGCAGATCTTCGCCCTTCTCTGTGGCATTGATCACATCATCCGCCGCCAGGATATTGATGCCGATTTGCGGCGTCACGGTGTTAACGACAACGTCCAGCGAATTGCTGCCAGTGTTGCCGGACTGGTCAGTTACGGAGACGTTAATCGTCATGGTACCATCGGCCAGCCCCTGAACAACAGACGCTGGCAGGCCGAGATTCCAGTTGCCCACAGCGTCTACCACAGTCGTGTAGTCGACGTTATTGATGGTGATGGTGACCAAATCACCCACTGCCGCGCCGGTGACGGAGCCGCTGAGGATCTGCGCCTGAGAATGGGCGATTTGGTTCACGGTATTGGTATCGGTGACAAAATCGTTGATCGTCACCTGCGGTACGGTGGCATCCACCAGCCCCACGCGATCTGCGCTACTGCTGTTGCCCGCCACGTCGTCCACAGTAGCCCTTACCGTCACAGTGCCATCTACCAGCGCGCCTACGTCGGCAGCCGGTACGTTGAGGGTCCAGGTTCCGCCCGTCTGGACTGTGGTCTGGTAAGATTTACCGTTCAGCGTCACGGTGACAGTCTGCCCCGCCTGGGCATTACTGGTGCCGCTGACCACCAGATCCTGCTGCGCTTCCGCCGCATTGATGATGTTATCGGACGTCAGGTTGTCCAACGTGATAGTAGGTGGCAACGTATCGACGGTGACGATGCGCGAGGCTTCTGCGCTATTGCCGTTCACATTGGTGACACTGACGCTCACCTGCGCACGTCCGTCGATCAGGGGTTCCATTGCACTCGCTGGAACGGTCAGGCTCCAGGAACCATCCTGCTGCACCTGCGCGGTAAAGATTTGGTCGGCAAATTTAACCACCACGGTCTGACCGGCTTCCACGCCCTGCGTCTGACCTGACAGCGTGACCTCAGCCCTTTTTTCGGCCGTGTTCAGCATGTCATCGCTGCTAATGGTATCAATGGTGACCGCTACGGCGTTCAGATCCAGTTCGATAGGGTGCTCAGCAGAAACGGTATTGCCCCACGTGTCCTGCGCGCTGACGTTGACCGTAATATCCCCTGCCGTCCATGCCTGAAGGTCGGACGCAGGAACACCAATTTGCCAGCTACCGCTGGCGTTCACCACGGCGGTGTAGTCAACGTTGTTGATGGTGACGGTAATCTGCGTGCCTGCGGCCAGATGGCTACTGGAACCGATGACGGTCAGATCCTGCTGCTGTTCGATGGCGTTGATCACATCATCGCCAGAAATCATGTTCACGCGCAGACCAGGCAGCTCGGCGTTGACGTTGATATCACGTTCGCCGCTGCCGGTGTTGCCGTGCGCATTAGTGACCGAAGCGCTGAAGGTCAAATCGCCGTCGCCAAACGCCTTGAGATCCGCTGACGGGATCGTCACGCTCCAGGTCAGATTATTACCCACCGTGGCGGTATAACTCTTGCCGCCAACAGAGATGGAAACAGTATCGCCCGCCGCCGCGTCGGTGACGCGCCCACTTAGGGTTTGATCCACAGCCACTTCGGCGTTGTTGACAAGGTTGTCGCCCGCAAAGGTATTGATAATCACCTGTGGTAGCACCGTATCGACCAGCAGATTAGCGTCTGCAGAACCGCTATTACCCACGCTGTCCGTGCCGCTCACACTGACGGTGTAGAGGGTATTTGCCAGATTCAGCACGTCGGAAACCGGCACCAGGACACTCCAGATGCCGTTTTCAACGGTGGCCTGATAGTTGACGTTGTTCAGCGTCACGGTGATGGCGCCGCCGTTTGGCAGATTGCTGGTTCCGCTCAGGCTCAGCGGCTGCATTGCCTCCTGTGCATTCAGAACATTGTCCTGGCTGATGACATCAATGGTGAATTCTGGCGGATTGCCGCTCAGCGTCACGCCGTGCGTCGCATTGCCGGTATTGCCCGAGGCATCGGTAACAGAGACAGAAATGCTGTGGCGCCCCTCACCCATTGCGCCGATGACGGAGGCAGGCACACCAACGCTCCAGCTGCCATCGGCCTGTACCACACCGGTAAAACTCTGGCCACCAAGGGTAACCGTAACCACGTCGCCCGCTGCCGCGCCGCTCGCCTTGCCGGAGATAATTTGCGCCTGGCCCTGCTCGCTGGTATTGAGAGTATCGTCACCCGCTACGGTATCGATCGTGACTACGGGTGCTGCGGTATCAACGGTGAAATCGACGGTGGTTGAAGAGCCGTTACCCGCCTTGTCACTGACGTTCACGGTCAACGAATGGTTGCCGTCAGCCAGCTCTTGTACTTCGCTGGCAGGAAGCGTAACGGACCAGGTGCCGTCACTGCCTACCGTGGCCGTGTGGTTTTTGCCGTTCAGCGTCACGGTTAAAATCAGGCCCGCTTCCGTGTTCGTTTTACCGGTCAGGGTCAGGGTCAGGTTGTGCTCTGCAGCATTGACGATGTTGTCCTGGGAAATCGCATCGATCGATAATGTCGGTGCCACGGTATCCACGCCAATCGTCTGGCTACCGCTTACGGTATTACCCGCCACATCTTTGCCGCTGACGTTGACCGTCCAGGTACCGTCACCCAGCGCCTGTGCGTCTGCAGCGGGCACCTTCACGCTCCATGCGCCGTTTTCGCCCACTTCTGCAGTATAGGTTTTATCGTTCAGCGTGACGGTGAGCACCGTTCCCTGCACGAGATTTTTGCTCGCACCGGAGAGGGTAAAGCCAGCGGACTGCTCGCTGGCGTTAATCACATTATCGTCTGCGGTGGTGGCGAGCGTAACGGTCGCGTCTGCCGTTGAGACGATCACGGTAATGCTGCCTGCAGCCGTGGTTTTACTGCCGTCGATCTGCACGACGGACCAGGTGTGTTCTCCGTCCGTCTGCGTCGGAAGTTTTACCGTCCAGGCCCCGTCTTTACCGACCATGGCGCTGGCAATGGTGCTGCCGCTGCTATCTTTGATCTGAATGGTCGCACCAGGTTGTCCGGTACCGCTGAAGGTTGGGGTATTATCATCAGTGACCTCTTTTGCACTCAGCACACCCTGCTTGTCACCCACTTTGTCCGTTACCAAAAAGGTCGGAGTTGCGCTCTCAACTTCTTTGGTGTTATCAATGATTTTGGTTTTGCCATCACCACCATGTGCCAGCAATGCGCCAATCGCGCCGCCGCCTAATGCTGCACCCGCAATCCAGCCCCACGGCGCATCGCTCAGGACACTACCTTGCTCGAGAAAAGGTTCGATACTGGATATTGTTGTCGCATGAGAAGTCAGTTCAGTGGTCGCAAGCCCAGACGCTTCTCCGGTCTCAGCAAACGATATATGGGTAAGTTGATCCTCATCGTTAAAGACCAACTCTGAATGGTTTTTACCTTCAGGATCGTCCATGAAATAATTGTTGCAGCGGATCACGCTACCATCTTTCATGTAAAGCAAGAGATCCTTACCCTGTCGCACGTAGCGTGCCACATCCTGTGCAGAACCATGGACCTCGATAACGCAGGGTGCAGAGACAGAAACAGAGAGGTTCCCTTCACCTGTCAGAACTGTTTTTTCAGCCGTCTTTCGGATAATGACATCAACAATTTTTACTGAACTCATATTTTTTCTCCTTGCAGGCGCCACCATCTTTTACTCATTGCCAATATTCAGATGTAGCAATCTCTGGGAATGACTCCCATTGTCTTCAGTTTTTTTAAGCAATTTTACAGCGTTTTATTTTCGTTAATAACTTAGATCAGGTAATTTCGCCGCAGCATTTTTTTCAACACCTATAGCAGGTAATAAATTATCCAGGGCTGTAGCATAATTAATTGCGGCACTCCAACTATCATATTCAGCCGTTATTTTTGATAGCGTTGCTTGCCAGACATCTTGTTCAACACTTAGTAAGTCATTAATACTTCTTTTGCTAAGAGTATATTCATTTTTATAAACCTCGCGAGCACGCAGAGCGCTCTGCAATTGTATATTCCCGGCATTTATTCTGCCGTGTGCTCCGGACCAGTCCGCCATAGCAACTGACGCTTTTTGTAGTACATCAAATCGCGCTTGATCGACTTGCGACATTGCCATTTTTCGTGCCCCTCCAGCCTGGAGAACTCTCGCTGAAACCGAGCCACCCTGATAAATAGGGGCATCAATATTTAGCTGAATATGATCGTCCCAATAGCTTCGGTTATCCGATTCATAACGCGTACGCCCACCTTTAAGGCTTAGAGTCGGCCAGTGCTGTGATTTTGCTTTTTCAACGGCATACTGAGCAGACCTTTCCATTGTCCTTGCGGCGAGTACAGATGGAATTAATGAATAATCAATATTATCAAGAGAATCCTCTTGAACGACTAATTCATCAGGTACTGGTTGCAACTGCTCTGCATCAATACCGCTTAACACAGCAAGTCTTGCCCGCGCGCTACTCAGCGCTGCATTGTATTGTTCAAACGTTGCCTGCATTCCCGCGACACGCGCTTGCGTCTGAAGCTCATCAGACGTAGAACTCAGACCAGCATCTGCGCGCAATCGTGCCATGTGCTGAACATTTTTAAGCGCAGTAATATTTTCTTTCGCTGCTTGTGTCAATTCGGTATAGCGTCTGACCTCAACGTAACTGAGAGACGTTTTCTCAGCGACACTAGATAATGTGGCCATAAGCTGGTACCGGTAACTATCTCGTTGTGCTTCAGACTGACTGATTGCGCTGTTCGTTTTGCCAAAATCATAGACAAGCTGTGTCAGACTTAGCCCCCATGTTGCTGAGTTTTGTAGTGAGCCGTTTGAGTCTGTTGTCTGGCTATGCCCTGTATTGCCATTAAGTGATATTTGCGGCATCCAACCACTTCGTGCTTCGTCAATTTGCGCCTGACCAATTCCCATTTGAGCGGCCTGCTGACTTATTGATGGGTCACGGTCAAAAGCGAAAAGAATACTTTCCTTCAGTGTCACATACGCAACTCGGGCTGTGTTCGGTGTACCGTTATAGGCTCTCGCAGTACCACATACGATCATGCCTGCAAATAAAAAATAAAATATGTTGTGCCTTAAGGGTACAAAAGCCCACACATAAGCCTCCTTATTTATCGACTCTCCTCCAGAATTCGTTTTTACTACGAATCAATTAAGGAATGAATTTTCTTTTTCCATAACGGATTGATTAATCAAGAAACTGTGAAATAGGAGCTTCGCCAATAAAATCAATTAATTTGGAGCATAACAAAAACTGTGATCCCTAACTACACCCACAATGTTAATACAGCGTTAACAAAATAGAGAATATTGTGCAATCTTTATAAAAAATCGAAAGGTTGTTTTTTACACCCCTAGAAAAAGCCTTTGTTATATATGAGATTCCTCTCTCATGACAGTTGCATATTTTTGCGTTAATTTCATTGTGAACTTACTCAAAGATTTTCAAAAAAAGTCAGTTTTAACCAAGACCTGTGGTATTTATTGACAAATATTTTTGAATGATTTTTATTCAGAATAGCAATCTCCATCAAATCACACCAGCAGACAAAAAAACCAACAGCACAATGAAACAAAATTAAGAATTTTCACCCCCAAAAAGGTCAATAATCCTTTATGAGGGTGTAGGCCATTAACAAGGTGTTTTTTTGCTGATGCGCCACGAATAGCTTTTGTAACTGGATTGCATTGATCTGGAATTGATATGAACCCGCATCTACTGTGTTTCTAACCGCAACGCTACGCTCACAACGTATGGACGTTTTTATGGATGAAAAACTGGAGGTATTGTCGAACCATGATGACGCATGATGACGCATGATGACGTGCATATGGGGAAATAAACAGATTAAATTTTAATCGGATGTGGTAGAGTGACACACATTCATTGAGAGGTTAATCATCATGTCCTTTATCGATTACGCAATGAAGTTCTTCAGTGGTGCATCGACAACCACTATCACCTGCCCTGTTTGCGGCTTAAAATCATCTCAGCCTGTCTCCAAAATCCGTCTAAAACAGGCAATGCTTTGTCCTGGATGTAAAGCTCTGTTTGTCCCCAAACGCTAGTTCCAGATACCGGGTAACACAAACCCGATGTTCTATACTTAGACATACACCAGCAGCTGTTAAATCCCTGATGCCTTACGCCCATCCTGAGAGAACGTTTCTGAACTGATTTCACAACTGCTCTTGCGCGCTATGTCGCATCAGAGCAACGCTATGAAAATGAACCCCAGGGCGTGGTTTAGCCGCTCCCGAATCCTGACGAATACCTCCGGACATGTTTCGTTTCCGGCTAACGATCCTACCGCTGACAATAATAATAACCTGCGTTCAGAGCTGTTTTCGACGCCTCAGATGGAACGATACGGTCAAAAGCTTGCACGCACACATAAATTATCACCGGACAAGCTGCCTTACTATTTGCTCAAACGTCTTGGTGATAATGAAGCCGTGATCACGCAAAACTGCTATGAGCTGAATGCAGGGAAAAAAAACAGCATTATGCCCGCCGGAGAGTGGTTACTGGACAACTACTATCTGATTGAGGAACAAATCCGTATCGTTCGCCAGCACTTGCCGAAAAGCTTCGGCAAAGGCCTTCCTTCTCTGACATCTCCCCATAATTGCCCGCGCATATACGATGTAGCGTCAGAGGCGATTGCGCATGGCGACGGACGCTGGGATACCGCCAGCATGACCAGCTATATCTCAGCCTACCAACAGGTGACACCGCTAACATTAGGGGAAGTCTGGGCTTTACCGGGTATGTTGCGACTGGCCCTGATTGAAAACCTGCGTCGCGTCAGTATGGAAGTCGTTAAGGCGCAGCAAGAACGTAGCCTGGCAGATAGCTGGATAACACGAATTTTCGAGTGTGCGGAGAACGCCCCTGCAGATTTAATCCTGGTGATTGCCGATATGGCGCGCTCACGCCCACCGTTGAGTAGTGCATTTGTCGCAGAACTGGTCCGTCGTCTGCAGGGACATGGTAATGCACTGGCGTTACCTTTGACCTGGGTTGAGCAGCGCCTGGCTGAACAGGGTGTCACTACCGATGAGCTAATTCATAGCTTCAATCAACAGCTTGCTGCCAGTCAGCTTTCTGTCAGTAACAGCATCACCGGTTTACGATTACTGAGCGAAACTAACTGGGCAGATTTTGTCGAGACGATAAGCGTGGTTGAACAGACCTTACGTCTTGACCCTGCTGCCATTTATTCCAGAATGCACTTTGATACACGGGATCATTACCGCCATGTTATTGAAATTCTGGCGCGAGACAGTCACTTCAGTGAGTTGGAAGTGGCCAACCGTGTGCTCTTGCTTTCTCAGGAAGCGGAGCCCGAAACGCCCGGTCATCATATTGGCTATTATCTGGCAGGTGAAGGACGCCAGAAACTGGAAATTCAACTGTCGGCTGACACACCTGGACTCATACGCCTGCGGCACAGTTTCAATAAAATCCCCCTGCTGTCCTGGCTGGGTAGCCTGAGCCTGCTGACCACGGCAACAACAGCCGCTATATTGCACGATACGGCGCTGCAGGGAATGGGATGGTTGCTAATCGCTATGGCATTGCCGTTAATTGTGGCTGTCAGCCAGTTAGTGAGCGATCTGCTGAGCGAGGCGACGACACGTTTTCGAATCCCTCGCCCGCTGCCACGGATGGATTTTTCAACCGGGATCCCCGATGATTGCGCCACAATGGTGGCTATTCCCTGTATGCTGAC
The DNA here is from genome assembly GCF_947057495.1 of Citrobacter sp. Marseille-Q5395. Taxonomy (NCBI): domain Bacteria; kingdom Pseudomonadati; phylum Pseudomonadota; class Gammaproteobacteria; order Enterobacterales; family Enterobacteriaceae; genus Citrobacter; species Citrobacter sp. Marseille-Q5395. Next base: position 13,144 of record NZ_CAMSEL010000028.1, on the reverse strand, counting down.
CCGCCATGAAAGTATCAGCAAACTGCTCACCAGTCTTGAAGTGTGCTGGCTCGGCAATCAGGATAAAAACCTCTGCTTTGCCCTTCTTACCGATTTTGCAGACTCCACACTTGAAAATACTGAAGGTAACAGCGACCTGTTAAACCTGGCAATCGCAGAGACGCAGGAGCTAAACCAGCGCTATCCTGCCAGCCGTCCGCGCTTTTATTTGCTGCACCGAAAACCTGAATGGAATCCCACTCAAGGTGTGTGGATGGGTTATGAACGTAAGCGCGGCAAACTGGCATCACTGAACTCCTGGTTACGCCATCCCACAACACAATTTTCCAGCGTGGCAGACATGCCCGCGCATTTGTTACCACGGCACATTAAATATGTCATCACCCTGGACAGCGATACCGTTCTGCCACGCGATACTGCACATAAGCTGATCGCGACGATGGCGCACCCGCTGAATCGACCAGAGTATGATCCGCAGCGTCAAAGAGTCGTTAAGGGATACGGAATTTTACAACCCGGACTGGCGGAAGAGATGCCACGAAATGGCCAGGGACGCTATGCCGCCATGCGCAGCAGCGTTCCGGGTAATAACCCCTATTCAATGATGTCTTCAGATATCTATCAGGATCTCTTTGGAGAAGGATCGTTCGTCGGCAAGGGCATTTATGATGTCGATACCTTTGTCCAGGCCACAACCAACACCTGCCCGGAAAATCTGGTCCTCAGCCATGATTTACTGGAAGGATGCTATGCCCGTTCCGGACTACTGAGTGAGGTTTTGCTCTATGAGCAGTATCCGAACAACTATCTGTCGGACGTTGCACGCCGCACCCGCTGGATCCGTGGCGACTGGCAACTGCTGAACTGGCTAAAACTTCGCGTCAGAAAGGCGGATGGAAGCCGGGGAAAAAACCCGTTATCCGCACTATCATACTGGAAACTATTCGATAATTTGCGTCGCAGCCTGGTAGCCCCCTCTATGCTGGCGCTGCTGTTTTCCTCCGTGCTTTTGGTACCCAATCCGTTTTACTGGCTTGGCGTGCTGGCACTGGTATGGCTGCTGCCTGCAATGTTGAGCATCACTTACGATCTGCTGCATAAACCTCTTCGCCGTCCGTTAAGACAACATCTCTTGCTGGTCGCGGCCGGAGCACTAAAGCGCCTTTCCAGCATCGGGTTGAACCTTTTGTTATTACCGCATGAAGCCGGATATTCGCTGTACGCGATTGGCGTGACGCTCTGGCGCCTCGGTATCAGTCACCAAAATCTCAACCAGTGGACCAGCCACAGCCCGGATAATCAGCAATCCCATATCTCAGTTTTTCGTTTTTATCGGGCGATGTGGATGAATGTGGCAAGCGGTGTGACCTTTGCAGCTCTGACGGCACATTTTGCTCCACTGCTTCTGACCGTTGCGCTACCCGTCAGCGTAGCGTGGTGTCTGACTCCCCTGCTGTTAAGCTGGTTAAGCCGACAGCCTGTACGTAAAACATTCTCACCGAATCAGGAACAAAAACAGTTGTTACGCCAGACGAGCCGCGAAATATGGGCCTTTTTTGAAACGTTTGCTACAGAGCAGGAGAACTGGCTTCCACCTGATAATTACCAGGAAATACCGCAACCTACAATCGCGCATCGCACTTCTCCCACTAACATTGGCCTTTCTCTGCTGGCCAACCTGACGGCCTGGGATTTTGGTTATCTGCCTGGTGGCGAAGTCTTGCAACGTGTGACGCTCACTCTCGATACGCTGGATAAAATGGAGCACTTCCGCGGTCATTTGTACAACTGGTATGACACCCGAACGCTGGCGCCTCTTAGCCCACGTTATATCTCCAGCGTTGACAGCGGCAATATGGCAGGCCATTTACTGACTCTGCGCGAAGGTCTGACCGCTATGCGTCATCAGCCGGTTTTAAACTGCGAGCAGATACTGACCGGGTTGAACGACACAATGGCTATTCTGGAGAAGCACTGGGGACAGAATACGCCAACCGGTATGCGACTGCTGCGCAAACATTGCCTCAGCGCGATGTCATTGCCTCCGGTACAGTTGTTCAGTGAACTTAAAAAAATGCGCGCCCAGTGTAATCATCTGACAGCTCAGTGCCAGCAAGAGAGTCATCTTGTGGTGCGCTGGGCAGAGCATCTGGAGCATCAACTGGTTCAGGTATGTCATGAATGGTCACATTTGCTCGGCTGGTTACCGCCATCGTATGACACCACTACGCTGCCGACACTGAGCTGGATTGCCCGTGCGAAGCATACCGGGGAAGGCACGCCTTCTGCTTCGGCTATCACCCTGGCACGCATGAGACTGGACATTATCACTGAACTAGAGCAACGACTGAACGACCATGCGCAAATGGATTTCACCTTTCTTTATAGTGAAACAACCAATCTGCTCAGCGTCGGCTACAACGGCGATACCAATACGCTGGATAAAAGTCACTATGACCTCCTGCCCTCTGAAATCCGTCTGACCAGTTTTCTCGCCATTGCGACTAACCAACTGCCGCTCAAGAGCTGGTACGCCCTGGGACGACTGTTTACTACCATCGACAATGAAACCGCATTGATGTCATGGAGCGGCTCGATGTTTGAATATCTTATGCCGAATCTGGTTATGCCTGCCTGGCCCGGCTGTCTGCTTGATGAGATGAGCCAGTCTGCGGTTAAGCGCCAGATAGACTGGGGTAAAGAGCGCGGTGTGCCATGGGGCGTGTCAGAGTCGGGTTATCATGCTTTTGATGTTCAGCATAATTATCAGTATCAGGCGTTTGGCGTACCTGGCCTGGGTCTGAGACGCGGGCTGGCTGACGATATGGTCGTTGCCCCCTATGCCACATTACTGGCTCTGATGATTGCGCCACAGAAAGCCTGTGAGAATCTGCTCGAACTGGAAAAAAACGGTGCGCGCGGCGAATACGGTTTCTATGAAGCGTTGGACTATACGCCATCACGCCTCGCCACCGGACAACTGTATGCCATCGTGCAGTCCTGGATGGCGCACCATCAGGGAATGGCATTCCAGGCACTGGCCCACGTGTTGCTTAATGCTCCAATGGCAGACCGGTTCATGTCGAGTACCGCTTTCCAGTCAGCAAGCCTGCTGTTACAGGAGCGCGTACCGGATGCAGTCGATCTCTATAGCCCGCGCCGTCATTTTGAATCTCATGAAGGAAGAGTTAAACCGGTTCGCTATGAACCGCGTGTTTTCACCGACGTGGACAGTCCGGTACCCGAGGTCCAGCTGTTGTCTAACAGCCATTACCATCTGATGTTAACCGCTGGCGGCGGAGGGTACAGTCGCTGGAACGATATTGCCCTCACCCGCTGGCGCAGCGATAGCACCCGGGATAACTGGGGGGCATTTTGCTATATCCGCGATCCGCAGACCGAAGAAGTATGGAGCAATACCTGGCAGCCAACTGTCAGTAATGGTGATAGCCGTGATGAAGTTATTTTTACCGATGCCGGCGCAGAATTCAGACGCAATTTCGGCACAGTGAGTGTCAGAACACAGGTTGTGGTCTCTCCGGAGGATGATATTGAGCTTCGCCGACTGACACTGGTACATCGTGGTCGCCAGCCAAGAACCTTCGAACTAACCACTTATGCCGAAGTGGTACTGGCACCTGAAGCAAGCGATCTGGCGCATCCTGCATTCAGTAATTTATTTATCCAGACCGAGCTTGATAATGACCGTGACGCCATCCTTTGTCACAGGCGTCCGCGCTCGCCGGACGAACAGAGTCCCTGCCTGTTTCACATGATGGTCGTGCGTGGTGATAACCATAAAGGCGCTTCGTTTGAAACCGACAGAGCGAAATTTCTTGGGCGCGGCAGAAATCCGGCCAATGCGTTTGCCACTGGCTTAAATGGACCACTCAGTAATACCTCTGGGTCAGTGCTGGATCCCATTCTGGCAATACGCCATACAATTACGTTACAACCTGGACAACCAGTGACGGTTGATATCGTCTATGGCATCAGCGCAAGTCGTCAGCAAAGCCTGGCCCTGCTGGAAAAATATCGCGATCGCCCCATCGCTGATCGCGTCTTCGAAGTCGCCTGGTCTCACAGCCTGGTGGTATTACGCCAGATGAACGCCAGTGAAGATGATGCTTCGCTATTTAATCGCCTCGCCAGTGCGGTGCTTTACCCCTGCCAGGAATTACGCGCCGACAGCCAGGTAATCAGCCGTAACCGTCGGGGTCAGTCTGGCCTGTGGGGTTGGGCGATTTCCGGCGACCTGCCGATTGTCCTGCTCAGTATCGTCAGCGAAGAGAGTATCGACGCGGTGACCACGCTTATTCAGGCGCATCGCTACTGGCGGCTGAAAGGTCTGGAAGTGGATTTGGTTATTATGAATAACAGCCCAGGAGGCTACCAACAGACCCTGCAAAATAAGATCATGGATTTAATTTATGCCGGGTCAGAAGCAAATCTGGTAGATAAATCCGGCGGGATTTTTGTGCGTAATGGTGAACATCTGAGCGCCGAGGATAAACAGCTTTTAATGAGTGTGGCCTGTTTGTACCTTGATGACCGCGCGGGTGGAATTAATGAACAGCTCAACCAGCGGATCCATACAACCAAAATTCTGGCCAGGCCACTGATTCCCCACACTACGGTTCGGAACAATCAACACAGTGACTGGACACCGGATACCAGTCAGTTACGCCACTTCAACGGTTACGGCGGGTTTTCTCAGGACGGTCGTGAGTATCAGATTGTACTCAGGGAAAATGCGCCCCCTCCAGCCCCCTGGTCCAACGTACTGGCAAACGCCCGTTTTGGTAGCGTAATCTCGGAAGCCGGACAAGCCTACAGCTGGTATGAGAATGCGCATGAATACCGGTTAACACCGTGGGAAAACGATCCGGTCAGCGACCGCAGCGGTGAAGCATTTTATCTGCGCGATGAAGAAAGCGGTGCCTGCTGGTCACCGACCACGTTACCGCTACGCGGTCAGGGTGATTATTTGACCCGTCACGGCTTCGGCTACAGCGTATTTTCTCATCGTGAAAGTGGTATAGACAGTGAGTTGACGATACTTGTCGCTGAACTGGAGCCCGTCAAACTGGCGATCCTGACGCTCAGCAACAATTCGGGGCGCACGCGTAAACTGTCCGTTACCGGCTATGTGGAATGGGCTTTGGGGGAATCGCGAACCCGATCGGCCCTGCATATTGTGACGCATTCTGCGAATATCCCGGATGGCTGCGGCGTGATGGCCAATAATTTTTACGGTGCCAACGGTAATGAACGTACCGCCTTTTTCGCCGTCAGCGGCCCTCATTGTTCACTGACAGGCGATCGCCGTGAGTTTATTGGCCGCAATGGTTCCCTGCATTACCCGGCAGCCATAAAATTACGCAGGCTCTCAGGAAAAACAGGTGCCGGGCTGGATCCATGTGGCGCGGTACAGTCTGCGACCACATTAATTGATGGTGACCAGCGAACCTTTATTTTTGTTCTTGGCGCAGAGGAAACCCAGGCTCAGGCCCAGGTGACAATCGCCCGTTATTTGGATGAAGAAGTCGCCCGCCAGGAGTTGAACAAGGTACACAGTTACTGGCACAGCGTGCTGGACAAAATCGAGGTTCACACACCTGATACCACCGTTAACTTGCTGGTAAATGGCTGGCTGCTATACCAGACAATCGCCTGTCGTCTGATGGCGCGTAGTGGTTATTATCAGTCCGGCGGCGCATTTGGTTTTCGCGACCAGTTGCAGGATACGCTGGCTCTGAGCCATGCTGAACCAGAACGTCTGCGCGAACAAATTGTGCTTTGTGCCTCAAGGCAGTTTGCTGAGGGAGATGTGCAACACTGGTGGCATCCACCTCACGGCAATGGCGTGCGTACACATTGTTCGGATGACTATCTCTGGCTCCCGCTCGCTGTTTGCCACTATGTAGAAGCGACGGGAGATATGAATGTGCTGGAACTGGCAATCCCGTATCTGGAAGGCCGCCCGATCCCTCCCCGGGAAGAGTCTGTCTACGATACCCCTGTCATCAGTGACACAAAAGAAACGCTGTGGTTACACTGCGTAAAAGCCATTCAGCATGGGCTACAGTTTGGGCCGCATGGCCTGCCGCTGATCGGGGCCGGGGACTGGAATGACGGGATGAACCGGGTCGGCATTGAAGGTAAAGGTGAAAGCGTCTGGCTTGGATTCTTCCTGTACGATATTTTGCAGCGCTTCGCAGAAGTGGCGGAACAACGTCAGGATACCACTGTCGCGTCGATGTGCCGTTCGCAGGCCCTGCTCCTGCAAAAAAATCTCGAGTCCTCAGCCTGGGATGGCGAATGGTACCGGCGAGGATATTTTGACGATGGGACTCCGCTGGGATCGAAAGCCTCTCAGGATTGCCGGATTGATGCGATTGCGCAAAGCTGGTCCGTATTGTCCGGGGCAGCCAGCCCGGACCATAGTGCGCGGGCCATGCTGGCACTGGATAAGCACCTGGTCGATAACGATGCCGGGTTGATTAAACTGTTAACCCCCCCTTTCGATGGTCACGGGCCTAATCCGGGTTACATTCAGGGTTATCTGCCAGGCGTGCGAGAAAACGGTGGACAGTATACACATGGTGCCATCTGGGCAGTGATGGCATTTGCCCGAATGGGCAATACATCGCGTGCGTGGCAGTTGTGGTCAATGATAAATCCAATAAACCACACGTTGAGTGCAAACGGAGTAGAAATCTATAAAGCCGAACCGTATGTCATGAGTGCGGATGTTTACAGCATCGCGCCCCATACCGGGCGTGCGGGATGGAGTTGGTATACCGGTTCTGCAGGTTGGGCATACCGCCTGCTAACAGAGGAACTGCTGGGGATAAAACGTTCCGGTACGGTTTTGACCATTCATTCTCAATTGCCGGATGGCTGGACATCTTTAAGCATGACCTACCAGCATGGCAACAGTGAGTATTACATCACCGTTTCGCGCAGTGATAGCGAATACCAGGTCATACTGGATGGCGTTCTTCTACCTGATGACAGAATCTCGCTGTGGGATGATGGACAATCTCATACTGTTGATATTCTTCAAAACTGAAGCTCGTTAAATATGCGCATTAACGTCCGCCGTTAATGCGCTGACTATCTCTGAGAACATCAAACGCGGTCTGCATCGCGATTTATCCTCTCTTCTTTTTTTGCTTGCATTGCATTGTCAGAAGAAACTCAAGCACTGGATTAAATATACACAACATAAATCAAATATTATTAAACAAAGGCGTATAATTAATAATACATTCTACAGAGTATTAATTTATGTCTTACACAGATGGACTCAGACAATTCAAAGAAAGACCCGTACACGTAACCTGTCCGGTATGTGCCCACATAGCAGATCAAAAAGCCGGGAAAATGCGCAAGGATGCTGTTCTGGAGTGCCCTGCCTGCGGGCTGCTATTTCGCCCGTCAGAATGCTGGTGCATTGGTGGTTAACAGGCATTCCAATCTTGAAAGTTAAAGGTAAAGCTCATGAAAACCAGAAAAGCTGTTTTTATTGAAGGTGATATCATTGCCAACCGACTGTTAGGAGAAGCCAGCCAACCCTTTTGTATCCACAGAGTTATGTTTAATAATGGGAAATATGCAATCGTGCGGGCAGCATCCGGCATATGTTTCAAAACTGGGGACATTATTCAACGAAACGAGAATGAATGGTTTTATAACCATACCAAAATTCGTCTTCTCTCCTTTGAATATCTTGAAGAAGACGAATCTGGACGGCAATTGCTTGAATATTATTAATATATCCATTAGCACAAGAATAATTGATGCTCTACGAGAAATTTGCGGTTAATACACGTAATGATCGGCCATATGTCGTAATCTTAAAGAGCAGCAGCCTGCTCTGGATTCAGACCGACTCCATCCCATACAGGAGAATCAAACATGGCCGACTGGAACCCCTCGCTCTATCTGCAATACGCCAGCGAACGTACAAGACCTGCGGCAGAATTACTGAGCAGAGTGGCGTTAGAAAATGCACGTACAGTCGTCGATCTGGGCTGTGGTCCGGGAAACAGCACGACGTTGCTGCATCAGCGCTGGCCATCGGCCAGAATCATCGGGGTGGATTCATCACCTAACATGCTTAATGAAGCGCGTAAAGCGCTGCCAGACTGCCACTTTGTTGAAGCCAATATCAGCAAGTTTCGGCCGGAACAGTCATTTGATCTGCTTTACGCGAATGCTTCCCTGCAGTGGGTTCCTGACCACTATGAATTGTTCCCACAACTGGTATCCCTGTTGAACTACAACGGAGTACTTGCCGTGCAAATGCCAGATAACTGGCAGGAACCGACACATGTCCTGATGCGTGAAGTGGCCTATGAGCAGGGTTATCCCGATCGGGGACGCACGCCGCTCCCCGGTGTGCATGCCTATTATGACATTTTGACTGAAGCGGGATGCGACGTGGATATCTGGCGCACAACCTATTACCACATTATGGAGTCACATCAGTCGATTATTGATTGGGTCAGCTCGACGGGGCTACGCCCATGGTTGCAGGAGCTGAGTGAAAGTGAACAGCGTAATTATCTGGCGCGCTACCATGAACTTCTACAGGAACAGTATCCACTTCAGGAAAACGGTAATATCCTGCTGGCATTTCCACGCCTGTTTATTGTTGCCCGACGCGATTTTTAACCTCATTGAATTCGATATTGGCCTCTTTATTACAGAGGCTAATACAGAGAAGGCCAGATCTCATTATTGATTATGCGCGCCTTCGCCTTTTTAAGATCAGAATCTAGTGGTAAAGCCTTTCATCTGCTAGTGTCTGAAAACGTTTAACTGGCGAGAGTTGTCATGTCAAAAATCTACACTGGCGGTTGTCTGTGCGGTTCAATTCGTTTTACTGCCACCAACCCCAATAATTCACATACCTGCTCCTGTGACATTTGCCGCAAGCATACGGGTACGCCCACAGTAGTATGGATTGAGTTTAATGCCGGGAATGTGGAATGGACAGGCAAATCCGGTAAGCCAACGACGTGGCGTTCTTCGGATACGTCCAGCAGAGCTTTTTGTCAGCAGTGTGGAAGTTCAGTGGGCGCCATCGATGACGCCCCCGTCATTGCATTATTAGTCGGAGGTTTTGACGATCCGAATGATGCGGATCTTGCTCCGGAGTTCCACTCTTTTACAGACATGCAACCGACATGGTGGCAAAAAGAGGTTAACTGAAATCTCTTTTACGTCAGCTGATAATGCTTATCCGGCATGCGCTTAGCTGGAACAATCGCTTCATCGTTCATCTGCAGCAAATCTATTTCTATCGCATTACAAATAGCATCGAGCGGCAAATCATTATTCTCCGTGCCAAACGGATCTTCGAGTTCTTCAGCCAGCGTGTCGAGAGAGATAAAGGTATAGGAAATAAGCACTGAGATAAACGGCGTCATATAGTGCAGATCCACCACCAATGCGAATGGCAGCATGATACAAAACAGATAAACAGTACGATGCAGGATCAACGTGTAGGCAAACGGCACGGGGGTATTCGCAATTCGTTCGCACCCCGCCAGTACCGCTGACATATCATTTAACCTATTGTTTAAACTATGGAATAATATATCAGAGAGCTGACCGCTGCGCCTGCGAACAGCCAACCATTCCCCCATCAGCAACAGGATGCGGTTTGCCGGGGACTGCGAAGCAAACACGGTCTGCAAATCTGTCGCACTGAGGTATTTCACCAGCGGTTCCGACTGTGGCTGCCGGCGCAAAGTCATACGCAAACAGTGCGCAAACGCAATTTGCAAGTTAACGAATTGCCGCAATTCGCCGTCGTCCGGTAAGGTAGTTTTCACTTCGCGCAACAGCGATCGGGAAGCAATCATCAACTGTCCCCACAAATGCCGGGCTTCAACGTAACGTGAATAGCAGGCGTTGTTGCGAAAACCTAAAAAGATAGCAATTGCGACGCCCAGGATGCTAAATGGCGCCAGCGTAAATTTGATACCCAGCATCGTATACCACGGCAGCATGATAATAACGGCGATGGAGAGCAGGAAATTCAGGAGCAGACGTGAAAAAATCTTGGATAAAACTGAACCGTGCCAGACAAAAATCAGGCGTAGCCAGTGTTGTTGAGGTCGAACGATCATGGTTATCTTCGAAAAATGTGAAAGCCGCGCCATTAAACGTGATCGTGATCAATGTTGCAAGCACATCCCGACAGTTAATTCCGCGCTTCTACCACTGTAAGAAACAGTCAGCACAAGCGTCACAGACTGTATGATTTAAGAGAAACATCCGTATGTTGTAACTAATCAGGCAGTACGAAAAACCCGGCCAGGGCCGGGTTATTGGATCAGCAAATTAGCAAAGCGGTTTTACGGCTTCACGCATGCCTTTCACCAGAATCGTATCCAGATCGGCAGAAACCTGTTCCACCAGCCCGGGAACCTGCGTCAGGTCCTGTTCCCAGTGATCTTTTACAGCCAGAACGGATTTTACCAGCTCTGCGGTGCTGATCTGTCGGTCATGATGCTGAGCCCACAGCTGCTGAAAACGCTCAATCCAATGTGCATCATCCTGAACCGGGTAAGACTTACCGTTACGCTCCCCACGATAAAAAGCAATCAACGCCGCCAGAGCGAACGTCAGGCGCGCCGGCAGTTTGCCGCTGGCCTGCTGCCCTGCCAGCAACTGCGGTAGAATACGGGTGCGGAATTTGGTCATACCGTTCAGCGCAATAGACAGCAACTGATGCTTGATGTAAGGATTACAGAAACGCCCCGTTACTGCACTGGCGAACGAAGCCAATTCATCACGTGGCAAATCCAGTACCGGAATAATCTCTTCATAGATAGCTTTTTCGACGAAAGCGCACACCTCGGCATCATTCATCGCTTCACCCACTGTATCCAGGCCAGCCTGGAAGGCCACCGGAACCAGAGCGGTGTGCGCACCGTTCAGAATTGCGACTTTACGCTCTTTATACGGCTTGATGTCATCCACAATCAGCACATTTAGCGGATATTTATCCAGACGCAGTTCAGACGCTAATGTCTTCGGCCCCTGAATAACAAACAGGTAAAAGTGTTCTGCAGTATCAAGGAAGGCATCGTGATAACCCAGCTCCGCTTCAAGATTCGCGACTTCATCACGCGGATAACCTGTCACAATACGGTCCACCAGCGTGGAACAAAATGCGTTTGCCTGATCCAGCCATTGCACAAACGTTTCGGGCAATTCCCATTCCTGAGCGTAACGCAGCACCAATTCACGCAGCGCATCGCCATTGTAATCAATCAGCTCACAAGGAATGATGATCCAGCCTTTATCCAGCGCCCCATCGAAATGGGTGTAGCGCTCGAAAAGCAGACGGGTCAGTTTTGCCGGGTAGCTCACCGCCGGTGCATCGTCGAATTTGTCACCCGCATGGTAACTAATACCGGCTTCAGTTGTGTTGGAGAAAACAAAGCGCATATCAGGATTATGCGCCAGCTTCAGGAACTCATCGTATTCGCTATAGACGCTGATCTCACGGTTAACTGAGCGAATTAAACGCGCCTCGCTAACGGCCTCTCCTTTTTCATTCAGACCGCGAATGATTGTGGTATAGAGACCATCCTGTGTGCTCAGTGAAGGCGGAAATGTACTTTCGATAGGACGAACAATGACCACACCGGAATTCAGATCGGTATGCTCATTCAGCAGATCAACTTGCCAGTCAACAAAGGCGCGCAGGAAGTTTCCTTCACCAAACTGAATAATACGTTCAGGATAGTGAGCACCGGGAAAATCGCGACGATTTAGTGTTTGCACAATGGGTTCCCTTTTTGATTAGTCATACAACCTGATTGAATTGGTCCAATAGGTTAGCAAACTTTAATACATTGAAACCCTGTTTTGATCAATCCCCGGCGACAAATTAGAGAGTTTTATAGAAAAGTGTGGTCCCGGTCAGCGCCCCATCAGGCATTTGTGCATAGTCAGGTATGACCCCTACTTTTTGCCAACCGCAATTGTGGTAGAACAACTCAGCGCCACTGCCCGTAGCTGTATCGAGTACCAGCAGCGATTTATGTTGTTGACGTGCGCAGTCCTCAAGCGCATTCATCAATTCCCTGGCAACACCGCTACGTCGCGCTGACGGATGTACCAGTAATTTGGCGACATCGGCACGATGAGGCTGGTTTTCAGGTTGATCGATAATGAGTTGAACTGTACCAACAAGGGTTCCCTGCGAATTTTCGCTAACAAGAACGATTCTTTCTCCACGGGTAACGCTTTGCGCAACGCTCGCCCAGAAAGGCAGCGATTTATCACGATTAAAGGGGTAAACAAAACTCACGGATGCGCCGTCATTCACGCACAGCTCAAGGATATCGCCAAGCTCATTGATTCTCTTCAGAATCTGATCCGCGCTCAGCACAAAACAGGGTTTACAGGTAACCATTTATGCTCCTTAGATAGACTCCTTCATACTGCGTTTAACATCTGCACAACACAAGGAGTCGTATCATAGGATTATGTTATCTATGGCTGGTTCATCTGGATCACTAACCAGTGATAAATTACCGTGACAACGTAACGTTGCTGCTCTGCGCTTAGCGGTTGTCCCTGGGGAATATCATGCCATTTTGCCAGACACCCGCGACAGCAAGTTGCCGTGGCATGTTGGGCGATAAACACCGGGTGTCCACGCATCGGTGTTTGCTTGCCATCATTAACGGGATATGCCGGTGCCAGTCGTTTAGCAATAAAGTCTGCAGCATGTTGTTCAATAACCGGCGCACCTTTATCTCTGCAGTACTGCCTTTCTTTCTCACCAAGGCGAAACCGTGAACGAAATGTCGACTTCGCCAGTCGGGAAAAAAGAGGATCAAGCGAAATCATCAGTAAACTGAACGCCCCAGTTGTTGGGTTAACTGTTCCAGTACTGCGATCCCTGCCAGTGAATTTCCCGCGGGATCCAGTTCCGGACTCCAGACTGCAATCGCCATCTCATGTGGCACAATTGCTACAATTCCACCGCCGACGCCGGATTTCGCCGGAAGTCCGACCCGCCACGCAAATTCACCTGCGTTCTGATACATACCACTGGTTGCCATCAGTGCATTAATCTGCCGGGCCTGCAGTGGCGTGACCACCGGCT
>NZ_CAMSEL010000027.1:0-47823 GCF_947057495.1 Citrobacter sp. Marseille-Q5395 | reverse complement strand
CGGGTCTGACGGCGCTTAGTGCTGAATTCACTATCGGCGAAGGTGAGTTGATGGCTCATGATGTCCCTCTGGGATGCGCTCCGGATGAATATGATGATCTCATATCAGGAACTTGTTCGCACCTTCCTTAGTTTTGCTGACCAGGCCACCCATTCACTATACCCTCCGAATTTGTTTGTTATAAGCATCATACCAGATTGGATTGTCAGCCAAATAACCTGAAGTACGGGAAGAGGTAAAATAATTAAAATTGAGCCTGTCCAATTTATCAGTTTTGAACATGTGGATTAAACCTTCGTTAATTAAATCATCGGGGAATGACTTCATATATTACATAGGAAGGAGTTGAATAGCCCATTAAGTCATATATTTTAGAGACAGAATCTTAACGGGCGAAATGTTTTTTTACAGTCAACCAACGTCAGATCATTTTTTGGACTGAACGATTTCCCAGTATCTCTCGTTAACACTGGTTTCACAGCGAGAAGGTATGTCAGACGGGGATCTTGATCGAGTAACAAATGCCTCGATTACATTTTTCCCTTCATCTGACACTTCGGCATCAGGTAATCTTCTAAGAGTCTCGTTTAGTATCTTAGTAGCCCCATCTCTCATCTTAACTGGATTAGTTTCTCCGAGAAGTTCACCACACATTTTTGAAACAGCTGTTGCGTGCCCAAAGACAGGTACTGGATCACTTTTTTTATTCTGTGTTTCGCTGGCATGAACAGAAAATACCAGTGAAAATATTCCTGCCAATACGATGCATTTAATTTTCATTTGTTTCTCCATGACTATCACCAAGTTAAAAACATAATTTTTATACCACAATATTTTCTCAACCATAAACAGCTATTTCTGGTTGTGGATCATAATTATTTCATCCCGGCGTTAAACTGACGCCGGGAACAGAATCCGGCCGGAATTTTCAAGGCATAGATAAATTGTTATCACGCCAATATTGATGCATGCCTGCAACCCATTGTTTCGAGATTGCCGACATCGTCTCTGCCAGGACACGCATACATTCAGGTGTGAATAACCGGACTGGCTCCCCCAAATCGTCACTCACAGTGATGATGTGCTCCAGGATGTTCCCGTGACATAAATTGTGACGAACCCTCACGATTTCCGCATAGGGCCTTTTCGGGGCACCTTCAGCAATCTTGGTCAGCAGATCCTGCTCCTCGGGAAACGCCAGCAGCGTCACCGGCATACCAGCCATGTGCGCCCTTCTCATTAGGGCATTACTGAGTGTGGCCATATCACTTAAATCCACCAGCGTTGCGGCTGGCTGCGAATGCGCCTGTGACTCCATCAGTTCAAGCGTCACCCTCAGTGAGGTTTCAATCCCGTTCAGGAAAGTTGTACAGGCAGCCAACCACAATTCAGCGTGAGTTGCCCGGGTAGCCTGGTCAAAAAAACAATCAATAACGGCTGTCGTGCTGTACGGCCAGTATGCTTCCAGGTCCCGTAACTGTGCCATGTGCTTCTCTAACGCCTCTGCAACCTCTACATCTACATCTACCGGATCGAAATCGTCGGTATCGATAGTCATAGGTAAATCCTGTTGTCAGTATCGTGAATGAAAATCCGCTGAACCATATCATACCCTTACATAAAATATGGCTTAGCGCCATTATATCTTTCCTAAATGCAGCGCCAGAGAGAACAGTTGCTAAACGCCAAATGAATCAGAACAACTGTTCCACGAACAGCCAGGTTGTGGGCCACAATTAGTTGACCACGGCATGGATAACAAGATGCAGTGTAAGACTGCGAGATCTTCATGGTCCAATCCAATTCTGACATGCTTTGAGTCACCCTCGTCAGATGATAAAATATGGAAAATTTATCTAATTCAAAAAGGGCTGCTTGTGGATAATTCATTTCGTGCAGAAATAAAGGTTCTTTCCGTTTTCGACTTTGATGGAACTCTTACCCGACATGACAGCTTTATCCCCTTTTTGCGCTTTGCCTTCGGTAACAGTGTCTTCACCCGCCGGTTGGTTAAACTCGCTCTTCCTACCCTGCGGTGTTTGAGTCGCAAACTAACTCGTGATGAACTCAAAGAAATTTTAATATCAACGTTTCTCACTGGTATCGAGGAAAAGTGGGTCAAGGAGAAAGCTGAAGCCTATTGCAACCTTTATTGGGGGCGTCTGATGAGAGCATCAGGCCTATTGGCCGTGGCAACGGAAGTTTCTAACAATGTTGAGGTGACACTCTGCTCAGCCTCACCGAGGCTTGTACTTGCTCCGTTTGCTGAACGACTGGGGATCAAGCTCATCGGTACAGAGCTGGAAAGCGTTAATGGTATCCTGACCGGGCGCATTACAGGGCACAATTGTCGTTGCATACAGAAAATTAACCGGCTGGAGTCTATTTACGGACCATTAGATCAGTATCATCTTCGAGCCTGGGGGGACACTCGGGGCGATTATGAATTGCTGGCAGCCGCCAAAGATGCCCACTGGCGGCACTTCCATCCTCGTTGGGACAGAAAAAAAGCTTTTATACACCGCTTAAAAAAGGAGTCGTTCAGGGTCTAAAATCGCACAACATGAACGTTTTAAATAATATACCGGGGCTAGCTTTCACAGTTGTCCATGACCAGTGTTTGGCCGTTGATACCTTTAAGACCCAGCTGGCTGGGTCTCTCGCCAGAGCCCTCTAATTAAGCTTTATCAGGAAGCAAGCTAAAGGATATTTAACCTTTTTGTTTCATCTATCCACGGTCTAAATTCTTCCAGTAAGTTATCGTATAATTTTTCATCGCTGATAGAGCCGAAGTCATCCATTGCAAAGAAATGGGTGTTATCAACGCGGCGGTCTGTAAAATCATCCAGGTTTTTCAGGATTCCGTAGCTAGATCCACCGAGGCCGACAAATTTCCAGAAGATCGGGAAGTTGGCTGAGCGCCGGATAGCATTCTTAATTGCTCCGGTCTTGCTTATCCCGCCATCGGTAATAAACACTATGTAAACCGGGATTTTTGAGTCTTTGAAGTAGTCGACAATTTCTTCCATTACCGGTGGTTCATTGTTAGTCCCACCAAGCCCCGGCAAATTTTCCCAGGCTGAACGCTTTCCGGATCCACGAATGGTCTGAATGTAATCGTCAAGGTTATCCAGAGTGACATTTGGATACTTCTTATGCTTCTCTCCAAAGCCCCAGACATCCATTTCGCCATCGTCATCGAACTGGGCGGCAAGGACGGCGATGCGATCCAGCACGGACTGAACGTTACCCTTACTGAACTGGCCACTCATTGAGCCGGACGCGTCAAGAACAAACGCAACTGCTGCCTCCAGGGTTTCCAGTTTATTTTTAGTGAGGCTGACTGAGGCCTTTTTAGCGAGACTTACAAGTCGCGGAGATTTTGTTTCGAGCTTCTTTTCCAGACTGATACGAGCAGGTTGTGCTGGCTGCGGAGCTGTCTGTGCAACATCAACACCATAACTCATCGCCAGGGGCTCAAGCCCACCGTTGAAACCGAGGCCAAGCGCCCGTAGCTTCCAACTGCCGTTATGGCGATACACCTCCGCCACGATAATAGCTTTCTCGCTGCGCCCTGCTGTTTCGGGATCAAACGATGCAATACCGGAGGCCTGCAAATTCAGATTCTGCAAGCCTGTAATAGTATCGCTTCCGTCTATCACGAGGGTTATGGCGATTTTCTGAACAGCCGAGGAAACGCGGTTAAGATCAATATGTACGCTTGATTGCTGCGTCCCTGCCGTCAGTTTTAAAGCCCCCTCCGGTGAACTCAGGTTATTGAAAAAGATGAAATCGTTATCACCGCTCACCTTACCTTGTGCGTTGAGCATGAAAACGCAGGTGTCGGGTTCGCCGTTAAAACCGGGACGTACCGGGTATCGCAAATTAAGAGTGACTGATGATGAAGATAGAAGGATATTTTGACCTGACTGTAATTGCATGACTCTGTTCCTTGTTTAGTAACCGTAGTCTCTGCCACCCTTTACCCGGGTTCTGGCCTGAAGTGCTGAAATACACTCATCGCGCTTTTGCTTGTTCGAAAAGTTGATGCGTCGGGATCCGAAATCACCATGGATATAGAAGTTGACACCTTTCTCGCGTGTGATATTCGATATTTTTCGAATCTCAATGCTGTCTTGCTCACCCATCCTGCTCAGAAACTTGAGACGAAGCCAGTCACCCAATCCCATATTGCCTAAATCTGCTGGAAGAATTATCGTTCTGTCATTGTCGTTAAAAATTATACCGAAATATTCTATGGCGATGCGTTCCGCCATTTTTTTCATTGGCCAGATCATTACAAGTGGATAGAGAACGAACATAACTCTTGCTATATAATGTGATATTTCTGGCGATACAAATTTGACGGGAAGCGCACTGAGTTGCAGAACGAGCACTGCTGAAACCACAATAACTGCGATAGAGGCACTTAACGTTTTAAAAATGACGCCAATATCATATACACGTTGAATGTTGGGGATAGCTGAATATTTTCTTTTTAGCTTTCGGTAGAAAAACATCCCGAATATCAGAAACGGCAGGAACACAAAAAAAGCCACAATAAAAAGTAGTATTACTGCTGAACCATCATCTTTTTTCTTTGCCATGTGCTAACACCTATAAAAAACCCCGGTGACAGCACCGGGGTTGAGTTTATTTTTATTATTAAATATTCACGCCGTGCTGGGTTGCCAGTGCAGATAACCCGCCAGCAAAGCCCTGGCCGACAGCTTTAAACTTCCATTCAGCGCCATGGCGGTACAGTTCGCCAAAGACCATTGCAGTTTCGGTTGAGGCGTCTTCAGACAGATCGAAACGAGCAATTTCCGCGCCGTTGTCGTTGTTGTACACGCGCATGAAGCTGTTGCTCACCATGCCGAAGTTTTGTTTACGCGCTTCTGCATCATAGATGGTAACGGCAAACACCAGTTTTTTGATGTCTGCTGAGACTTTGGTCAGATCGATTTTGACCTGCTCATCGTCGCCGTCGCCTTCACCGGTACGGTTGTCACCCTGGTGCTCTACCGCGCCATCAGGACTGGTTTTGTTATTGAAGAAAATGAAATGGGCATCTGACAGCACTTTACCGTCTTCGCCTACTGCAAATACGGAAGCGTCCAGGTCAAAACCCTGACCGTCGGTTACACGGGCATCCCAGCCCAGGCCAACCATAGCGACATTCATGGTTGGTGCTTCTTTGGTCAGAGATACGTTGCCGCCTTTTACGAGAGAAACTGCCATTTTAAGCTCCTGCAAACAGTTGAATTAGGGCTGAATAAACAGCCCCGGATAAGAAAAGTAACTTTTCGATCAGGACGCGTTAATACCGTACTGAGCACATACAGATGCCAGACCACCAGCATAACCCTGGCCTACTGCGCGGAATTTCCACTCACCATTGTGACGATACAGCTCGCCAAACAGCATGGCGGTTTCAGTGGACGCATCTTCGGTCAGATCGTAGCGAGCAACTTCAGTCTGGTTATCGTCATTTACCAGGCGAATAAACGCACCGGATACCTGACCAAAGCTCTGGCGACGAGCCTGAGCATCGTGGATAGTCACAACGAAAATGATCTTGTCAACTTCAGACGGGACGGCGTCCAGTTTAATTTTCAGCGATTCATCATCACCATCGCCCTCACCGGTCCGATTATCGCCGGTGTGCGTTACGGAACCGTCCGATGACGTCAGGTTGTTATAGAAGATGAAATCTGAATCGCCGCGCACTTTGCCATTTGCGGCCAGCAGGAAAGCTGAAGCATCCAGGTCAAAGTCCTGACCGTCTGTTGAACGCGCATCCCAGCCAAGGCCCACCAGGACGTTTTTCATTGACGGAGCTGCTTTACTCAGGGAGACGTTCCCGCCTTTGGAAAGAGAAACACTCATAAAATAACCTCTTCGATTAGTAATTGTTCAGGTTAACACTTCAGGGGATCAGCTCCCCTTTTCCTCAGATTCAGGTTTGCCCGGGAACATGACGCTTGCGAGAATGCCCAGCGCCAGAACACCCAGTACAACATACAGGCTGGTTGTGGCCGCGATGCTGTAACCATGATGCCAAATGTGATCGGTCGCATTCAGGCCCAGTTTTGCCGCGATGAAGAACAGCAGCACGATAACGGCCTTCTCCAGATGAACCAGGTACTGTTTCAGTGCTTCAAGGACAAAGTACAGAGTACGCAGGCCCAGGATAGCAAACATCATGGCACTATAGACGATAAGCGGTTCACGACTGACGGCAATGATTGCCGGTACCGAGTCAAACGCAAACATAACATCCGATAGTTCAACCACGGCCACACACAGGAACAGAGGGGTCGCATACAGCGCCGCCTTTTTACCACGGCCAATGGTGACATCGCTGTTTTCTGGTTTCGCCAGTTCGGCATCCACTTCCTTCTGGTTAAGCAGGAAAGCATGACCTCTGAGCTTCGGCCAGATAGGGAAGAAGCGTTTAACCATGCGGTAAGCCAGATGCTGGGAATAATCCTCAATTTCATCATCGTCATCACCGCTTTTAAGCATCATGACCGCCGTCCAGGCGACGATGATAGCGAAGACAACTTCAACATACGGCCCCAGACTCAGCAGGCTCGTACCGATGGCGACAAAGATGCCCCTGAAGACGATGGCACCAATGATCCCCCAGTAGAGAACACGGTGGCGGTAACGATCAGGAACGGCGAACCAGGAGAAGATGGCCATCATGACAAACAGGTTGTCGACCGACAGCACTTTCTCCAGCGCATAACCCGTTACAAACAGGCTGGCAACCTCAGCACCGTGGTGGATGTAGAGGAAACCGGCAAATGCCATCGCAACCACAACCCAGAATACGGACCAGAGCGCCGCACTCTTCAGGGAAATGGGCTTGTCATCACGGTGCATAAACAGGTCAATAAAGATGGCACCGACTGAAAGCGCAATGAAAACAATGACCGTTTCAGTCGGGAAGCCGATGTGTGTGGAAACCATATTTTACCCTTAGGGATGTGGATCAGAGGCCAAATTCAGCCGGGTCGAAGCCCAACGCGATAGCGATCTCGCGGGAGGCCAGTTTCTCGTCCTGATCGAAGTTACCGTCACTTTTCGCAACGGCAATACCAACACGTAAGGCCAGCTGAGCGGCCTCAGGCTGATCTTTCAGCGCCAGGATGTATTTCATGGTTTCGCCCTTGCCGATTTCAACATCGAAATCGAAGCTTGAAACCAGTTTATTGAAGAACTCGATCACCTCATTGGTATCGAAGACCTTCAGCTCTTCTGAAGAGCGAAGAAAGCCCATCATTTTCTGCTTTTCTTCCGAACTCACGCCGTCACTCGATACGGCAATACGGGCACATACAGCAACGGTGCCGTGCATAAATTTTTTGTTTTTGAAACGACCAACCTGGCGGGTCAGTTCGTCCCGGCCAGAGTTAATGGCACCTTTTACCTTGTCGAAAAAGCTCATACCTGTTTCCTTTGTTGCTGTGTTATTTAGAACCGGCGCTCCAGCGAAATCCCCAGCCAAATGCCCGGTCCATTTCGTCCTGGCCTTTGAAGTACTGGTTGATACGCTCGACTTTAATCGCGCCGTTTTCATTTACGAGTCTGGCAATGGCGCACAATGTGCGACGGTTTTCACCTTCGGTGAGGCGGGTCTCAATGGGAGGCTGATCCGGCACATGAATGGTGACCACACCATCAGTCTTGTCCCAGCTGGGAATACCTTCATAAATAAAGGCGTAAATCAGCACTTCACGGATATGCTTCCATTCCCGGCCATTGATATGCAGCCACTCGCCGTCTGATACATCACCCGTCCGGTCATCGCCCTTGAGCTGAACATAAGGCTCATCGCGATAATTACCGAATGCATTACCCAGCGCCTGAATGACCGATTTATACCCGTCCTGAAGCTCAACAAATGCCCCAAGATCCAGGTCGATTCCTTTGGAGCCGAACATGCCTGCGAAACCCGATTTGCCGCTGCCCCGGTGCCAGTTCAGGTTGATCCGGATTTCACCGAAGTTATCCCGTTTGGTCAGGCTGATTGCTGGCTTCTCTTTTGTCAGAGATACCTTACTCAGGCTGATTTTTGTCTCAGCTGGCGGAGGGGTTGCAACCGGAGGGGTCGGGGCGGCGGGAGCAGGTTCGTCGGCAATATTTACGCCGAAATGCTCTGCCAGCGGTTTAAGACCACCGTTGAACCCCTGTGCAACGAAGCGGAATTTCCAGTCATTATTACGACGGTAAAACTCACCCAGAATTAAGGCTGCTTCCTGACGGCCGCTCAGTTCGACAATGCCGCTAACCAGGCCGGTAGCCCCCTGCTCCACGTCGATGGAAAGATTACGAAGACCGGACACCGTCTGCCCACCGTCACAGGTCACTGTGAACGCAATTTTCTGGACATCAGATTTCAGCCGGTTGAGCGCGACAGTAAAAGTTGAGTACTGGCCTTCACTGACCAGGCTGACGGTACCATCATCGTTGCGTGGCTGACCATAGAACACCATGTCCGCATCACCCTGCACCTTCCCGTCGGCATACAGGCGAAACGCCGAAGCATCCACCTGACCGCCCGAGGTGATCCGGACCCGCAACTCCTGGGCTGGAACGGGGGCATTGCCCCCCGGCGTCAGGTTCATTAGCGAATAACCGCTGAAACGATATCGGAGTGCATATCGTCAATTGTGCGGCCGCGACAGGCATGGCCAAGGGCGGTAAAGTCCCAGTTGCCGTTATTACGACGCAGCGAAGAAATAACGATCCCGGTATGTGAGCCCTGCTCAGTCAGCTTGTAGCGAGCCAGCTCTTTGCCGGTTTGATCGACCACGCGGCAGAATGCGTTTTCGACGTCATTGAACGACTGACCACGGAAGCTGTTAACCGTAAACGCCAGGTATTCAACGTTTGCAGGCAGACGGGAGAGGTTGACCTTAATCACTTCATCGTCGCCGTCACCCTCACCGGTCAGGTTATCGCCACTGTGCACAACAGCTTTGCAGGTGGATTCCAGTTTGCGGAACCAGATGGTGTCAATTGTTTTACCAGTGCTGTCCATTAATACGCAGCCAGCATCGAGATCGATTGAGTCGTTGCCACCTAACAGTCCGCCAAGAAAACCTTTTTTCTTAATCGGATCCCAACCGAGGCCGAATTGAAGCTGGCTTAATGCTGAAGATTCTTTGCTGAGTGATACCGTCTGGTTCTTACTTAATGAAACCATGTTTTATTCCTTAAAATGGTAATGACCGAGACAATCAAAGGGTTGTTTATTAACTGACGAAGAAAATCATATCATGATGAAGTTCTCTGACAAGGGAAATTTTGGTAGTTTTCTGTAAAAACACAAAATGAAATCCTTTTTAGGATGTCCTTATCTCTAGACTTGTATTAAATATCAATACTTTAACAGGGCACACAAAAACACTGGCACACTCCATAATCCCAGGAGTTATTAATCATATTATGATTGACATGTTGCGTAGACACTCATAGACTCACTTCTCAATCATAAATTTGCATGGCGTTCCGGATAATTAAAAAAAATGAACAAAAAAATTTGGTTTATGGAAGGTTTGTCCTCCCAGCGAGATATTATTCAGGGGGTAAAATCATTTGCACAAAAAAATAATTTTGCCATTACCGTTTTTGCCTCCCACCGTAACGAAAGAAATGAAATCCTTTCCGTTGCCGATTATTCTTTGACTGAACCTGAAGATCCTCAAAAACGTCTCCAGTTTATTCAGGAAACCATTCAGACCTACGGCATCCACCATATTCATACTGGCCGTAACAGCCAGTGGTTTGAAGAACACCGTTCAGCCATTGAATCGACCGGTGCCACCCTTACTACCGGTGCAACGGGCGTCGACTGGTTAACTCTGGCTGACGAAAAAGTTACTTTTGCTCAGTTTATGGAGCAAAAGGGTCTCCCGGTCGTACCATCCTGGCGGGTGAATACGCTGGCAGAATTAAAGACACACCTCGCGGCCCCGCCGTTCACTGACAGCCCGGTATGCGTGAAGCCGGTGACGGGTATCTATGGCATGGGATTCTGGCGCTTTGATGACAGTGCTTCGCCTATGGCCGTCTTTAATCATCCCGAACATCGTCTGGTCAGTCCGCAACAGTATATTGCAGCAGCATCAGCTGCTGAGTCGTTTAAACCCCTTGTTTTGATGCCGTACCTGCCAGGCCCGGAATTTTCCGTCGATATCCTCGCGGATAAGGGCGAAATACTCGCAGCCGTGGGACGCCGTAAGGAAGGGGCTATCCAGTATCTGGTAAACGAAGGAAGCGCCTGGGAACTGGCGTGTGACTGCGCCCGTGTTATGAAGGCCGACGGGCTGGTGAATGTTCAGACGCGAAACGATGTGAATGGCAACCCGGTGCTGCTTGAAACCAACATGCGTCCGTCAGGGGGGGTGGGTTATACCCTTCACAGCGGGGTGAACCTTCCTGGGTTATTTGCTGCCTTTAAGCTCGGTCTGATGTCTGAAGATATGGTGCGCCAGAGCGCTAAAAACACCTTTTCTCCGGTTGCGGTGAGATCCATTACGGATGTAATTGCATACCCGGAATCACTCTCTAACCTTCTGAATTAAGGTGTATTTATGTCTGACATCCTCGAAGATATGATTTATCGCCGTACCCTCTCATGCGGTACGATTCAGGTAACCCGCGACCAGGGTGAAGTTTCGCTCGATGACCTGTTTGATATCGCTGAAAGACGTAACCCGAAACGCGCCTTTCTGTTTGTCAGCAAAGTACTCGGCAGACACATTCCCGTGCCACCCTCAGTCATGCGGCAGGCCTATAGACAGCTTGCCAGCCAGTTCCCCGCAACGCTGACAGGGCCCGTACTCTTTATCGGTATGGCTGAAACCGCCGTTGGGCTTGGGGCCGGTGTGTTTGATGAAGTGCGCCACCAGCATCGTGAATCTGTATATCTGACCTCTACCCGTCACCCGGTTGATGGCACGTTGCTTTGCGAGTTCAAGGAAGAACACAGCCACGCCACTGATCATCTGATCTATCTGCCAGATGATGAAGAGAAAAGACGTCGTGTTACCAACGCGCGAACGCTGGTTTTGATTGATGACGAGGCAACCACCGGTAATACCTTTATTAACCTGCTTTCTGCCCTGCGTAATACCGGCAAGCTTCAACATATTGAACAGGTTATCGCCGTTACGCTTACCGACTGGAGTGGCAAAGCCTTGTCCGAGCGCAGCACCTTACCCGTCACTTCGGTTTCTCTTGTAAGCGGTCAGTGGGGATGGACCACATTACCAGATGCACCGGTCCCGGACATGCCGAAAGTCAACGTAACTTCACGCGGAGAATGGGACATCCAGGGGAAACAGTCATGGGGTCGACTGGGGATGCTCGCACCTGCGGCCGATCTCGGCCATGAGGTTTCCGTCCGCAAAGGGGAGCGTGTTCTGGTTCTCGGGACAGGGGAATTCGTCTGGGAGCCGTTCCTGCTTGCAGAACGGCTCGAAGCTGCCGGGGCAAAGGCATTTTACGGTTCGACCACCCGCTCCCCTATCGCCGTTGGTTATGCCATTGAGTCCGCCATTTCCTTTACGGATAACTACGGGCTGGGCATCCCCAATTTTGTCTATAACGTCGCCCACCAGCAGTTTGACCGCATTCTTGTGTGTACTGAGACACCCGCAGAAAGTATTGACGCGCAGCTTCTTAAGGCGCTGGCTGAGGTTGCGCCCGTCGTGGAGATTGTTACCTATGAATAAACCCGTTGTTCTGAGCGACCTTGACGACACGCTCTTTCAGACCCGTCGTAAAATGGTAGACGAGCTGGCCCTGGAGCCATTTCGTACCGGTGCCGTTGATCGCACCCTGAATCCACGAAGTTTTATGACAGAAGAACAGTCCATGCTGGTGGACTGGCTCCTTGAGCAGGCTGAACTCATTCCTGTTACCGCTCGGGGAACTGAAGAAATCAGCCGCGTCAGGATCCCTTTCCGCTCCTGGGCAATCACCACGCATGGGGCCGTCATTCTAACGCCAGAGGGAACGCCCGACGAGGAATGGAAGGCCCTTATGCTCGACCAGTTAGCGCCCTACCAGGAAAGGTTAGAGTCTATGCAACGTCTGATCACTGAAATGATGGACGCAAAGGGGATCAAGGCCTGGGCAAGGCTTAACTATGAATATGATGAAACTCCGGTTTATATGGTGATGAAACACCGGGACAGCACACGCCTCGATGAGCTCACTGCTATTGCTGATGAAATTGAAAAGGTGTTCTCAACGGAAGGTTTCTACATCCATCGAAACAGTAATAACGTAGCCTGGCTCCCCACGCCGGTTGAGAAGGGGCGAGCTGTCAGTTGGCTGCTCGAAAAGCTTCGCGCTGAGCGCGGGGTTTTCCCCGTAATAGGTCTGGGTGACAGCCTGAGCGATCACCGTTTTATGAAACTGTGCAGCTGGTTTGGCATTCCGCGACAGAGTCAGTTTGCAGAGGCCATTTCACAGCGAATTTTTGGAGAAGAATAAAATGCAGCCACATGAAACATTCGCTGGCTCATACCAGCCCGGTGACGTGGAGTTTCTGCTAAAGCCGGTAGTCATTGAGATGACGCCGGTTGAGCAAAAAGAAGAGCTGATTCAGTCCGGAAAGAAACATTATTCGGACATGCTCAGCCAGGAGCCAGCACCCACACAATGGCATCTTGATTTGTTTCACCGGGCGCTGGATCGGGGGGCAGACCGGCTTGCAAAAGAAGTCACGCAGCTCGCTATTGCTCTGGTCGAACGCTTCGGTGATGAGCCCATCGTTCTGGCCAGTCTTGTCAGGGCAGGTGTGCCCCTCGGCGTTATGCTGCACCAGACCCTGCGTGATATGGGGAAAACCTCATGGCATTACGGCATCAGTATCATCCGGGATCGCGGAATTGACAGTACAGCACTTGACGTCATTGAAGAGCGACACGGTACCAGCGGTATTGTGTTTGTTGACGGATGGACAGGTAAAGGTGCAATTACCGGAGAGCTTGTACGCGCACTGAAAGATCGCCCGGGCTATCCTGAGCAGCCGCGACTGGTTGTCCTGGCGGATCCCTGTGGCTGCTCCTGGCTTGCTGCCAGTGATGATGACTGGCTCATTCCTTTTGGCATCATGGGTGCGCCGGTATCAGGCCTGATCTCCCGGTCAGTATGGTCCTCTGAAGGATTACATGGGTGCATGGTTTGCGAGCATCTCAGTGAATTCGAATGCAGCCGGATGCTTGTCGATACCGTCGCTCATTTCCGTAAGAAGTTAACACCGACATCCCTCGCTCCCCTGAGCTGGAATACGGAGTCAGCCCGGATCTTATGGCAGACAAGTCGCGACGTTATCGCGTTCCTGGCCGATGAATTTAAAGTGGACAGCGTCAATCGTATTAAACCCGGTATTGCTGAAGCAACCCGGGCTGTATTGCGTCGGGTACCGGACCATATATTTGTGCGTTCTATTGACGACCCGGACGTTGCCTTGCTTGTAGGGCTTGCTCGTGAAAAGGGAATAGTTGTTACAGAAATGGGGGGAACCCTCGGCCAGTATCGGGCTGTAACCATTATCAAGAAGGTACTCTGATGAAAAATCGTCTTTCTCCCTGGAATCTGGGAGCCACGCTATACATGCCTGCAACACGGGAAGATATTGCTGATGCCGTCCTGCATGGGAAAATCCCGGGTTTGCGCTCTCTGGTAATTTGCCTTGAGGATGCTGTCAGTGAAGCAGACATCCCCATCGCCCTCAAAAATCTGGAGCACCTGCTGCACGAGCTCAGTAACAGCATGCGTAGCCTGGGTAAAAATGACTGGCCTCTGGTGTTCATTCGCCCCCGGCATGCCGACATGGGCAGATGGTTAAAAGCGCATTATGATCTTTCCGCTGTCGACGGGTTTGTGTTGCCGAAATTTACCCTCAGTTCGTTAGCTGAATGGTGGGATATCATGGGCGGGACTCACCTGTGCATGATGCCAACGCTGGAAACAGAAGACGTCTTTGACGTGGCTCAGATGCGGGAGCTGGCCACCCGTCTGGTGGAACATCCCTGCCACGACCGCATTATTGCGCTTCGAATCGGCGGCAACGATCTTATGAACGTTGTGTCGCTTCGCCGTCCCCGGGACCTGACGCTGTATGACAGCCCGATGGGCTACGTCATCAAAATGCTCGTTTCGGTCTTCGGCCCGCGTGATTTTGCCCTGACCGCGCCCGTATGTGAGCATATTGACGATCATGCCGTAATGGCCAGAGAGCTGGCTCTTGATATGGCACATGGGCTTGTTGGGAAAACGGCCATTCACCCGGGTCAGATAGAGGTCATTCAAAACGCGCTGATGGTCACTCAGGGTGAGCATTCTGACGCTCTGCGGATCCTGAACTCTACCCAGGCCGTGTTTAAGTCGCAGGGAGCAATGTGTGAACCCGCCACACATCGCCGCTGGGCGGCTGGCATTCTGGACAGAGCTCGTTTTTATGGGTTACAGAACGAGCAAAGCGCTGATGGAATCAGATTACTTACCGTGACCCAGCATCATTAAGGAAATCATAATGGGGTTCAGGTTCAGAAAGTCGATCAACATTATTCCTGGTGTTCGCCTCAACCTGAGTAACGGTGCACCGAGCCTGAGTGTCGGGCCGAGAGGTGCTTCCGTTTCTTTTGGAAGCCGGGGGACCTATGCCAATCTGGGCTTGCCCGGTACCGGGCTGAGTTACCGTACCCGGCTTGACCGGGCCGCGCGTTCCGGAGGTGGGAACCGGACGGCTACCGACCCGGGGCTCAGACAGGCGCTTGAGCAGGAAGCCGCTGATCTCATGTCAGCGGTGACCGCAATCCGTAATATTCACGAGCTGACGCCGGATCCTAAAACAGGCATCAGCTGGGCAGAGCTGGAAGCAGTATACCTGCATAACAGAACGTCGCCTTTTCAGGTTCCGGCACCGGTGCGTCCAGAAAAGCCAGACTATCTTGCATTGCCGGAAAAGCCTGCCGAGAGCGAAGGCATTAGTTTTCTGGGTAAATGGTTTGAATCGGAATCAGCTAAAGCTGAGCGCCACGCCGAAAATCTTCGCCGGTGGCAGCAGGAGCTGATTGATGTGGAGCGTGAGAATACCCTTCGACAGCACCGGTACCAGCAACAACGGACGGCCTGGGCCGAACAGTATGCAAACTGGAAGTTTGAGGCTGAAGAACATGAAAAACGGCTCGCCACGGCTCAGGCAGATGCCCGGCAGCAGTTCCGGACAGACGCCGCGTTTTTCGAATCATACCTGGCGGGTGTGCTGGCAGAAACTGAATGGCCGCGTGAAACGCTTGTTGCATTTGAAGTAAAGCCGGAGCTATCAGCAGTCCTGCTGGATGTTGATTTAGCTGAGATTGAAGATTTCCCTGATAAGATTTACGGCGTTAATGCCCGGGGCACGGAGCTGACGGAAAAAGCCATGACGCAAAAAGCCGTACGCGAAAACTATGCCCGCCACGTCCATGGCTGCTTGTTCCGCCTGGTCGGTATCGTTTTACATACGCTACCGTTCGACAACGTGATTGTGTCAGGCTTTACGCAACGGGTCAGTAAGCGGACCGGCTATCTGGAGGATGAGTATATCCTGTCCTGCAAATGCAGTCGCAGCCAGATGTCGTCAGTAAATTTTGCAGGCTTAGAACACATTGATCCGGTTGAAGCGTTAGGCGATCAACCGGTTATTCGAAAGATGAGCAGTACCTTCATTTTTCAGCCTATTGAACCACTAACCCTTTAAGCAGGCTAAATCTTACGATGCAATTAAATACCAGACAGGCCCGGATTTTTAAGCTTGCCAACTTACTGGGCACCGGCAAGCCCGTTTCCGCTGCCGACATTATAACCAGTCTGGAATGCTCAGAGCCGACATTAACCCGGGCACTCAAAGAGCTACGCGAGTCATATTCTGCGGAGATCAAATACAGCAAGGCAGGTCATTCATACCATCTCGTTAATCCGGGCCAGCTGGATAAAAAGACCCTTCGCCGGATGAATGAAGCGCTCGCACAGAATGCTGAACTGAAAACCGGTGAGTCCACAGGGAAGGTCGTACTCGATAAGGATAAAAAAACAGCCGTGTCATTATCGCTACGCATGCGGATTTTAAGAAAAATTGACCGTCTGGCTGCGCTGAGTGGCTCGACCCGAAGTGAAGCGGTAGAGAAGCTGGCTCTGCACTCCGTTGATGAACTGATAAAAGAATACAGCGCTAAAAAGTCCTGACGCTAAATCTCAGACCGGGGTGAAAACCCCGGTTTTGTCATATTTCACCTCTGTATCTGCGTGACGGAGTTTTGATCTATTCTCCTCCCGCAATGTCAGCAGCGCCTTTCTGCCTACAAAACCTGGTGTCTTGACATCCTCTTGTGCTACACATCAATCTTTGGGCGATTTACACTCCATTCATGCAGATCTGTGATGTATGATGATTTTCATACATAAGAAAGTTTATTTTTGCCGGAGTTTTTTTCAGAAATCTTATATTCCAGTACGGTCTGAATTTTTTTCTCTGATAAGAGGCCATTCACATGTCGGTAATTCAATGGTGGTTAACTTATTTCTTTAATGCCGCTTCTGAGTATTTAATCTCCACCCGACAGATGTCGTGCCGTTTTATCAAATCTACAAACTCTGGCCTCTTCCTGAAACTACTCTCCTCTTCCGATCTCTTAAGAAGGAATTACATTTGAGACGCTTACCCGTATATCTGCTACTCGACACGTCCGGCTCTATGCACGGAGAGCCTATCGAAGCGGTTAAGAATGGCGTTCAGACGCTGCTTACCACGCTGAAACAGGATCCGTATGCACTCGAAACGGCTTACGTGTCAGTGATCACCTTTGATTCTTCAGCCCGACAGGCAGTCCCCCTGACAGACCTCCTGAGTTTCCAGATGCCAGCACTAACAGCCAGCGGCACCACGTCTCTTGGCGAAGCGCTTACCCTGACGGCCAGCTCCATTGCCAAAGAAGTACAGAAAACGACGGCTGACACTAAAGGTGACTGGCGTCCCCTAGTATTCCTGATGACGGATGGAAGTCCGAATGATGACTGGCGTAAAGGCCTGAATGACTTTAAAGCCGCCAGAACCGGCGTTGTTGTGGCATGTGCAGCCGGGCATGATGCCGATACCAGCGTCCTCAAAGAAATCACTGAAATCGTGGTTCAGCTCGATACAGCTGACAGTTCGACGATTAAAGCTTTCTTTAAATGGGTCAGTGCGAGCATTTCGGTAGGCAGTCAGAAAGTGGAGTCCAGCAAAAAAGAAGTGATCGGTCTTGAAGACCTGCCACCGCCGCCGCCAGAAGTAAATGTGGTCTTATAATTTTATTAATTAAGGGGATGTCATGTCTGTCAGTCTGAGCAAAGGCCAGGGCGTAAGCCTGAAAAAAAATGAATACGATCTCTCGTCCGTTACTATCGGCCTGGGTTGGGATATTAATGAGGAAAAGAAAGGTTTCCTCGGCGGGATCTTTGGTAAAAAAGAAGAAGAATACGACCTTGATGTGATCGCTTTCCTGTGTAATTCAGCCGGAAAGGTGACCGATCTCGGCAATGTGGAAAATGGTAAACCAACGCTTGTGAATGGCGATATCATCTTTTTCAACAGCCTTCGCCATAAGTCAGGCAATATCTGGCTGACAGGCGATAACCGAACCGGAGCCGGTGACGGTGACGATGAGCAAATTATTGTGCGCCTGAATTCCCTTGACGCTCAGTACGAGAAAATTGTGTTCATCGTTCAGATCTACAATGGTGAAAAGCTCCAGCAGCACTTTGGTAAAGTTCAGAATGCCTTCATCCGGGCAGTAGATGCCCGTAATATTGAAATGGCACGATTCGATCTTTCTGGCGGACCCGCCTTTGCCAGCCAGCGCTCCATGGTCTTTGCCGAGCTGATACGCGAACCTACAGGCTGGAAACTCAAGGCAATTGGTGAGCCTTCAGAATCAGATTCGTTTGTCTCACACCTGAGGAATTACATCTGATGCGTCGCCTGCCTGTTTACCTTGTTATCGACACCTCCGGTTCAATGCGCGGTGAGTCCATCCATTCCGTTAACGTTGGAATTCAGGCGATGCTAAACGCACTCCGCCAGGATCCATACGCCCTCGAAAGTGTCCATGTCTCCATTATCACCTATGACAATGAGGCGCGTGAGTTTATTCCTCTCACGCCGCTGGAAGACTTCCAGTTTTCTGACATCGTTGTGCCAAGCGCTGGCGGGACGTTCACCGGCGCTGCCCTTGAATGTCTGATGCAGTGTGTAGACCGGGATGTGCGTCGCTCAGATGGTGATACAAAAGGAGACTGGCGTCCCCTGGTATTCCTGATGACTGATGGTACGCCTTCTGATGCCATGGCGTACGGTGAAGCGGTAAAAGCTATTCGTGGCCGGGGATTTGGCTCCATCATTGCCTGTGCGGTAGGTCCTAAAGCAGGCCACGAGCATTTAAAACAGCTCACTGATAAGGTTGTGTCTCTGGAGACTCTCGACTCAACCGCTTTTGCAGGTTTCTTTAAATGGGTTTCGGCCAGCGTTTCTTCCGGTAGCACAAGCGCGGGGATCAATGCCGGAACAGATACCCTCCCACCTCCTCCACCAGAAATACAGCTGGTGCTCTGACAGACAGGAAGGTGCTGCTTTACCCGGCAAACGCCTTCCTTTACAGAACCGTTTTCTGCTGACTGTTACCAGCCGTACGAGGGATATTATGAGACGCCTTCCCGTTTTTTTTGTTCTGGACTGTTCAGAGTCCATGATCGGTGAAAACCTGAAAAAAATGACTGATGGTCTGCAAATGATCGTCGGAGATTTAAGAAAAGATCCACACGCACTGGAAACGGCCTGGGTCTCGGTAATCGCATTTGCCGGAATAGCCCGCACGATTGTACCTCTGCACGAAATTGCCTCGTTCTACCCTCCCCGCCTTCCCGTTGGCGGCGGCACGAGCCTTGGGGCTGCATTGCGTGAGTTGACCGTGCAAATTGATACTCAGGTAAGAAAAACCACTCATGAGACTAAAGGCGACTGGAAACCCGTAGTGTATCTCCTTACCGACGGACGTCCGACTGACGACACAACCTTAGAAGTGAAACGCTGGAAAAATAACTACGCGAGTAAGGTGAATCTCATTGCCGTTGGCCTGGGACCGTCAGCGGACCTGAATATCCTGCGGCAGCTGACAGAAAATGTCATGCTATTCACAGAGTCACAGGAAGGCGACTTTACCCGCTTCATCAAATGGATCACGGCCTCGGTTACTGCTCACAGCCGCAGTGTCGGGGACGAAAAACAACCGGAGCTCAGCCAGACTGAATACATAGTTCGCCTGTCCAAAGACGAGTATGTAAAAGCGTACGACGAAAACTGCGTTACGCTCACCGGGCGTTGCAGCAAGACTCGTCGACCGTACCTGATGAAATATGAACGGCCACCAGCAAGGGTTTCCGGGCTCGATTTCAACCTGAACCTGAACAACTTTAATATTGCCGGATGCTATCCCATTGATGAGGACTATTTTGCGTGGTCAGATGCCACCGCTACCGATTTGCAGGTAAACACAAACGAACTGCATGGTGTACCGGGTTGCCCCCACTGTGGTAATGCCAGTGCGTTTGCCATGTGCTCATGCGGGAAGTTGCTCTGCATTGATGGCCCCGATGACGTGATCTGCCCATGGTGTGAAAAAGGTCTTTCATTCAGCAATGATGGCGGAAACACTAACTTCGACGTAAACAGAGGGAGAGGTTGATGTCGCAAAATACGTCACTTGAAGAAAAGATTATCCGCTTAGTTCTGTCTGAGCTCAGCCACACCGCAGAAGGTGAGCGGCTTTCCCTTCCATCCCAGGATCCTGCCCTGTCTGCCGAGGTTATGCAGCTTATAAAGCGGATTGAGAACCTTGCAAAAGGTACCTCTGCACTGGTTAACGAAGGTGAGAACGAATCAGTGACTGCCCTCCCGCCTGCTCCAGGCCTTGCCGAAAAGCAACAGCCGGTCGGGACTGATGAGGATATGCAGGGAAACCACGCTATTGACAAAAAAGAGACGCAAACAGCCACAGTCAACGAAACCAGCCCTACATTGTGGAAATTGATGCCTTTTTACGAACTTCAGAAACCAGGAAAAAATGAAACTGAAAACCAGCCGTCTCCGATACTAAAACCTGGGCAGGTACCGGAAAGCCAGCATCGGACCGGGTCAGCAGTGCAATGTGTAATGCCCCCGACAGCGAGAATAACCATACCCAACGCCCGCGCAGGCGAACGTTTCTCTTCGCCGGTTGCCATCATACTGGATGAGGGTGGACGGGCGACGATAAGAGACGTTGTCTTTCCCCGGGACATTGGCTTGTCGTATAAAAAAGAACAAGGGTTGCTCACTGGCATACCCACTGAAATTGGCGATATTGAGCTTTCAGTACTGTGGTCATACACTTCGCACGACGAATGCGAAACAAAGTTACTTTTTGTAGTAAACCCGGATCCGAGAAGCCTGTGGAAGGTAATAGAACCACCAGCAGACGCTCCCTACCCTAAGGCCCATCTGGACTCTGCTGGCCTGGTCAGAGATAACATATGTATTGCTGCCGCCAGTCGCCGGGGCCGCTCTCATGAGCATGCCGGGAGCTTCAGAGATGATGACTTCTATATCAACCACAGCCAGGAAACAGGATGGTCTGTCATGCTGGTCGCAGACGGGGCCGGTAGTGCAGTAAATTCCAGAGAGGGATCGCGAATTGCAGTCATGACGGCTGGCGATTACCTTTTCAATCAGCTCAGTGGAGTGAAAGGCGTCCGTTTAAAAGAGCATATCACGACTTGGGAAGGGAGCGATCAGCAGGCAACCATAAACGCCATGCTTCATCATTTTAAACAGGCAGCTACGCTCGCGGTCAACAGCATCCAGAACGAAGCCATTTGTGCAGAACAACCTGTGAAATCCTATTCAACAACCCTTCTTGCAACTGTAGCACTGCGAACTGAAAACGAGCTGTTTGCAGCTGCTTTCTGGCTTGGCGATGGTGCGATAGGTGCATACAGTCCTTCAGGTAAAGTCAGGATACTTGGAAATCCCGATAGCGGAGAATACGCAGGACAAACCCGCTTCCTTGACCAGAGCATTATCGCAGACCCATCATTTACTGGTCGCATCAGCGTGGGCAAATGGAATGACGTATCTCACTTGATCCTTATGACCGACGGCGTATCAGACCCTCTGTTTGAGACTGATAACGGGCTTCGCAGTGACGAAAAATGGACCCGTCTCATTAATGAGATCTCCCCTATCCTCGCAGACGCCAGTATTGCGTCTGAGGGGTTAGGCGACTGGTTAAACTTTTTCTCCACTGGGAACCATGATGACCGCACTATTGCGGTGTTGTGGTAAGGGATACGCTTTTTCGGTGATCAATATGGCAAATATCGTTACGTGTAAAACAAAGAACGGCGAAACAGTCCAGTATGTTGACGAGGTGATTGGTTCAGGCTCGATGAAGGATGTTTACTTTTCGCCTGATAAATCTTACGTCGTCGCTTTTTATCAAAAACCGCAGAATGAGCAGGCCCGGGATCGTATTGATATGATCACCGGCCGCTACAGGCAAAACATTTTTGGACAATCCGGTGGCGAATACTGGAAGGATCTGTTTTGTTGGCCGACCCACGTTGTTGAGCATGGGAATAAAATCGGTATCGTGGTTCCAACTTACCAGAACCATTTTTTCTTTAAATATGGTTCCAAAAACGATGATTTTCTGGATATTAAAGGCCGGGAGAAAGAAGGCAAATGGTTTGCCAGCGCCAGCAACCAGAATAAATTCCTCGATCCGCGTGAACGAGGCAATACGCTTACCTATCTCAAAGTCTGTCTGCTGCTGACAAGAGCCGTCAGAAGGATGCATGCAGCTGGCCTCTGTCACAGCGATCTCAGCTATAAAAACGTGCTGATTGATCCAGAAATGGGCCATGCCTGCATCATTGACGTAGACGGCCTAGTCGTTCCTGGAAAGTATCCTCCCGATGTGGTGGGCACTCCGGATTTTATCGCTCCGGAGGTGGTGAAAACCAGCCATCTTTCCAAAGAAGATCCGAACCGCGTACTGCCAAGCATTACTACTGACCGCCATGCACTGTCGGTGCTTATCTACATGTACCTGTTTTTCCGTCATCCGCTACGTGGCGGAAAAATACATGACATGTCGGATGAAGTGCGTGATGAAACCTTATCAATGGGTGAGAAAGCGCTCTTCATTGAACATCCGACAGACAAAAGTAATGCAGTCAAAATCAGTCAGTTATCCTCCTTTTCACTTCCCTGGGCTGACCCGGGTAAAATTCCTTACACCATCATGGGTCCCTACCTGACGTCATTGTTTGATCGAGCCTTCATCGATGGCTTACATGATGCCACAAAACGCCCTACCGCCGATGAGTGGGAAAGTGCCTTGGTTAAGACCGTTGACCTGATACAGCCCTGCCAAAACACGAAATGTGAACAGAAGTGGTACGTTTTCTCGGGTAAGACAAAGCCGGTCTGTCCTTACTGCGGTACGCCGTATAAAGGTAAGTTGCCAGTGCTTAATTTTTATTCTTCTCGTAAAGAAGGCAGCTATCGTCCTGACGATCACCGGTTGATGGTCTGGAGCGGGCAGTCTATCTATGCGTGGCATGTGAATCGTCTTATCGCGCCAAATGAACGTACAACGGATGCACAAAGGAAACGGGTTGGTTATTTTGTTTACCATAACGATCAATGGTGGTTGGTAAATGAAGGCATATCAGGACTAATGTCATTACCGGATAAGCGGCAGATTATGGTTGGGGAAAAAATAGAACTGAAGAATAACGCTCAATTTGTTTTGTCAAAAGAGGAAGGTGGCAGGCTGGTAGTCGTTCAATTAGTAGAAAACTAACAAATATCTCTTACCAGATTTTAGCTGTTACGGCATTGAGCCACTCATCGCGACTAATTCGATGAGCGGCCCGCCAAACGAGGCTGTGAAGCGCTTATGAAGGCGATGGATCGGTTTAACAAAGAGCTGCGTAGCTCTCTGTTCCTGCTTGGGGAAGGGATTCAGCAGGATTTCAGGGGGTAGCAGACCATACTGTCAATGTCGCCACGGTATACCACTCGCTGGAATGAGCTACTTGTCGTAAAAGCCTGACATCCATGCCAGTGTTACCCGGCATGGTCAGTTCTGGCATGAAAAGCTACTTTAACCACCACGGGCCTTCTGGATTGCGTATTTCAGGGTAGCTTCGTCGACAGCCCCCGGGATGAATGATGTCGTTGCAGCATCGGGTTTTTGCATGTTCATGATAATGAACCCTGGCGTTCCGCTGATCCCGAGAGCTTCCCCCAGTTGCATATTTCCGGAAATGACATTCTCATAGCGACTTTTTTCTCGATCGCTGAATGAGCTGTTGAACCCGGATTTATTCACCACCATGTCTAAATCACTGAGCGTAAACCCTCGCTGGTTGTTGAAGAATACATACGCGCTGGTCATCAGGTTGTTGTGGTACTTACGATACGCTTCAGCGCCAAATGCCTGGTACACATGCAGGCCTGTCGCCGCCCCCATCGCAGAAACGGGTTTCGAACCAGCGAAGATTGGAAATTCTTTAAAGAAGAATTTAACATCGCTGCTCTGGCTCAACACGGATTCAACGACCGGCGCTACCTTCATACAGAAATGGCACTGGTAGTCGAAAAACTCGATGACGGCGACGGCCGCATTATCCGGTCCAATGTTGGGAGTCTCTTTGGTCTCGAAGAGAGCCGGTGCGTAAGGGATGATCCGCTCAAGGGAGGCGTTGGTATTTTGGTTTTCAAGAGCCTTACCCGCTTCAAGCAGATACTGAGGATTTTTTACCAGATAGGTAGCCGCTACCTTTCCTACTTCATCGTTACTGGGGAGCTCAGTTTTAAAATATTTCGACGTGATATACACAGAGCCAGCCGTCGCAATCAACACAGAAATTAAAACAGACGCTACGGGTTTTAAATAATTTAATTTAGTCATAGCCACCTTTACGAATTCAACTTGTTAGTTATCAACCTGTGTTCGATTATACTGTCACAGCACATCGGAATTATTCGTTAAAGAACCCTTTTTGGAGGAATTAGAATGTTACGGCATTTATTCTTACTGACCGCCACAACGTTCTTATGTGGGTGCAGCTATCATTTCGGGAATGATGTTGATGCTTACGATTTAATGTCACGCCCGGTAGGCAACAAGAAATTTGAAATTGTAGCGCCTGATGACAGTATACAATCGCGCATGTTTGCAGCCCGGTTTGCGAGTGGATTAACGGGGATAGGGTTTAATATTTCCAACCATCTGCCCGACTATATTCTCAGATTCAGTTACAGTAAGACCCAGGAAAATATGCAATACAGTGAACAGCTGGTGACGGGCATAACCGGATATGTCGTCGAGAAGAAGACAACGAAAAAAGATAAACACGGGCAGACTCAGACGGACTATGACTATAAACCCGTCAGCGGGATCGTGGGGTCAGAGACGATATCACAGAGGCATTTCTGGCGCCGCCTTGATGTGGAAGTCTACCCTGCGGGGAAAGGGGCACAACAGGTTCTTAAAGTCAGTATGCAGAGCAATGCGCCAATCCCATCGGACAGCATTGCGTATTCCGCAATGATCGACGCTCTGGCCGGGAAACTGGATGCCCCGCTACGCTCCGGAAACTATGTCGCATCGGTTCCCTGGAACTAATGACCAGCACCGCAACGCCCAACCGCAAAGTGACTTTTCTCACCTGCATGCCGCACCTTTACCGGCCTCCTCTGTTGAAATCATAGAGCCGGTAAAGATCACCGATCGTCATTGCATCCACTTTGGACACGAACAAATACTCAAACTGCGCTTTCTGAATATCTGACACTGACGCATCGTCCAGCACCTCCTGGTAAAATCGAGCACTGATGCATCTCTCCGGATGCATGAACTGGTACCGACTCTGGAGAACCACCATTAGTAAAAACAGAATCAGCAGAACGAGAAGTAATATTTGGTTGGAGAGCTCCAGTCCCAGCGACACACCGATGGTTGCCAGGAAACAGAGAGTCCATCCGACCAGGGCAAAAGGAGCCTTTTGGATCTTTTGTTGGTAATAACGGAAGATCACCGGATCATTTAAATACCGCTTATCCGGTAATCCCGTTGCCCGGGTGACAATGCTGAGCCAGAGCGACATTTTCTAACCCCCAAATCGCGGATATACGGCGCTCTCAGGCCATACGTTCATAAAAGGCAACCAATGGCTGGGTGATGGGGTTTTGTACAAGCTCGGGGCGAATGGCTTTCAGCTGCCTTACCGGCGCTAGCTCATCCGTCGGCTTCACGATTCCATTGCCCGGACCTTTCCGGGTACTGTCGGTGTTCACCTTTAGCCTGTCATTATTCAGATACGATTCAACCCGCTTAGACATGGCGTCGCTGGGGGATGATGCGTCATTAAGTTTTTTTAAAACCGCGTCTTTATCCGTCTGAGCCGCAGAGACCAGCAGTTCACTGCTGGCCTCAATGTCTGCGTTGCAGGACCCGAACTGGCATTGGGCCGCAAAGACGGGTTGAGTGCCAACCGCCACGAGCATTAACGTTGTCAGTATTACAGATTTCATAATCACCTCTTGCAGTCGTGAAAAGTCACTTTTGTGCGGTGCCCATGCGGGTCACCAGATTTTCCGGGCTCAACCAGCCGGTGAACAACTGAGGTTTACCCGACAGCGTTACCATGGTTGGCGTACCCTGAAGCGGAATAGTTGAAGCAACCTGGAAATGCGATTTGATAATATCGAGGCAGGCCGCGTCAGGCCGTCCTTCCGGAATGATTGATATCGAGCTCATTGCAGCATCCAGCGCATCATTAGGTTTGGCCGCACACCAGATTTTTGCCATATTCCCCGCGACCACGGAGTTCAGGCCTGCACGCGGAAAAGCGAGGAATTTTATTGAGATCCCGGCATCGAGATAGGATTGAAGATCATGATGTAGTTTCTGGCAATACCCGCAGGTTATATCAGTAAACACCGCCAGGCGATATTTTTCATTCGCCGACTTATATTCTATGGATTTTGTTTTAGCAGCAAACTCCCTGACGCCTTTCAGTATCGCCTGTTCCGTTGTATTCTCCACA
Source organism: Citrobacter sp. Marseille-Q5395 (assembly GCF_947057495.1). Classification (NCBI taxonomy): domain Bacteria; kingdom Pseudomonadati; phylum Pseudomonadota; class Gammaproteobacteria; order Enterobacterales; family Enterobacteriaceae; genus Citrobacter; species Citrobacter sp. Marseille-Q5395. The sequence continues at coordinate 21,618 of NZ_CAMSEL010000027.1, read as the reverse complement.
TCTTTGCCGTTAACATGAAACAAGCTCCCGGTAAAAATGTAATCACCATCTTTGCTGACGTAACTCACGCCTTCTCTTGAAATCACGGTATAAATATCTTTTACTGGGGATGGTTCAATATGCTCGATGGACAGCCCAACTTCTTTTAATTTCTTCAGTGCTGCATCAGGAAGCACGTCAGTTTTCACTGTCTGGGCATTCATGCTAAAGGCCGTACAAGATGCCAGTAATAAGAATGATGCCTTGATAGTCTTATTCATTTCAGCTCCTTTAATGGAGCATTAATACTATCATGCGAAAAAATCCTCCAAATTCGCTTAAGGGACAAAATTCCCTCCCTATAGTAAAAATTTTTAGCCCGCGATGTGGGAGAATATCCAGTATGTAATTCCAGTGGAGATTATCTCGTGTTTATACCACCAGCAGATGATGTGAAACCTATTCCCGTTCCTGTTGAAGTCTACACACAGTGCATTACCGATGCCTCCCGCTTTTTCGGGATTGATGCAGAATTGGTCTTTACGCTTTTTGATAATGAAGGCGGAAAAGTGGGAACGTTCAGCCGGAATAAAAATGGCACTTATGATATTGGACCTATGCAGATCAATTCGTCCAATCTGCCGGAAATACGTGGCCACTTTCCGTCTGTTACCTGGCGGGTATTGGCCTATGACGCCTGTGCCAGTTTCTGGGTAGGTACCTGGTGGCTTTACCGGAAAATTGTAGACCGAAATGGTAATGTATTTGAAGGGATTGCCGATTACAACAGCAAAACCCCTAAGGTCCGGGCGAGGTATATCTTTAACTTCATGGTCAAATACAATCGCCGGATTCAGGGCCGGAATGGCATGGACGAGTTATATCAGTGGACGCAACCAAAGACCCAGTACAACGGACATATTGTAAAAAATGTTCCGGAGTAAATTACCCCCCTACTCTCCAATTTATTGTTTAGTTGTTTTACGTGGCTGTGAACAATTCATCACTGAGCGAGTGAAACTGTCCCGTGAAAGAGGTTAGGTATGCTCCAATCAATATACGAATTCCTGTGCAAGATACGCTGTTCTCCACAGAAGCTTAGAAATAAAGACTTGGACGGGATCTTGCCTCAGGATGAATCAACAGCTGGCTTATGGGGACCTCTGCCATTAATCCATATTGTTCTTTTCCTGGATTTTGATGGTGTAATCCACAAATGTCAGAATGAATCTTTCGAACGGATGTATTTGATTGAGAAGTTACTTGATGCAAGTCCTTCAATGTTCATCGTTATATCAAGCTCATGGAGAGAATGCGGGAGTATTACCTACCTAAAGTCACTTTTCCGCTCGCCGTACAGAGACCGGGTAATTGGCGCAACCCCATCCCTGTGTCTACCCTCGGGGGGAATAGGGGTACGTGCAGCTGAATGTGAAGAATTCGTGGCCAGGCACCAGGTAAAAGCCTTTATCTGCCTTGATGACGATACGACCCTGTTTCCGCCAGAATATCCGCACCTGATCCGTACGGATTATTACACGGGGGTTAAAGAAAAGGACATAACGGATCTGATAGCCAGATATAACCTACTGATGGCCCGTTTTTATTAAAAAAGTAACTTTTCCACACACTCCGTCAAAAAAAACCATGATTCGCCATCTACCAAAAACACTGCATCAGTCGATCAGAAAAGTAACTTTTTCCTCAACTTTAATTTAGGCCAGTAAGCATTCACGTTTCTTAGGGTGGCGAGTGAACTGGATTTGGAAAGAGAATTTGAATCGTGATTAAGATAGTATCCTGTTTGACCATTGTTTTAAAACTGAACAAACCTTATCCAATGCTCAGTTAGCCGGTGTACTTTTCTCAGATTCGTGGTTTACCTTGAATAGCACTGCCGTGAATAGTTATTTTCCCCGGATGCAGGCATAAAAAAGCCGTGCCCAAAAAGAGCACGGCTTTTATCAGTCAGTATTCACTCCTACTTCTTATTATCATTCAGCCAGTTTTCAGCTCTCTCTATTCTCGACTGATACGGTTCGTTTGTATTGTTAAGGTCTGACTTCATAAAGTTAACGAACGCATCTGCTTTATCCGACCCGAAGCGTGGATCATCGGTCAGTTGCTGACGAATCGCACGCTCTGAGTTTTGTGATGCACTCTCATACGTCTTGATCCCATCACTTCCCATATCCTTATAACGGCTGGTCACCGCGCTCAGACCATCTGACATTTGCAGGTGGTTGCCAACCTTGCCCAATAACGAACTCGGCATATTTACCGGATTCGTTGCATCGTTTGCCAAAGATGCGGGCGTAGTCAGGACCCCAATACCTGAGAGCATGTCGTTTACGGGTTTTGCTCCGATAACGTCAAGCCCTCTGGCAACACTCTCCTGGCCCGATAAAAGCGTACTGCCAATCACACTACGTTCTGTATTGGACTCAATTTTATTACCAGCAAGGGTATCAATCGTGGTTTGGGTTCGTTGGCCAACGATCCCGCCGCCAGAGCCGCCTTCACCAAGATTCGCCCTTATTGCTGAATCAAGAGAGCCTGAAGCCTTGTTGTGCATGTTGAAACCTTCATGGATACTCTGGAGATCATTCATCCCCCAGCTAACGTTGTAGTGACCCAGCTCGGTGAGGAGGCTTTGAGTATCCGCTTTCAGTTGTTCTTTCTCAGCGCCGGTTGCCATTGTACTGGCCCCATAGGTAAACACGGCTTGTGCGGCCAGCTCCGCCCGTTTGTCATCCGGCTTTTTGGTTGGGTCATTTGCAACCCTGTCAAAATAATTCGGGAGGTTGTTTGATATCCCGCGTATCTGGCTATCTCCGTACATAGAATTCAGTTTTTCGCTGGTATTACCCATGCCTGAAGTAGCATGCTTGCCGCCTATACCAGTTTGAAGCTGGTCGAAAGTTTGGTTGGCGTTCTTAACGTCCTGCCCAGCCCCCTGAATTCTTCCCACGGTCTCATTAGTCACTACAGGGGTATTCTTATCCAACGACGAGAGAACACTTTGGTTTTCTTCGCTATAGGAGTTAGCTACATTACCTTTATGAATGCCCTGAATATCTTCTTTACTGACCGAGCCCACATTGTACGGCGTAACACCTGATTCGGTTTGTCCGCCAATATGTTGATTAGCATTCTGCTGGTTCTGTGCCAATCCAGCTTTCGCCTGAGCATCCAGACCTTGCCCTACGTCAGCAACACGATCGGCACTCATTACGCCGGAGGTATCTACATGGTCTGGTGTGCGCTCCTGCGCCTGTGCAATGGTATTAATACCCGATGCATCACCAGTGATTCGGTCAAGTTGATTGGTAATTGGCAGCATCTGTTGAGCGTTACCGCCGAAGTCAGCAACCAGCCCTTTAAGCAGGCTGGAGGTCTCACGCAGATCCTGCTTATTGCTCTCAGCCGTTTCACCCCTGGCAGTATCAATCGCAATTTTTTGCTCACTAAAGTCGCGTGTCGTTGCCACCAGCGCATCAGTTCGCTGGAGTTGTGATCCCAACTGAGTGCTGGCCTTAAATGTGTCATTGTAAGAATTGAATTTATCCATAAACGCATTCTCATCAAGACCATTTTTCCGTGCAAAATTACGCACATCATCATCGCTGAAGTTTTTATTACGAATAGAATCGGAGAATCTGTCTAGGTTGACAGACTGTCTTGAGTCGAGTGTCATGCCGGTATTAGCGCTGGCGTTCGTTGAAAGTGACGTCGACAGATTTTCGGCCATTGTCTGTGTTGCCTGGTTCATTTTTGATGCAGCTTCTTTGAATGCATTGGTCTGTGCAAACTGATCACTGTTTACCTGAGAAGCCGCTTTACTCATTTGTTCAGAAAGTCCTGAGTTTTCTGACAATTGAGTCGTAATAGCTTTATTCAAATCAGTTAAGAGGCTATCACTGCCTGAATTCGATTTTGAGATCCCTGAACCAACGGTACCCGATGCTTTCAGACCTAGTGAATCCATCACTTTCTGACCTATGCCCCCAGCCCCCCCTTTTCCAAGTTTTTCCTCGCCACCAAGTCCCAAACTTCCATTGAGGAGAAGGTTTGACACCACACCAGCTAATTGCTGCGAATTAATTCCGTGCTTCGCCCCTACGCTATTAGCGACGTTTGCACCGGCCTGGTCTGTATATGATTTCAAGTTTTGCAGATTCGAGGAAAATTGCTGGCCCGATTGCCCCGAACGACCAACTTCACTCATCTGATTGTAGGCCTGCTGGAATGAATTACTTGCTGCACTCATGACTGATGAGGTCATTGCCGCCCCTTGTCCCTGGCTTGACGCGATACTTGAACCTGCATTCCACGTACCGAGTCGGAAGTTACTGGAGTCCATGGCCCCGCCACCGCTGAACCCCTGCCCGGTGCTTGTCAGTGCTGTACGATTAACATCCCCAAATGATGATTTTCCGCTATTTGGCGCATCCCACACTTTCGGCGTGAGGTGGCTGGAGTCCACAGGTGCGGGTGGCGTAACTCCTTTCATCGCATTCATCATTGGATGAATGGATTGCGTCATCAGGAACAGCGTCAGGACTGGGATAAGAGCATAGAGCGCTGATGCAACTGATAAGTAAGAACTATATGTTTCGGCAAGCCCTGGTAAGCCCATCCAAGTCACCGCGTTACTCTGACTATTCAGTGTGCTCCATGTATCAAGATCCGCTGTTGCCACCTTCTTCACGTAGGCATTGACCATCACCGCAGTAATCGGCCACATATTAACGAAGAGAATCAACTGAAGATATTTTGCCGCTGCGGCAACACCGTTTCCGCCGAGTGCAAGCAGCATGAGCAATGCAAACGGAGCAACCATGTACGCAAACATTTCAAGAAACGCAATTGCCGCACCAGATAATTGCAGCCAGAGCTGCCCCTGAGATGCCATGGTATTCGTACGTTTTAATGATGCCTCAAACAGTTGCATATCCGAGGCCAGACCAAGTGGGGTTTTGTATTTACTGGCACCATTACGTAGCTCATTCATGATGAACAAAGAAAGCGTCGCGTCATAAGCGCCAATCGCCTTGCCATACATGCCGTTCGCCGACGCCATTACATCCGTGAAGCTCGATCCGGATGCGGCACCGCCCGCCTCTTCTGGGGTAAGAATACCGTTTGTTTGCCCAATCAAAGCAATCGTCTGTCGAGCCTCCGGGGTGCTCGTTACCTGTTTAACGGTCGACCAGACCTCTTCACAAGTCGCTGACTTTGAACTATTCACACCCACGATGTTAGCAGATGCGTTCTTCAGCGAACCTTTCATCGCCTGATTAATGCGTTCCATGCTTTCCGCGACATTTGAAGAGAAAATATCGTTAAAAATGGTTTCTTTCCCAGCGATTTTCGCGCTTGAGTTTTGTGTTCCCTTGAGGCAGTTATAGGCCAGTGATTGCACTGTCGCACACACGTTCATCGCACCTAATCCGCTAACTGGTTCGGGGAACGCTGAACAATACCCCTGGCTGTCCCCGCCCCATTGTAAGAATTTAACGAAGCGAATCATCGGGCCAAGAGTAATGTCATCATCAAGCGTGGTTGCGGCAAAGTCGATCGGCGCCAGCGGATCAAACGCCGTTTTATAGTCTTTGAGTAGGCCCTGGCTAAGGTTAGTGGTTACAGTTCCCATCGCCGCGATAAAAACAGGAATACCATCGACATTTCTCACTTCACCAGACTTAACCGATTCAATAGTCACATCCACGCGTACTATTGCCATCGAAAAAAGAATCAGCCCAAGAATCCATGAAAATATCGGCACCTCTGCTTTTGTCGGGTTCAACAGCCAAAGCCATGTTTTATAAAACAGGCTGGCTCCAGCCAGCACCGCTGCCGTGGTGAGAAATGCTTTTACACCGGTATATTGTGAGAAAATCAGGGCAATCCCGTTAAGGGCGGACCACACGAACTCGATATCACCTACTGTATAGATGTTGTAATCCATATCAGACCTCAGTTACCTGTGCCACGAAGACTTTCCATGAACGCCTTCCTCTTTAATCGGCGATCATCCCATGCTGAAATGACATCAGAGCTGTTACCTACCTGGCTACGGGTGAGCTCGTAAGCTGCTTTTACCTGATTGCTAAGGTTTTCAGATAACCGAGTCAGGTCCTGCCGCCGTCCGGAAAGTGATTCACTGGGGATATTCATAGCGCTGATCTTTGCTTCAACTTGCCGAAGCATGTTAATGACAAGGCTGGTGGCCGCTATTGCACTGATATCCTGGATATAGGCATAGCCTTCAGGGACATCAAAAGTCTGAAGAGAATCAAGAATTGTTGGGATGCCGATATAAGAAATAATGCGTAATTCATCATCAGAGATCCTGACATCGCTGATTGCCTTTGTTTGAACCTGAATTAGGAGGTCTGAAATCGTATCCTTCAGTCCTTTGAAACCACCATCCATCACTTCAGACATAACCAGGCATTGCGACTTTCTCGCTGAAGCAGGATCGGGTACAGGCGAACATTTGAGCATTTTTATGGAGCCACCAGCCGGAGGACCCATGATGAAATCCGATACCGTCATCGTCGATGGACGAACTTCCATCCCCGCTTTTTCACCTTTAGCATCCCAGTTGATAATCACAGTGCCGACAAGCGACATCAGCTGCTCTGCGAGTTTGTAGCCAGATAATTCAGTCACGCCACCGATATTCATAGAACCTTTATCGATGTCCATAAATGACATATAGAAAAGGTTTCCACTGAATTTTTCAGCAAACTCTTCAGGGTCTTTTGCTTTTACCTGGGAGGTCACAGTTTCTGGCGACTTGGTCATTGATGAACCGAAATCAGGCAACAATCCATTAAGAGTACCAAGCATTGAAGCTGGGCCGGAACTGACCGCATTCGCATACTGGCTGGGTGGTCCAACATTTTCAGAAAGAAACGAGTAAGTAGCGTTGCAGGAATCTTTGGCAAATTTGTTCAACGCCTGCAATTTGTTCTGGATATCATTAATAGTCGCAGCACAGTCAGCACAGATTGCCGATACCGCGACATTAAATGCATAAATCGCGGCCCCCTGCGCGATACCGCGAGCAACCTGCACCAACTGATCTCCGTTAATCATACTGAATGAACCGAGGAAAACATCGATGCCGTTACAGCCGACGGAAGCTTTGGGGAAAGACATTGAAACTAAATTGGTATTCACGTTTGTTGTGCGGTAGGAAAAAGAGCCGCCAACCACACCGGTACGGGTGGCCGTTTCAAAACTGGCCGGGCTGGTTGTCGTCATCATTCCATTAAAAATATTACGCATGGCGTTATCGGCACCGGCATTTGGTGCAATCATCGCCGTGCAAACGGCTAACGACAAAAGTAACTTTTTTGCACAAACATGGAGGTTAGCGCGCATATGGGCCTCCTAAACTGCCACCAACATTCAAGTAGTTCACAGGGTCCGCTGTAGGCATATCGTACCCTTCCAACTTCTGGTCCATTATTCGTTGCAATAAGAACGGGTCAGATTCCATTTCTGATTTATTCACTGTAATTACGCCATCCTCACCAATGGTATATTGGCGCTTAATATCTAACGTGGATTGGAATGAGGCATCATCAATCAGGTTCATGCCCTTTGCAGCCAGAATAATAGTATTCTTGAGCTCCTCAGCAGTGATCATACCTTCGCTAATTCGTTGCGCTGATGACCCGTCTTTCGACACAAGGAAAATAGTTGGCACTTCGCGGATTTTGAATTGATCAATAATCTGCGCATTAGGGACAGAGAAATCCTGGAACAACCCATTTTGTAATGGTCTGCCATCCATGCTGACAGGGAGAATGTCGACCGAATAGTAATTCTGCATAAACTGGAGGATTTGACTTTCTTCGTGGCAGAACTCACAGGTACTCTGGAAAAAGAAAAAGAGCCCGGATCTTGTGAAAATATCTTTCATTACCGTCTGCTGGTTTTTTTCCACAACCGTACGATGTGCATCCAAGGCAACCTTCTCAACCGGCTGTCTTCGTTTTTCAGACATCATTGGATTTTTAAGAAAATAATCTTTCGACTTATCCGAAAATCGCGTACCGATATCCAACATTAAACGTTGCGCTGTATAAAACCTCGATAAGTTTTCAGGGGTCGGATTATCCATTGCCTGAGTCAAAAGCCGGGGCATATTGTCCTTTAGCCACTTTGAATTAAGATCAATCTTTTCTTCTTGTACTGGCTGGGACGAAGATGCAACAGGAGGCGTAGTCTCATTAATTTCTTCCTCAGTTTTCCGGGCTGGGTCGTCATACCAGAAAAAACCTTTCTTAAAGGCTTGTCCTGACACAAATGGGGTGTCTTTGATAAGGGTCTGGTCTTCATTTGCATGGACGCCAGTTATAAACAAAGACATCAGCACTAACATCTTTGAAGGCAGTAACGTTAATCGAGTCATTCACCGATCTCCTCATGGAATAGAGGTATGATGGCATAAAAAAAATCACCGGGAGTTCGATAACGGAGTAGATTTCATGCGTTAAAAAACCAGAAATGTGACGCCGACAAAGCCCCAAAAACGACAGTTCAACACAGTGTCCCGGTAAAGACATGGTCTGTAAGAGAGAAATGGATTAATTATATGACGGTACAGTAATGCAAATTCGCGTTGTCATTCAGACAACACTATCCAGATTATGAACGATCCCCGTACTTTGCTGGTTAACGCATAAGGGAATTTATACTTAATTGAATACCTATAAGAAACGAAATTGGCAGGCGCATCATAAAATCTGGACTTTTCAAAGACCGTAATGAATCAAAGAATGGCAATTCATGTTAGTTATACTTACAGAAATGAACGTTGGAAGGATAGAGCAGACAAAAAAATACGGATGGTAGTAATATTTAACACAGTATGTTTTAGATACGTCAGAACGGAAGCCGTCTGAAAATAAACAGCAACATGAGGAACCATGTGTAACGGTATGCAAGCCAAAGATTTAATAGATAAAGACGACGCAGTCTTTAGATTTTTGGTCTCAGCTTAAAACCACTCACATAAAGTAATAGCTAATCTAACTCCTCCTGAGAATATCTCGCTATTGCAGAGACCGTTGACGACAATCTGCACCGAGGGCAATGAGTATCATTGGTATACGGGACAATGTAAGGCCGCTTGCATTTCGCACAAGTTTCGAGTTCCTCTATTTCTTTCATTGACGTGAGGATCTCAATGATTTTATTGACCTCAGGGGCGCAGACGAAATACCCAAGGTTATGCAGCACGCTCATGATTCGGTTGAAGTCAATATTGCGGAAGCTGGATTCCGGATGAATAGGATCAAAACCGAAGTAATTTACCGCGACATCAATAACCGCAGAAAATGCTCTGCGGTTATCCGAACGACGACTCCACCCTCGAATACCTTTTTTAACGTTTTGTTGAGGTTCCGATCTGAAATCAATATTTTCTGCAACATGGCTTCCATAAAGAATTCTTATTGAGTTTTTATTCGCACCAAGTGACATCGTTTTTGTAGCGCTCAACAACATGTTAGCTTTAGTTTGATCGACTTTAGCCATTTTTATTAATCCTTCAAGAGCACTTTATTTGCCAAAGAGTTGAACACATCCTGACGGTGGCATGTAAACATAGTGTCGTAACGCAATAGTTCCATTAAGTCGTCACTAACTTTACCCAAACGAATGTCGGCAGATAATTCGTATGCCCAGGCAAACACCTTAGATTTTAATGTTGCACTATCATCCCCCAACCCCGGTGTAAAGGCAATTATTCGTGGGAATAGAACGACATCGTTAATTGCTTTGAGTGATGACACACCAACATCTTTTATTGCATCTACGGTAGCAGGCTTTAATCCAAAAAATATACTGACAAACTCAGGTGCAAGCATTGACATAAAGAAGATCTGCATAAAATAATCATTTTGTATGTCTACACACTTGGAGCGTAACTGCTGAATTTTGCTCGGATTATAACAATCTTCCTGCCCATTCAACAAAGTAACTTTTTCCCCTGCATTGTAAATGCCGAAGTCAGTATCGTCACTGTCATATTCACGGATAACGTTAGTGTCACCATCAACAACGGCCATAAAAAATTTATCCCACGAGATCTCTTTACCTAAAGAACGTGGAACGAGGAAACTTCCGGGACGTGTTTCAACTTCGAATGCATTATCAGCCATTGCCCCAAACCCGGTTCCAAATAGACGGCGTTGCAGGAGTGGAGACCCTGTTTGATACATAGAAGATCCGTGAATAGGCAATAACATTAGGAATGCACGGTAACTACGAATAATCGAAATCTCGGTACGTAATAGTTTACCGAGTAGGTTACGCGTTATGTTATCTGATTCTGACATGTGCGGATTGTCCTTGCTTCAATACAATTGTACTAATCTTCTACATGAAATTAAAGTTTGGTTTTTGAATGATGAAAAGTAACTTTTGGAATTTTAATACTGCCTATTTGAGTCTTAAAACTAACCATTCATCCATTGGCCTTACTTGTAACACTTTTTGACCAAACTAACCAGAATTTTATCAAAAAACCCTGCGCTTGCTAACGAAATTTTAATCGCTTAAAAAAATAGCAAAGCCCGAATCGTTATCGGCATTAAGCGGCAATAACATTAGCGAAAAAAGCGATTCAGGATGAATATTTTTCCGATTGATTAACATGACTACTACATAGGGTCACTTTTTTTAAAAGTGGCACTATGCGCAAAAAACATAGGGTCACTTTTGTTTAAAAAGTGGCACTAGATATATGTATAACTTAGTAAGTAAAACAGCACTTTTCAGATCACGGTCTCAAAATACCCATGGCAGAAAAAGTTACTTTTCTGCCGCGCTTAAATGCGCCCATCTCAGCCGTTCCCGTGTTCATCTGGAGCTGCGCACTATCTGTATTCCTCACGCCTCCGAAGCCCCACCTCAAAATTCTCGATAAAAATCACGGAAAAAAGTCCTGTTTGTGAAAAAAAAATAAAAACCACTTCGGTATAGTGATTTCACATCAGGAGGTCACATGTCTAATTCGAAACTAATAAAGTCACTAGAATTATCACGCAGTTTGATGCGTTCACAAATCGAGGTTCTGCGGGAGGCAGCTGAAGACCTTTGCACAAATTACTGGATCGAGTGGAAAGAACGGAATCATCTGGAGATTAATTTACCCCGGCCTAACAATACGCTAAAGCGTGAGTATCTGGGTTCGTATGCGCCGAAAATTGAATTAATCGGTAATGCCAAAAAAGTTACAATCACCTGGCATAAGTTCAGCCCGTTTAAAACCAGGTCTCCCAGTCATATGTCGAAACGGATTTCTGCGATGAAAAGCGGAAAATATTCGAAAAGCTGCTTTGTTAATCATGCCTTCTGGGAATATGAAATGATCGAAAAAACGGAGGGAGTACTAGAACCCTACAGAGAATTACTTGAGTTCTATCATACTGCGTATATCGAACTGGGACGCAAAATCCGTAAATACTCAAAATCAGAGGTGGCACAATGACCGACGTAACAATTAATGAAAGCAAGCAGAAGACACCTGATGTAAATGCCCGCTCCTCTCAGACTCCTGAAGATAGCCGAAGAGCCACGCAAAGTAAAAATGAACATTACGGCATGGCAACAGTAACTATTACTCCAGGCACGCCAGACTTTAACCGATTTCTTACGGCACGGAATCGTTCCGTAATAAGAGGCTTTAATGATGTTAGCATTGCTATTTCATCATTATTCAGGACGGTTAATGCGGTAAAACACCCTGAATTGGTGCAGGCAATTCAGGACTGGTTTAATGAATTGCACGACGAAAACAATTTGATGAAGCAGAATCTGGAGGCCCACATCGCCACTATTAAGGTTGATGAAAGTGATCCATTCTTCTCATCAACTGAGTTTTCTCCGTTCAGATTTGAATCTGTCCAGTTAAACTTCAACAACCAGAACACGATGCGATTTTATAAGCACATCTTTGAAATGAACAACCTTCTGACCCAGATGTATAAATTCAACTCTCTGGGTCAGCTGCCGGTTAGCGATTACAACGTAATGGCGCACAATATTATCCGAAGTCTCAACATGTATATCGAACGGGTCAAAAAAACACTTAACGTGTCGCGCCGTGTAAAAGGTTCTTACAGTCCTGATGAGTTTATCGAAAAGGTAAAACAGTACAAAAGCGTGCAGGCATATATTGCTGCGGAACTATCTGGTAAACGCCAATAAGGATTATTTGATGAATTTCAGGGCGCTATTCCTAAGTATACAAAGAGTTTTAGGCATCTTCTCCAGTAGGGAGAATGATGTGGCTGAGTTAATGATGAAGGATGTTTCGAGTCTTTCACCATTTGCTCAGATTATAGGGGATCAGAAATACACTGTACCGGATCACCCGAATCTTGAAGTCCTGAAATTCATTGAGTACCCAACTCGGCCAGCTGGGATACAAACGTTTAATGAGCAGTCTATTCTTTCTCTTTACAGAGATAAACTGCACTCAATCTCTATGATGCTGGCAATAAGTGATGGAGACATCCGTGAGGATGCCTTTACCTTCACCAATCTGGTTTTAAAACCATTGATTGAATACATCCGTTGGATTCATTTACTTCCTGCTTCAGAAAACCACCACCATAATGGTATTGGCGGATTGTTGTCACATAGCCTGGAAGTTGCAATGATTTCTTTAAAAAATGCCAATCATTCTGAATTGCGCCCAATTGGGTATCAGGATGAAGAAGTCATTCGCCGAAAAGTATATCTCTATGCCGCTTTTATCTGTGGCCTTGTGCATGATGCCGGAAAGGTATATGACCTCGATATAGTAAGTCTGAATCTGAATGAAACTTTAACATGGGCGCCAAGCTCGCAAAGCCTGCTTGACTGGGCACGTGAAAACAATGTTGTCGAATATGAAATACATTGGCGAAAACGCATTCATAACCAACATAATATATGGTCAAGCGTTTTCCTTGAGAGAATATTAGATCCGGTCTGTATGTCATTCCTCGACCGTGTCAAAAAGGAGCGCGTCTATGCAAAAATGGTTACGGCACTGAATGTCTATAACGATGGCAATGACTTTCTGTCCAAATGTGTAAGAACCTCAGATTATTATTCAACGGGAACTGACCTTAATGTATTGAGGGACCCGATAATGGGTCTGCGGTCGAATGATGCTGCGGCAAGAGCAATAGGTACCATTAAGCATAACTTCACCAGTATTAATATTAATAACTATAAATCCAAACCCATGCACATCATTATTGTAAACGGTGAAGTTTACCTCAATGAAAACGCCTTCCTCGACTTTGTACTTAGTGATTTTGCGGCCCACAAGTTCAACTTCCCACAGGGGGATGCAGGTAAAACTGTACTAGTAGAGTCGCTGGTTCAACGGGGTTATGTTGAGCCTTACGATGATGAGCGTGTGGTTCATTATTTTATTCCCGGGACATACTCGGAAAATGAAATAGCCAGCATCTTCCGAAACGGTATCGGTAAGCTGGAATTTTATAATCTCCTGAAACTTCGCTGGATCGGGTTAATTTTTGACTCATATAAAATCCCGGATTCTGTTCCGGGCCTCTTCAGCGTTAATGCAAATAAAGATTTCATCTATATTGATGAACAGAAAACTGTAACAGAATACAGAAGGCCGGTCCCGGGTCGTGAGTCTGTTACCAGAGTAACGGACACCGTAAGCGACGCCATTGAAGATACTCCACAATACGGACTCAAACTCGTGAACGGCCCTGATGCCGACAGTGTCAACGGTAAAAGCAGTGAAAATACTGAAGCCATCACAGAAAGTGTGGAGGCGGCTGGCACGGATAAAGCAACCGATATTATTGATCCGCAGGTTACTACGCCAACAGATACAGCCGGAACAGGCGGCTTGGATGAAAAGGAACGGGTAGAGGAACATGAAGAGCAGAGTCAGATGCGTCTGGTCGAGCAGCTGCATGAAATGCTTCTGAGCGCCCCACTGCCCCACAACGCAGTCATTAATATTGATTCCGTACCTTACCTTAATCTCGATGCTGCTATTGCGTTAATCCCTGGTATTGATGAGGCGGCATTTTGTGATGGGCCCTTTTTCCAGCTGACGTACCGTGATGGATCACTGGATGGTATGTGGATAGTCCGTGACGTAAACAATCTACGCCTGATACAACTGGGGGATAACTGTGCTGGTATTCAGGTGAGCACCTCGGAACCCCGAACCACTTCTACGCTGAAGTCGCTTTTTGATACGTCAATGTACCAGCCGTTGGATATCCCTGAAAGTCCATCATTAAACGAAGCGGTTTCGCCCCCACAAACACCGCTTGATCTCCCTCCGGCGCGACTGAATACCCCCCAGGCTGTAGAGGCCAATTCGGTAGCTGAACAGATTAACGCCCACTCCGAACCGGAGACCGTCACTGCTTCTGAGTATGAGCAATATGGCCACCTGCTGGAAGAAACCCTAGATAGCGATAGTGAGGCATATTCTGACTTTATAGTCGCCGACAACTCTGTGGTTGAACCCCCCCAGCCTGAGGCGAAAAATAGCGATGTCGCCGAATTCCATGATGAAACAGACCAGGTCGTTGCGCCCGGTAAATTGAATGATCCTGAGGATACCAGAGAGCCACCAGCTCCCAATACAACCGGGAAAGAAGTAATTTTAACAAGTCCTGTGTCATCACAGGACCCTATAAAATCGGAACCCGCCGGGGAGAAAGCGAACCATCTATCTCCGGCCCTGGCTCGTCTGTTTGCGGTAAACACTCAAGCAGAGAAGAAGCATGAAAATCCGCCGGTCACGACTCCAGTGAAAGAAGCCTTTAATCGATCCAACTCTGCCACAGTTCAGGCTCCTATTGCCGTTGACCAACCTGGTGCAGAAGAAAAGGAGACACTGGAAGATTTTACCCTGCTAAGTGGCGGTGAAGTTACAGAACTTGAATACGTCGAAATTGCCACAATGCTTCACCACATTCTGACTAAGTTATCTGGGTCGTTTAAAAGAAAGCGGAAAAACCGATTCATGGTTTTGACCCAGAACACCTTTTTTCTGACCCAGTCATGTGTTGAAAAATACGGGACGCAGTTAAATGCGCCTGAGCTTTTTAACCAGCTTCCTCAATACCAGGTCACCTCCGGCGCCATAGTCAATACAAAATGTTTCGCATTCAACATGCCAACTCTGGTAGCCGCATCCGACCGGGCAAAGGTCGATATTGAGTTAATCATTAACACACTTAAAGATGTAGGGAATCTATAATGGCAAAATCAAAAAGGACCAACCTGCACGCCCAGGAAAACTTTTACAGGCCGATATTGGAGTACAGAAGTGCCTCAGTACTTTTAATTTGCGCCATAATAATGCTGTTTATGGGGTTTCGATCAGATGGGTTGAATATTGCCCCCATCATTTTGTATACCGCTGCCTTCATGCTTTTGGTTTGTTTGTACCGCTGTAAAACGGCATACCCTTATTTGATGGCGCACTGGCGCGTGTTTCAGCGCCAGATTATGTTTATTAGCCTTAAATCGCTCAGGTCGATCAACAAAAGTAACTTTTTCTCTAACGAGCGAAAGTACCGCCAGCTGGTACAAGAGTATAAAAAATCCAACCGTCAGGTACCGGACAGAAAAACCTACTTCTGTAACGGCTTTGAATGGGGTCCCGAGCATGCAGATCGCGCGTATCAAATTGCCAATCTCTCAAGCGATAAAAGAGAGATAGCCCTGCCATTTGCCCTAAACCCCATAGCGCGGCATTTTGAGGCGATGGCCAGATCCATGGGTGGCAGTAACGCCATTTTTGCTGTTGATAAACGGGCGCCAATTTTTGTTACCGAAGATAACTGGTTCGGCCATACCCTCATTACCGGAAACGTCGGTACCGGTAAAACAGTCCTTCAGCGGTTATTGAGCATCAGTATGCTGCATTTAGGCCACGTCATTGTGGTTATTGATCCAAAGAACGACGCAGATTGGCGGCAGTCACTTATGGATGAAGCGGCGGAACTTGGGTTGCCATTTTATAAGTTTCACCCTGCCCAGCCTTCTTCTTCAGTGTGTATTGATGTCTGCAACGCTTATACCAATGTTTCGGACCTCACCTCACGCCTTCTTAGTCTGGTTTCGGTTCCCGGGGAAGTTAACCCATTCGTACAATATGCCGAGGCTCTCGTTTCAACTGTGATTACCGGTCTGTCTTACACGGATAAAAAACCGTCGATATATCTCATTCATAAAAACATGAAAAGCCACATGGCAATCCTGAACCTCACCGTAAAAGTTCTGGAATGCTGTTATGCACGGCACTACGGGCCCGATGTATGGATGGAAAAGGTGAAATATTCTTCGAATGATACTCTACAAGTCCGCTTTAAGCGCCTTGTTGAATGGTTTTCTGCCCACTTCTTGAATTATGAAGGTGCCGAGCCCATTGATTGGATTGATACCGTCGGCCGGTTAGTAGATTATTCTTTGTCTGATCCTGAGCACATGTCAAAAATGACAGCGGGTATTATGCCGCTGTTCAGTCGTCTGACCGAACAACCACTGAATGAATTGCTTTCGCCGTCACCTAATTCACTCACTTCGCGTGAAATAGTCACTTCAGATGGAATATTCAGTACCGGAGGTGTTCTCTATATCTCGCTCGATGGTCTTTCCAACCCGGAATCCGCCCGGGCTATTTCGCAGTTGATAATGTCAGACCTGACGTCCTGCGCGGGTAGTCGCTATAACTCTGATGATGGTGATATGTCCTCACATTCAAGGATCAGTATTTTCGTCGACGAAGCACACTCCGCAATCAACAATTCAATGATAAACTTACTCGCTCAGGGTCGTGCCGCACAAATTGCATTGTTTATTTGCACGCAAACCATTTCCGATTTTATTGCAGCAGCAAACATTGAGACTGCAAATCGTATTACGGGTCTGTGTAACAATTACATTAGCCTGCGGGTAAACGACACCCCAACGCAAACGCTGGTTGTAGAAAACTTTGGTAAAAGTCCAATTAGTACAAATATGGTCACGTATACGACAGGATCAGAAACCACTTTGCCGCATAATAACTTCTCTGGTTCGATATCAGAAAGAAAGCAAACAACGCTGGAAGAAAGTATTCCGAAAGAGCTTTTAGGCCAGGTTCCAAAATTTCATATTGTGGCCAGACTTCAGGATGGTCGTAAAGTCGTCGGGCAGATCCCGATTGCCGTAAGTGAAAACTCGATGAGACCCAATACAACATTATTGGAGATGTTCCTGAAACCCGCCGGAAAAGTAACTTTGCGTCAGAATGTGGGTTTAGACTATTTAAATAAACATCTAAGGAAATTGCATTGATGGACGAGCAAATTACTCTGACACAAAATCAAATTTTCAGTTCATCTCTGAAAGTCAGTAAAAGCCGTTCGCTTGTTAAACGGCGTATGCAGTCATTAGGCCTGAAGTTTGCCGATTCGCAGGATGTTCGTGACCGTCTGGCAGGGATTGAAAAAGGTGCTTTGAAATCTGTGGGGCAATTTTGCCATGACAACGATGCTGAGTCTTTATCAGCGCTGGCTATTATCCTTTCCGAGCTTTTTCTGCTCCAAGGGGAACTGTCCACCAGCAATGAATACGGTGACCATGAAACAAGTTACTGGTCCGTAGCTCAGGGACCTTGTGATGAATGGGTTCAGTCTCTTCTTACGAGCGAAGACGGACAGCGAAAATTTATTGGTTTTCGCATTACATTCGACAATTCTGAAGAGCGCCGCCGCCTTGTTGATAAAAATTCAAAAATGCTGGGGAGTTATTTACTTCCCTATTTTGTCAATTTTACGAGTGCTGCATCGGCGTTTATTACGCTGCCTGACAGCGTCACGTTTAAACAAGTACAACGCAATAAGCCACTCATTCACCCTGAAACCACATTAAGTCACATTCTTACCATAGAAGACTCGGCGTTTCTCTCTCGTATCAAATTTAAACTAATCTCGGCGATTGACCGCCTGCCCGACCCGACCGGGCTATATGCCAATATGTTCAACCACATTATGGACCGGGCACTATTAACACACCTCGACCGGGAGCAAATTGATAGCCCTTGTGTGTGCAAAAAGGTCATCTCAACCTACGCAGACACCATGCTAACGCTCCCGGTATTTAATACAGGGATCACCGGGAGATACCGACACTGGACGCCCTGGGGGATTAATTTTGTTGAGTTTAGCCGTCAGGCTGCAAAGGAAAAAGCCTGTGTCTATGTTCCTGAACCCGGTCAAATTCATTGGAAAAGTCCGGAGCATAAGGAACTGGCTGAGTTCAGCCTGATCAACCACATAATCCCGCAGCAATACCACTGGTTGCTGGGTGTGCCAACAATCTGGCGAAGCCACTACCGTGACCATGGCGACCGATTAGACTTATTCAGGGAGTGGAGGGACGCAAATGGCTGCGGATAATTCTGCACGGGCAGTATTCATCAGAGGACTGCTTTTTTTAGGGATGATGCTTTATCTTATTTATAGTCTGGGCTTCCAGAATACTGACGATCTAAAGCAACAAATCACTCAGGAGGTGAACGCCAGTCGTAGCCTCATTTCTAATGACCGGTGGTTGTCGGTTATTGCAAATAGTGAAGCTACTTTGTCGACTCTGATTAATGACTATAAGCTGATCGAATATCTGAATACGATACTGATCCCGGAAACGACGAAACCTGCGCGTGGGCTGAATTACGTTGCAGAGAAGATGTCATCGGTAAACTACACTGTGGCAAAGAATCTCCCCTTGCTCATTTATCAGTCCATTTTCCGCTGGAATCTGATACTCGGCTGGCTGATTGTGTTTTCACCTTACTTAATTGCTATGCTCGCTGACGGCATGTATCAATGGAAATTAAAACGTTACGTTTTCGGTAATGTAACCGTTCAGTTTTACAGGATCTGGTTCAGAGCCTTCTGGATAATTGGTGCATTAACCTTTGTTTACCTCTCAATGCCTAATATGTCTCTTTTTAACAATATCGCTCAACTGTTCCCCCCTGTCGCATTGCTGATATTGGGAATTGCACTCAACCGCTTGTGGTCTAACTTTCAAAAACTTATGTAATAAGGTGGTCAGATGTTTAACCGTAAAAATAAGAAGTCACCTGCCAATATCAAAGAATCGCTTGATGAGAACGCTGACCGTTTTTATAAGATGTTCCGAATCCATACCACCTCAAAAGTGGTTATTTCCCTTCTGGCATTAGCAGCAGCAGGGGTTTCGGCCTTTAATATTTACGATAAGTATCAGGAATCAGAAGGACGAATGGATCATATTGCCGTCGTGCGCATATCGGGAGAAATGGGCACCGGGTCAGAGGCCGGTGACGGTTCTGTGATAGCCGCAGCACTGGCAAAAGCGTACAACAACCCGCATGCCAAAGCTGTCATTATCGAGGCGGAGTCAGGTGGTGGCGGACCTTCAGACGCGATTATTATTTATCGCCAGATTAATGCACTTCGAAGCCACCAGCAGAAGATTGAACGTATTTCACATGCGGAATCCGCAAGCAAGACCCGTAATACGGGTGATACCAGTGCTTCACGCTCGCAGGACGATATCAATGCCGAACAATCGAAACGCAATACCCTGGAGGTCCTCTCCGCCGGGAGTGGCCGTTTCATTGCCGATATGGAAACCAGCTATAAGCCTATTATCGTTAGCGTCAAAGGCATTTGTGCTTCAGCGTGCTACTACGCCGTGTCCCCTGCTGACGCCATTTATGCAGATAGCAGCGCTCTGACCGGCTCGATCGGCGTACGAATGGATCACTGGAACCTGTCCCGCGTCATGGATACGGTCGGTGTTAAAAATGAGCCGCTCACAGCAGGGGAATTTAAAGCTGCACTCGACCCTTATCATCCGCTTTCCGAGGCCACCCGGGATTTTATGCAGAAGCAAATCCTAGATTCCATGCATGAAAAATTTATTTCGGACGTTGAGCAAGGCCGGGGTTACAAACTAATTAGCCGCCCGGAGGCAAATGCTGTCGCTCTGTATTCCGGCCGGGTATGGACAACGCAGCAAGCAATCCAGTACGGTCTCATCGACGGTGACCTGACACCAGTCGAGGTCCGTTCGCGTCTGTCTCAAATGTATTCGACCACTACATTCAAAACGTACAACGAGCCGCAACGATCGCTTCGCTCCGCGCTCGGTATGTTAATGAGCCTGTC
Source organism: Citrobacter sp. Marseille-Q5395 (assembly GCF_947057495.1). Taxonomy (NCBI): domain Bacteria; kingdom Pseudomonadati; phylum Pseudomonadota; class Gammaproteobacteria; order Enterobacterales; family Enterobacteriaceae; genus Citrobacter; species Citrobacter sp. Marseille-Q5395. Next base: position 1,411 of record NZ_CAMSEL010000027.1, on the reverse strand, counting down.
AACCAACATCGAAACGCTGGCGGGCACAACCTCCCGGTTACTTGATTCTGTTCAGGCCACCAGCTATCCGACGGTGAAATAAGATGGACGTGATCCTGATGGCGTGGCGGGTGATAGCAATAAGTATTATTGCCCTGGTACTCATTGTGCTTTATTGCTTGATGGGATTCGTATCGTCAGCCATTGCTGAACGCAGGACGGCCAAGCAAATTGAAGCGTACCTTCCTGATGATGCAGAAGGCCTTCTGAGCGATTTAACTCTGCCGGTTAGTGCCACTGGCACCACGCAGATTGATCACGTCCTTATCGCCTCTCATGGGCTCTACGTCATCGAGCAGAAGAACTATGCTGGAAAGCTCTATGGGAAGCTGGATGAAAGCCACTGGCGAAAATGGAAATCGTCAGGGACACTAAAGTTACAAAACCCGTTCAGGCAAAACTACGGTCACATCAAGGCCATTCAGTCTACATTACGCGCCAGCGAACTGGAGTGTATCAATGTTGTCATCATTAACGGGCCCTGCAAGTTTGAAGGTGAGAAGCCAGACTGGCTTTGCATGGGTATGGGTGATTTTGTTCGGAAAGTCACTGAGCGGCGCCAGTTAACTGTATTCAAGCCTGAGGCAGTAAGTTATATCCGTGGGGAGCTGAAGTTAAAGAGAAAGCCTCCTGGCCTTTATACTGATCTGGACCATATCCACAACGTTACCACCAGATACAAAACAACTATGCGATTGGAGCAGCGTATTACCTATAACCTTTTGCGCTTTCTTCGGAATCTACCGGGTAAAATATTCGGTTCGACAAAGTAAAAAAAAGCCCTGCTAATTTATGCGGGGCTTTTTTATGGATTCAACACCGGAATATTTTGCCATGCTTCCTGCATAATTTGCATGACCTCCCCAATGGGTAGCGACGGCCATAAGACTGTGTCAGTCATGATTACGCCAACCGGCTCACATTCAATGGGAACCAGAATTAAAATCACACGAGTCCCTTTAACCTGATACGCAAGATTAACTACCGCCTGTCTGTAGGTTGCCAGAACACCAGAACCGTACTCCGCTGGTTTGCTGGCCCAGTTCCGTACCAGAGCATAAGCCTGCGGCATATAACGATTATCCAGAACGCCCTGTGGCCGACGAAAAGGCACAATATCATCGGAGCGGTAGATAGTAGTGGTGGTTACGTTGGCCGTTGTCATTATTAAACTCCTCCCGTCCAACCCTATTAAATCTGAATGAATAGGGTTCAACTAACAGTTCCTAGTCGTGAAAACTGGCTAGGGAAGGTGCGAATAAGCGGGGAAATTCTTCTCGGCTGACTCAGTCATTTCATTTCTTCATGTTTGAGCCGATTTTTTCTCCCGTAAATGCCTTGAATCAGCCTATTTAGACCGTTTCTTCGCCAT
>NZ_CAMSEL010000026.1:0-63895 GCF_947057495.1 Citrobacter sp. Marseille-Q5395 | reverse complement strand
ATCAGGTGGCGGAATCCGATGCCAACCTGCTCGCAAGGCTTGCTCGTGACTACAACGCAGTGAGCAAACCATCAGGAGGCTACTGGCTTTTTTTACAGCAAGGGGCCACGGCAACGGCTTCAGGGAAACAGACTGGCGGGATCACCATCACACCGGATGAAGTATCAAACTGGTCCTACAGTGAAGGTGAGCGGGGGAGTTCGACAGGTAAAGCGACAGGGAGTGGAGGAAAAGCCAAAGAGAAAATCGGCGTGCGTTATTACGACGAGGAGGACGGCACGACAAAGACCTCCTCCGTTGAACATGATGGCCCGGCGATGACCAATCCCTATACCCAGTCGGAGAAAAACACCGCCGAGCAACAGGCAAACTCCAGGAAAACACAGGCGAAGCGTAACGAGCAGAAAATGACGCTCACGGGGCCATGTCGCCCTAAACATGTTCCGCTGACAGCAGAAGCAAGTGTGTCGACCTCCGGTTTTGGCTCCCGTGAGGATCGGGCCTGGGTGGTTGAGTCTCTGGTCTTTTCTCTGACGTCAGCAGGATTCAGCTACACCTACAACCTTGTCGTGGATATTCGTAAACCCGCAGGAGCTTCGAAAAAATCAGAAAAGCAGGACAAAAAAGGCCCGTCCTACTTCGGTTAACCCTCCCGCCATCCGGCGACTCAGCTACGGAATTTAATCATGAACGGTGTAAACAACCGGACCGGGAAACGCCTGTCCGGCGTCGCCCATTTGCGCCAGTCCGTCAGCGACATACTGACCACTCCCATCGGGAGCCGGGTTCTTGTCCGTGACTATGGCAGTGATCTGTTTTCGCTGGTGGATAACCCACGGGATGATTTGACCCGACTACAAATAATCGCCGCGTCAGCGACTGCACTGGCCCGGTGGGAAACGCGGCTGAAGGTAACACGTGTGCTTGTTTCCTTTCCTGAAGGGGAGTCCGGCTGTGTGCTGGATATCGAGGGGATCAACAAGGAAACCAATTTACCTGTCAGAACGGGAGACATAACGATTTATGGCAAGCAGCTATGACGTGATCAACCTGTCCGAACTGGACGTACCGGATGCCATTGTGGTGCCGGATGCGACTGAAATCTTCACCCGGTGGCTGGCGCGCCTGCGGGAGCTTGATAAGCAGTTTGATGCGCTGGTGGAATCCGATCCAACGTTTAAACAGGGGGAGGTGAATGCCTACCAGCTGACGCTTGCGTTTCAGCGGGTTAATGATGCCGTGCGGGCGGTATTTCTCGCGAGTGCAAAAGAGGCAGACCTTGACCAGATAGGTGCCGCATTCAACGTTAAACGTCAGGTTATTAAGCCCGGCGATCCGCTTGCCATCCCGCCAGTGGAGCCTGAACTGGAAGACGATGCGGCATTTCGCGAACGTATCCAGCTTTCATGGGCGCAACTGAATACAGCAGGCGCGCGTAACGCATACCGCTTTCATGCGAAGTCTGCCGATACGGATGTGCTGGATGCCGATGCCTATGGGCCGGAAACTCATAACCGGCCAGGCTACGTTGATGTTTATGTCCTGTCACGCACCGGGGATGGGACAGCGGGACAGCCCCTGCTTGATAAGGTTAACAGCACACTGAATGCAGATGAAATCCGCCCGTTAACTGACTATGTGACGGTAAAAAGTGCCACGATTGCAAACTATGCCGTTTCGGCGGAGCTGGAAATCCCGGAAGGACCGGACGCCAGTACGGTGCTGAATAATGCCATCGATGTTTTACGATCATACACCACGCTTTCTCATCGGATTAAAACCGTCGTCCCGCTGTCCGCCATTTATGCCTCGCTGCAGCAATCCGGCGTGGTCCGGGTAAGGCTGATTTCTCCGGTGGCAGATCTGGAAGCGGAAGCGGGTAAAGCCCCGTGGTGTACCGCCATTAATGTCACCCGCAGGGAGGTAAGCAGCAATGACGGCTAAGTTTCGATCTCTGCTTCCTCCTGGTGCATTTCATGAAGAGCGGGCGCAGGAGCAGGCCAGCGCTGAGCAAATCGCCACTCTCGATACCAACATGGTGCGCAAGTCCAAAAATCCTGACACCTGTCCGGCGCATCTTCTCCCCTGGCTGGCCTGGGAGCATGCCGTTGATTTCTGGGATGACGGCTGGACGGAGGCGCAGAAGCGACAGGTGATAAAAGATGCCGCATATGTGCATCAGCACAGGGGAACAGCCGGGGCGGTACGCCGTTCTCTCGGGTCTGTGAACCTGCCCACGACCGTGGTTGAGTGGTGGGAAGACACGCCGCGCGCTGAACCTTACACCTTCCGGATCGAAGTACAGAGCAGTGAGGGGGTCAGCGACGATCTCTATCATCAGATCCGCCAGCTCACCGATCGGGCCAAGAACCTGCGCAGCTATCTGAGCAAAATTGATGTGATGGCGAATGTGGGTATGGACGGGGCTTTTTATATTTCGGGTGCGACAACAGCGCATATCGATGTGGACATTTTTGCCGGGGAATCTCATGGCTGATTACTACTCAATTATCACTAACCGGGGTAAAGAACTGGAGGCGGAGGCGCTGGCCAGTGGTCGCCTGATTGTACTGACTCACTTTGTGGTGGGTGACAGTAATGGCAAGCAGGTCAAGCCAGACCCGGCACAAATCCGGTTGATCAATGAAACGTACCGGGGCGATATTGCCGAGCTGGTGGTGTCCCCGGAACAGTCCACGCAGTTAATGGCGAAAATCGTCCTGCCGACCGGGATTGGCGGATTCACCGTTCGCGAAGTCGGTTTAATGACTGACGCCGGGGAGCTCTACGCGGTGGCAAACTGCCCATCGATCGATAAGCCTGTTGGCGGTGTCAGCGTTAATATGCAGTTTCGCCTGGCGGTATCAGACACCTCAAATATCACGCTGAATGTTGCAACAGGTGATGGCTTATTCCTGCGCATTGACCAGAACCTGAAAGAGATAAAAGCGCGTGGCGCGGAAGCACAAAAAACATCGCGTGAGTCGATTGGTGTCCTCGATGGCACGACACAACAAAGAGGGCTGGTTCAACTTAACAGCACTGTGAACAGCACCAGTGAAACGCAGGCTTCCACCCCGGCAGCAGTTAAGATCGCAATGGATAATGCGAATGCGCGACTGGCTAAAGACCGGAACGGCAGTGATATTCCTAATGTCGCATTATTTCTACAAAACCTTGGTTTAGTAGAAACCATAAATCGCGCTGCGGGATCGCTTCAAAAAGACCAGAACGGCGGGGATATACCTAAACCTGACTGGTTCGTTCGTAATATTGGTGGGGCGCGGGCATTTAGCGGCTCTGTAAGTATTGGCGGGGGCGGTGACTGGACGACTGCGGAGTTTATCGCCTGGCTTGAATCGCAGGGGGCATTTAATCATCCGTACTGGATGTGCAAAGGTTCCTGGTCTTATGGTGATAACAGAACTATCACTGATACGGGATGTGGGAATATTCAGTTAGCAGGGGCAGTGGTAGAGGTCATGGGGGTTCGGCTTGCGATGACTATTCGTGTCACCACACCGACATCCTCAACGACCGGCGTTGTAAATGCTCAGTTTACTTATGTTAATCATGGTGAGGGCTATCCAGCGATCTGGAGGCGTGATTTTAACACGGCAAATCCTCCTTATGAGTATTACCCTGTAGGAGCTCCCATTCCATGGCCTTCGGATATACCGCCTGCTAACCATGCGCTTATGCAGGGCCAATCGTTTGATAAATCTGCCTATCCATTACTTGCTGTGGCATATCTTGCGGGGGTTATTCCTGATATGCGTGGTCAGACGATAAAAGGCAACCCAACAGGTAGAGGGGTATTAACACAAGAACAGGATGGTATTAAGTGGCACGATCACGGTGCAACGATCGCAAGTACCGATCTCGGAAGCAGGGATACAACCGGGTTTGATTATGGCACCAAATCGGTATCAGTTTTTGACTACGGTACTAAATCAACAACCGGCGCGGGGGCTCACAATCACCCTATATCCGGTAGAACGCAGTTCGGTCAGGCAGGGGATGTCGTTGCAATGTCCAATACTGGCTCTGACAGAACAAACTGGGGAGCTGTTGGTGGCGTTGGCGACCATGCTCACGCCGTAGGAATTGGCGCACATGATCACGTGGTGGGTATTGGAGCGCATGCACACTCTGTTTACATTGGCGCGCACAGCCACGGTGTGACGGTTTCACCATCTGGTCAGGCTGAAAACACTGTAAAAAATACTGCATTTAATTATTTAGTGAGGCTTGCATAATGGCTTTTAAAATGACCGATACCAACCGCGTTATTACTATTTACAACCTTTCATCAGCAACAAATGAGTTTATTGGTAAGGGGGATGGGTTTATTCCGGCTAATACGGGCTTACCTGCATATAGTACTGATATAGCACCGCCAAAAGTGAAGGCGGGGTTCGTGGCTGTTTTCGATATTCAGACCAATAAATGGTCGCAAGTAGAAGACCACCGGGGAGAAACCGTTTATGACATCAGCACAGGTAGACCCACTGTTATTGAGACGCTGGGGTCCCTGCCTGATAATGTTGTATCAGTGGCTCCCGAAGGGGGATATGTTAAATGGGACGGCACACAATGGGTTCATGATGCAGAGGCGGAAAAAGCATTTTTTCAGGGACAGGCTGCGCAGGAAAAAGCAAACCTGTTGATGATTGCAACATCTGCTATTGCTCCTCTCCAGGATGCAGTTGATCTGGACATGGCGACGGAAGACGAATCGAAAGCACTTATTGCATGGAAAAAGTATCGTGTAATGCTTAACCGAATTAACCCCGAGGATGCTCAAAACATCATCTGGCCTGAATATCCATTGCCCATATAACAGACTTAAGCAAAACAATGCCGGGGCTGATTAGAATCGGCATTGTTCATACCTCAATTAAAAATTATTTACCTATAAGAGAGACTTTTAATCTTCTTAATAAAGTAATTAAATCTTTCCTTCCGAATAGTTTAAACAGATTAAACCAGCGGTTTTTACCCAGGTGATTTAGTTTTATTAATTTAGGGTTGTAATGATAGCACATTATAAAAACACCCTGATCGTCATCAACTATATTATTTCTGAGTGTTTTTATTTGGCACTGACAAACCAGTTTGTAAAACTCTTTCCATTTCTTTTGTGTTGCTACAATTGCTCCGCCAATAATATAGGAGCGATTGTTAATCATGTGGTCAAAAACCTGATGGATAGTTTTGACGGTCAAGCCTTTTTTAACTGTAAAGAAATTTACTTTGTTTCGGTCAAAAGGATAGTCCCATCGAGATAACCCTCTGGTTACGTCTGCACTACGACAGTAACCAAAGTCAACCCATGCAACCATATCATCATTCACAAGATTTAACTCTATAGCTCTGTTTACAAAATATGTTTTCAGATTGCAAACCAGTGCATAGTCAGGGGACCAGTATTCGGGGTTTATCAACTGGCGAGTTTCAAGTTTGCTTATGAACTCGTTATTTTTTTGAATCCGCGCAATTCTTTTTTTAATGTGTTGAAATTTTTTATTAATATCTAAAACCACTACAACAGTGTTTTTTCCATTTCTAATTTCTTCAATTTTGGGTTTAAGTTCACTGGATGTGAAAATGACCATGTCATTATCCAATTCAGACAGATTTTCAAAGTACTGAATATAGGTATCAGCTGTTCTCTCTAAGTGAGGAGAGAAACCTTTATTACTCGTCCAGTCTCCTCGTCCTATATCGAAAAATGCTGTAACAATGGTAATAGATGAGTTCATTTTTAAGCAATCCGTGTTTTATACCTATCCAATAACTACAAGAATGTTGAATACATATTTTTTTGATATCAGTCACATGGGAACATTCTATCAGTATCAACATGAGGCGGGAAGCATCATGTGATATTTAAACTGATAAGCAACGGATATACAAAATAACTGGTTGTTGCAAAAAATTATTCAATGACCAATGGTTTTCATTGGTATTATTTTTCTTGAAACTATTGCTTTATTCAAATATATGATAACCATAGGTTGCTGAATCATATAAAGCAGTATTCCTTTACCGATATTTGGAGTAATAACGGAAATCATTAAAGATGACCTGGCTGGCCAATTGATGGTGAACCGTAACGAGAGTTGCCGCAACCACACCGTATGCAAGAGCATGATTGCGGCCGACTGGCGAACGTTCGATAGTGCGAGTATTGAATGATTGCCAGTCACGGCGGATTGTACTTAAGCAATATGACGGTTCAAGGCGTTTAATCTGAAACCAGCCACATATCAGCCTCTTCAAACATTTCCTGAACAGTACGGCTTATCTGTTCCTTCTCATGCTTGCTGGCGTCAGTATTGATCGCCGGTAGTGTCATCATCGGTTTAACCCGAACATCAGCATCGGGGAAGATCCGGTGAACCCTCTTAGTCAATTCTCCCAGAATGATATCTTTTGCTCCGGGTAAACCATCAAAATTCCTTTTGTCATAAACGAGTTCCACGAACATTGCTTTTAGCCTCTTTACTGTATGGATATACAGTATTTATGCTGTGTTTTTATCCGGTATTCAAGAGGGGTTAATTGATGCCACGACGCAGCGATATTGAAATGGCCTGGCATGCTTCGATACAGCAGGAACCTAATGGCCGGAAGACCGTCACCACACAGCGGTTTGTCCAGGAACTGAGCAAGGTTAACTGGAACTGGACGATGAAGCAGGCCAATGAATGGATCGAGTGGTATGTGACAACATTCCGCGATGTATCAACGCAGGAAGGCGAGAACCGTACCTTACAGCTGTTCAATCCAAACGGAGGACTATAGCCATGGGCTTTCCTTCACCTGCGGCAGATTACGTTGAAACAAGGTTCTCCCTTGATCAGCAGCTAATCAGCCAGCCCGCAGCGACTTATTTCATGCGGGCATCGCGTTCACATTTCAGGGAAGGGATAATTCAGGGGGCGCTACTGGTTGTTGATGCGTCACTTTCTCCCTGTGATGGCTCGCTGCTGATATGCGCGATAGACGGAGAATTCAGGATCAAGCGATATCGGACTCATCCTCAGCCCCACTTGGTTAATCTGGATAACGGGAGAAGGGAGGCACTGCCAGTAGATGATGACGGTTACAGTTCTGCACCCGCTATATTCGGAGTGATCACGTACATCATTAATGATGCCAGGAACGCGGAGTTTGATGACTGCCCGGTGATGTAGATAAAAACATATCCATGGGGAAGGATAATTATGCTTGTTTGGTAGCTATTTAACCACTCATTACTTTGTTGGCATTTAAGTTAAAAATATTAGATATCAATTACAAAGATTTGATGACAACCATCTTTGTAATGACTATAAAGTTACCCACTCGCTAGGGATAAAGCGTATCCAATATGCATTGCTGTGTAATTACGGGGTCTGTTGATGTCACCAGACCCTGTCTTTTCATCATCGACTACACACAGCTGTTATCCTGCCAGGTGAATTCTAATTTGGGCGGGGTTTCTCCCCAGTAATTCCCCAAAGTTTCCCCGTGCAAAAGACAGGCATAAAAAAACCAGCCGTAAAGGCTGGTTCTTAAAGGAGTTTTTGGTCGGCACGAGAGGATTTGAACCTCCGACCCCCGACACCCCATGTCGGCGAGCTACCGCCTTAAGAACTACTATGTGCCATGAGTGGACATCTATTTAGTGATCCATATGACTGCTGCTTTCGGCATATTATAAAAAATTAACACTAAAAATTTATTCACAATCGATTATGCCTTAAAAATATTTTATAGATCAAACTTGACGATAAAGACCTATATTTTCGGATATTGAAGCTGAGAAATCATTTTTGCAATCGATAAGAGTTTTTAACATTTCTTTAGGATCTGAGGGTTTACTCGATCCATTGATAGAGATATTGGTTAAAATACAAAATTGATGATAGGGATAGCTAGATGCTTTCATATTCGGGAATGAAACAAAAATACTCGCATCTTTATAAAAGCTAGATATAAAACGTGCATCGCTATTTATTAAAGCCTTTGCATATGCCGTGAGGTCATTCCCATTAGAAATAGTTAATTTTACTGGTAAGTAATCCTGAAAATCATAGATAACATCATCTATTGGTAATCCATTAACTAAATTAGCATTACTATAAACCATCTGGTGAATTAGTTCAGAATCTAAACCCTGAAATTTTAATTTACTTTTTAATCGTAAAAAATCTTCCCATTTTAATCTGTGTTCATCTAACTTATACCCCCACTCCATAACCACTTGCTTTTTCTTCTCATTTTCTTGATGATAGTTAAGAAAAGCATCAAAAATAAATGCGGCGACAATAGAGTAACTAACATTCTCGATAACAGCAAAACCTAAAGAACGAAGAAAAATCAAATAACTTAATGCAAGAATGAACAAAGTCATTAAGTTTTTCCTTGTTGCTGCTGATGTACTCCAAAAAAAGCAGTAAGAACTTATAGGTCGAAGTAGAGCCTTAAATTTTTTAGAGTGACTTTTTATTTTGTAATTAGTTATATACTTACTTAGTCCCAATGAGAAAATTAACACAAATACTGACTTAACGATCTCCTCATTGATTTTCATAAAGTTGTAAATGGTAAGTGAGGTTTCCGTCAAGTTATTGACAACACCTGGTAACATTATTAATTCCTTAGATAGAAAAAGGCACTTTTTGATAATTAATACTTATCTCAGCCATACATTTACTCGGTTAACAAACTTGCTCACATTAGGATTATCTTCCATTCTCATCAGGAATATTATCCATTACAGGTAAGCAGGGCAACCGTAAGTTGACATGATCTCAGTCATTGATGCACCCTTGATTAAGGATAGCGTTGCATCGACCCGTTGAACTCACAGCTCATAGCAGACGCTCATATCAGGTATGTCTAAAAAGCAGGTATGAGGGGAAGGTGACAGACTATGGTGAAAGAAAAGTGGGCTGCTGTTTGTGGTTGCATTGAGGGGGGCGAATGAGGCAAAAGAGCAAAAACAAAAAAGCCCGCAGTATAAGCGGGCTTTTTTGTCACTCGGGAGCCACGGCTCCTTTGCGTATCCTTTTTTGTCCCCTCACCGTCTGGTCGGTGTCCTGCTGAGACTGCTAACTTCCTGTTTTTGCTAGTGCTGTCCTGGCACTGTCCAATCATGATTGGTGGAGCTGGCGGGAGTTGAACCCACGGTGATTTTCCCGAGGTGTGAGAACAATTAATCCAGTTTTTCACGCAGTTCTTTGGCGACTGCAGCAATTTGGCTTCTCTGTTTTGAGTTATCAGGCAGAGGAGGGAGCTGCGTTTCAGGAGTCAACCACTGGTCTGCCTCATCTTCGTCTCCAGGAATGCAAACGCTAATATCATTCTGATATTCTTCTCGTAAATCTAATGTTTTTTTAACTGCATCAATTGCTGAACTACGGTCTACGCCATTGACAATCACAAAAGTGGCAGCTGTTTCAGCTATGAAATCTTTTCTTTGTTCTTCAATTTCTTCCATCTGCTGCTCAAGAATGTAGTCGGCGGCCATTATATATCCTTAATTTTAGGAATAAAAAAGGGGTTGTGCACGAAGTAGTATACGGTGGTTAGGGTATGGGATATCAATCAGAGGTCACAAAAATTCCAATGTTCAAAGTTAAAAAACATTGGCCCTGGCGTAATCGAAGGCCAGAAAGTGGTTATCAAAACTCAAAAAAGATCTAGCTAATTCAGACAGTTAGATTCAAGGCAATAAGGCGAGTTTAGGATGGTTGAACGTATATTTCATCCTACTTATCAATTGGTAAAGTGTAATCCCGTAAGATGCTGCTGCGCCACATGGGTTGGGTTGAAGCGGCTGACCTGATTGTTAAAGGTATGGAAGGCGCGATCAACGCTAAGACCGTAACCTATGACTTTGAACGTCTGATGGAAGGCGCTAAACTGCTGAAATGTAGCGAGTTTGGCGACGCAATCATCGAAAACATGTAATATGGTAATTTGTTAAATTTACTAACGGGAGCGTAACGCTCCCGTTGTTTTTTGTTAGGCTGCTAACGGTTATCAAAATTTTATCAAAATAAGTTATCAAAACTTCCTGGTAGTTTGGGGGAGGTTGGTCGGTCAGATGGAAGTTCTATTGCCAGGTTCCCATTAGGCATTCCTCAGCTTTTTATTATTTCTGGTGCACGCTCGTTAATATTTAGGTCCGTTCTGTGCCAGGTGCGGACGTTAATGACATTCATATGTTCTATAAAACGAGGAGTACTTATTACGGGCATTCCCCTGACGTTGCAGGTATTAGTGATGATTTTTTATATACTCAACAAAAGCCTGAAATGCTGCGGAGGCATATTTTCGATTGGAATAATAAAGATAGAAGCCGGGAAGATCTGTCAGCCAATCCTCAAGTAATGAAACGAGTTTGCGACTGTGTATATGGGGTTCAGCCATTTCATACAACACGTAGCTGATACCAGCGCCATTCAGTGCGAGACTTAGTGCAACATCGAGGTCATTTACCTCAAGCATTCCCTTCACATTAATCTCAATGCGCTCGTTATCTCGACCAAATTGCCACTGATAGCTGCGCCCACCAGGATAGCGAAACTGGATACAGGAGTGATTCAGAAGATCCTGAGGCTGCTTTGGGCTGGTATGCGTTTGGAGGTATTCTGGGCTTGCCACAACGGCGTAACGAACAGGCTGACCAAGTGGGATAGAAATCATGTCTTTTTCGATGATATCACTCAGCCTCACTCCGGCGTCGTATTCACTACTCACAATATCAACCAGATTATCGTCCTGAATTATTTCCACTCTGACGTCGGGATAGTCCTTGTTAAACCCAGCAACCAAAGGGGCGAGTCGGTAACGCCCCCCCAGCCTGACCGCGTTAATGCGTAGCGTGCCTATGGGTGTGGCACGATAATCATTTATTGCTTCAATGGCATCCATCGCATGATTGAAAAGTGGGGAAAGCGATTCAAATAATTTATGCCCGGCATCCGTTAGAGATACGCTGCGAGTCGTGCGATTAAATAATCGTACCTTTAATCGTTCCTCGAGCTGGCGGATCGAATGACTCATTGCCGAAGATGTCACGCCTGCGGCTTCTGCTGCCAACCGGAAACTACGAAAAGTTGCTACTGCGATAAAGGGTTCAAAATCGGAAATTTTAACATTCATTACTGATTTAAACTCACTAACTCATAAAAATTAATGAGCTTAATTAAAGTTTATTTGTGTTCTAAAGTCACCTCATCAGCAACGTTAAATGAGGAAATATGATGAATTTCAAACTGACACAGCAGATTTTTATTGCCGGCGGATATGGGATGATAGGCAGTAATCTGGCCACCCAACTGCGGACGCGTTTTCCGGATGCGAAATTAATCCTGGCAGGCCGCTCGCCGCAAAATGGCGAAAAACTTGCGGCCCAGTTGGGAAACGCCATGACTGTTTGTCTTGATTTGATGAGCGGGGAGCTTCCGCCGCTTGTATCGACTTCACAGCTTATTATCAGCGCCGTACCCGATCCAAAACATACGCTAGGTGAATACGCTATTCGCAACAATATTGCTTTTATTGATATTACGGTAGGGACTGCCGACGGCTATGCACCTCTACTGAACATGGCGCTGCTCCATCATGCGACTTCGCCGATCGTACCATTAGGTTACTATGAGGCGGGAATGTTTTTACCGCTGGTTGATAAACTTGCCAGCCAGTTTAATTCTGTTAAACGTGTACAGCTGACCGCAGTGCACGACCCAGAAGATCCTATAGGTAAAGTCACTGAAAAAGAGCTTAATCAGGCGATAGCTCCTGCATTTGTACGGGAAGATGGTATCTGGGGTTATACCGCTGAGCAGAGTAACATTTGCCTTATCAGTGGTGAATGTGTCGAGACTACGCCGTTTGGTATCCTGGATGTCAGCGCTATTGCGGCAATGACTCGTGCTGACAATATCAGGCTTGATGTCGCCGTGGGGACTTCAGAGGGTAAGAGAAATGCCACTCAAGCGTCGGTAGAACTGTATGTTGATATACAGGGTGTTAACGTGTCAGGCGCTTCAGAGTCCAAACGAATTATCGCTTCAGACCCACAAGGACAGGCGCATTTCACAGCCCTTGGCGTTACTATCGTCATCGAAGCGCTACTCAAAAGCCCATTGACCGGTTTTATGTTGCCAGAGCAAATAATGGATCAAGAGGCGGCCCTCACAGCGATGCAGGATGCAGGTGTCGTATTGATTACGGCCTAACCAGTTTTCGTACTCGTCATTTATGAGTTTTGATTCGTACAAAGACAAACTCATACCTACGGGGATTGATGCCAGTAAAAACACTTCAAGTAAGTCGTACTTACCAGAAGTAACTTATATCCCCCGATAGGACTTTATTCAACGTATGCTTCTCGCTCATAGCGGATCTATACGGCTGTATGGCTTTAGCATGGTAGGCATTGAGAGTTGCCATTAGCGGTAACCATTTTGAATGGTCGGGTGGTTGTATTTACCCAAAAACGGTTATCAAAACCCTAAAACATATATTGATCATCAGTGGGTTATGAGAGTCCCAATAGTCAGTGAGATATATGAGAATTGGTTAAATTATACTTTAATATCAGATTGTTGTGATTGAACGATCTAACTACTTCACCGACATATGGGTAGAAGTGGCTGACCTGATCGTTAAGGGTATGGAAGGCGCGATTAACACGAAATCTATAACCTATAATTTCGAATGTCTGATGGACGGCAGCTAAGCTGCTGAAATGTTCGAGTTTGGTGACGGGATCATCGAAAAACATGTAATGCGATAATTTGTTAAATTTACTAACGGGAGCGTAACGCTCCCGTTTTTTTTGGTTAGGCTGCCAACGGTTATCAAAATAAGTTATCAAACCCCTGCAGTAGTTTGGGGGAGGTTGGATGGTCAGATGGTAGTTATACCGCCAGGTTTCAGTTAGATATACCTCAATTTTTTTTTGCGGTTATTACTGGTGGATGTTCGTTAATATTCAGCTCCATTCTTGCCTGGAGCGGACGTTGTTTTTGATAGTTTTGCAAGAAATGAATTGTCATTTATCTGTGAATGACAACATATTTTGGGTTGTTTCTTACTATTTCCTATACTTACTTAGTAATGATATAAATTAAAGAATAACTTTTGCCAAAGCGAAACCTACTGGGACTGCAGTCAATATAGAAATGCAGCCTGGCAAAAAGAATGGATGATTAATTATCTTAGATCCATTCCACCGATTACTTAAAAAAGAGCCTGTATCATCGGTTGCAATTGCAAATGCAGTTGTTGGGTAAATATTAGTGAGATAAAGCGCACTAACAGCGACGAAACTAGCTAATATTGCGTCAGCGCTAATGCCAATAGAAGCAGCAATGGGCATTAATAAAGCACATGTAGCACCCTGGCTGAACAACATTGCGCTGGTACAGAAAAAAACTACCGCCAGTAGTCCTGGATACATACGTAACATATCACTAGCTTGTATTTTTATCTCGTCGATATGGGCGCCAATAAGCGTGCTGCTTAACCATACAATACCTAACACCACAACCAGTGATTCAGCACCAGATTTAAATATAGGTGAGTTCTTCAGTTCTTTCATGTCTAGTTTACAGATAAAAATAATTATCGTGGAAACTATAAACATAGTAATGATTATTAGATCACGGGAGTTAATTGTATGTCCGATAACCGATTTAAACATCAACATGCAAACAACAAATACAACACCTACCAGGAATATTACTACCGAGGATTTAGCACTGGCGGGGATTTTACAGCTGATGTGTTTATTTATAACGACTTTATTTTCCTGCATGATTTTTAGGCAAACGGGATCGTTAGCCAGACTTTCACCTTGTCTGCTGGCGATGAAAGCTGCGACCAACATAGCAAAAAAAGCGGTGGGAAAAACAATCAACATAGCATCACCAAAACTGACTCCCATTATCTCCACGGTGCCATACATAATTGCCGTGGCTGCAGAGATTGGTGAGGCTGTAATACCTAGCTGTGAAGCTACAACGGCAGAGCTTAATGGTTGGCTGGGTCTAATGCCGTTATCTTTTGCAACTTCCTGAATCACATTCATGACCGACATGGCGGTATATCCCGTACCGGAAAGTACAGTCAGGATAAAGGTCACTGTTGGCGCGAGAATATTTAGGTAACCTGGGTTATTGCGTAATAATTTCTCTGTCAGAGTTACTAAATAATCCATTCCACCAGCCTGTTGCATTGCAGAGAGCGCAACAATAGTAGACAGAATAATGAGCATGACGTCGACAGGTGGAGCACCAGCCGGAACATCAAAAATAAAAACTGAAATTGCTAATCCGATCCCGCCAGCAAACCCTACGCCAATTCCCCCCCAACGGGCGGCAAGCATGATAGTTCCCAGCAATAACACGATATGTAACATCACCATAAAATTGACCTGCTTTTATTTATAATTCTCACAAAAGGGATGGTTAGGTAATGAATATAAATATTCATTACCTCCAGTTAAAACTGATTATTTATTTAATTGATAAACTACGAAATATTCATTTCTTTTTGATAGCGTTTAATCACTGCTGTACTTTTTTGTGGATCGGTCATATTCATTGGATCAAGCAAATAATCTGCCTGTACTGGCGTCAGCAGCTTTTCTGCTAACACGACCTGCTTTACACTGGTCTGTTGCTGAAACGCAGTCTTGGCAATTCGAGAGCCAACCTGATAGCCAAACAGTGTTGCGATAATGGTCGCAAGCGCTGTACTTTCCTCTGCATAACGAGCGCTCACTTCTTCATTGATCGCGATATCCTTCAGGCACTTGTCAATAAATAAAGGTATCCCTTTAGTCAATAACGAGCAGGATTCAAAGAGCGCTTTCAACAGCACCGGTTCCCACACGTTCAGATCAAGTTCACCACCCTCAACAGCCATCGTCACAGTTAGGTCATTGCCAATCACCTGATACGCAATTTGATTTATCAGTTCGGGCATTACAGGATTAATTTTGCCTGGCATAATTGAAGAGCCCGGTTGCACCGCAGGGACAATAATTTCATTAAAGCCAGCTCTTGGCCCTGAACCCTGAATACGAAAATCGGTAGCCATTTTGGAGAGAAACGCAGCTATTTTTTTAAGCTGTGCGGAAAATTCAATATAAAAGTCACCGTGTTGGAGACCATCAAAGAAATCTGCTTCCGGGGTATATTTATCACCAGTAATAATTTCCAGCCACTGATAAACTGCCGGGATATATCCTTCGTGAGTGGACAATCCCGTACCTATAGCTGTCGCTCCCAACGGTAAGAATAATGCTTCTTCTCTGACTTCCACCATTTTTGCTTTAAGTCTGCTTACCTGCGTGCGATAAGCGCCAAATTGCTGGCCAAACGTCATCGGCACTGCATCTTGTAAGCAGGTTCTCCCTAACTTCACCTTGTCAGCAAACAGGCAACTTTTTTCTGTTAACACTGCTTCCAGTTTTTCCAATTGGACTAACAATTGATCTATATTCATGCGGCTGGTCATTTTCATTGCCGCTGGGATGACGTCATTCGTTGACTGTCCCATATTTACGTGGGTATTCGGGTGAATCTCATCATATCCACGTTTTCCGGTAATTAGCTCATTAGCACGGTTTGCGACCACTTCATTCATGTTCATGTTGGTTGAAGTGCCTCCGCCTCCCTGAAAAACATCAATGGGGAAATGGGCATCAAAATCACCGGCCATTACCTCCTTCAATGCTGTAACGATGGCCGACGCTTTCTGCTGATCCAGCGCACCAATTTGTCTGTTCGCTTGTGCTGCCGCTTGCTTGATTGCGGCGATAGACCATAAAAAGTGTGGGATTTCTCCTGCTGTTTTGCCCGACACTGAGAAATTCAGCACCGCACGTTGTGTTTGAATACCGTAGTAAGCTTCATCTGGCACCATTAAAGTTCCTAATAAATCCTTTTCTTCACGCATTTCTGTTTCTCTTGTGTATTAAGGTGGTTATACCTTAATTTAGTGATATGACAGATAGTTTGAAGTAGCTCAAAGAAAAAATACCATTTAAAAGTTAGATAGATACTATTAAAAAATGTAATGCTAAGGGATGAGAATGAAGGATATTAACTTCGATTTTAAGCAATTACAGGCATTTTTAGCCGTGATAGACACAGGCTCATTTACAGCTGCAGCCAGGAAACTCAACGTGACTCAGTCATCAATTTCGCAGCAGGTTGCAAACCTGGAGGTAGGATTAAATACTGCTCTGGTCAACCGTTCACAGCGACCAATCCAGATGACAATTGCCGGGCAAGCACTCTACCCGCTAGGAAAAAAAATTATTGATAACGGTGTTCACCTGCAAGAACATATCAATGCAATAAGCGACGGACATATTTCGAATCTGAAAATTGGTTTTGTGGATTCAATTAGTAAAACCGTTGGCCTGGATATCCTTAAGTTTCTGCAACCACAGGTGAAGCATATTTTTCAGGTGACAGGCACAGCATCTGGATTGCTCCAGGCGCTTAATAAGGGGGATATTAATCTGGCTGTAACCATGTTACATACTGAAATGCCGCCCAATGTTAGAATGTACCCGTTGATTGAGGAAGAGTTTCTATGTATTTGTCCCAAAACATGGCCGGAAACAGAGTTGGAAGAATTATGTAAGCAGCGGAACTACATTGCTTATACCCAAAATACGCCAACGGGAATCCAGACACTCAACTGGCTAAAATGGCAAAACTTTTCTCCTGCCATTCAGTTTGAAATGGACAATGCTGATGAGATTTTGAAACTGATAGCCTGTGGTTACGGGTGGACGTTAACTACGCCGCTGTTTATTACTACTATTCCAGCTTTTTCTGACTCGCTAAAGATCATCCGGATCAAAAAACGTAAAGAGCGTCGCAAAATTGTTCTGTTGTGCAAAAATGACGAGTTTTCGGTTTTTTATAAAAATCTGGCATTTGAGATTCGTTCGATACTGGAAACGAAACTGGAGCAGGAGTTTTATAACCAGGTGGATTTGGATGCTAATTTGCCATCATAAATATGTATACGAACATAGCATCTCTCCGACACAGTAGGTGTTTTTGTCTGGATTATCACTTTTGTTTCTCTTGCCTTATGTATTATTGCTGCAGATCAATTATTAAGAAAAAACAAAAGAACCAGAAGGAAGTTCGGAAGTAGCTTATCTACAATATTAGCTA
Source organism: Citrobacter sp. Marseille-Q5395 (assembly GCF_947057495.1). Taxonomy (NCBI): domain Bacteria; kingdom Pseudomonadati; phylum Pseudomonadota; class Gammaproteobacteria; order Enterobacterales; family Enterobacteriaceae; genus Citrobacter; species Citrobacter sp. Marseille-Q5395. The sequence goes on along the minus strand of NZ_CAMSEL010000026.1, from coordinate 46,682 downwards.
TTGATAAAATCAAAGTAACATTTCGTAAAGTTTGGATGTTTTATTTCTCATAGACGAGTATTTACATATTATGATATAATATGACGGAAAAAACTGGCAGGTTATTAACCTGCCAGTAATGTAAATAAATTGTCGAGGAGAGCATTCCAGTGGGACGTAAATGGGCCAATATTGTTGCTAAAAAAACGGCTAAAGACGGTGCAACGTCAAAAGTATATGCAAAGTTCGGTGTGGAAATCTATGCTGCTGCTAAACAAGGCGAACCAGATCCAGAATCAAACTCATCTTTAAAATTCGTTATTGAACGTGCAAAACAAGCACAAGTTCCAAAGCATGTTATTGATAAAGCAATTGATAAAGCCAAAGGTGGCGGAGATGAAACGTTCGTGCAAGGGCGTTATGAAGGCTTTGGGCCAAATGGTTCAATGATTATCGCTGAAACCTTGACATCAAATGTTAACCGTACGATTGCTAATGTCCGCACTATTTTCAATAAAAAAGGCGGGAATATCGGAGCGGCAGGTGCTGTCAGCTATATGTTTGACAATACTGGCGTGATTGTATTTGAAGGCACAGACCCTGACCATATTTTTGAAATTTTGCTTGATGCTGAAGTTGATGTTCGTGATGTAACCGAAGAAGAAGGAAACATCGTTATTTATACTGAACCTACAGATCTTCACAAAGGAATTGCAGCTCTAAAAGCAGCTGGAATTACTGAATTCTCAACAACAGAATTAGAAATGATTGCTCAATCAGAAGTTGAGCTTTCACCAGAAGATTTAGAAATCTTTGCAGGACTTGTTGATGCCCTTGAAGATGACGATGATGTACAAAAAGTATACCATAACGTTGCAAATCTCTAATTATAAATTAAAGGAATCTGTCATTATGGCAGATTTTTTAATTTCATAAATTTGTATAAAAAACATATCTAGCCAGATATATTAATGATGACAAATAGATAAAAACTGCTATCTTCCAAAAGAAATTCCATTAATGGAAGACGCAATCAACGCCAAAACCGTAAGTTATGATTTCGAACGTCTGATGGGCGGTGCTAACCCGTTGGAATATTCAGAGTTTGGCGACGTGATCATCGAAAACATGTAATCCAGATTCTGGGTTGTGGGAGAACGGGAACCGAACGGTTCCCGTTTTTTTGCCTGTCTATCCTTATCGTTTATGGCCTGCACGATGATAAGTTTATCAACATCCAACTTTTATATGTGAAATATTATTGAAATAACTTCGGTTACAATATTTTGTTATATATTGAATAATAAACTTATACATTTTTGCAACGTTCTGTATCGGGCGATATTTAGAGCAGGTGCTTTTCAAATGAATGTCTACATTATTTCATGCGCAATACTCGCAGTCAGAATAATCCCATTAAGGGGTGGGTTGTAAAAACTGTTTGCATATCTGATATGCATGGTGATATTTATTAATACAGCAAAGATGCATTTGGTTTGCGTGTTAATAGCATGTTTAAGATAAACTAAATGCCATGTTTTTGTCGTTAGTAATCTGCCGTCATGCAAATAAATGTCAACATTGATTCCATCGTGAGTCAGAAGTCTATATTTATTAAGATGTTAAATTCGACTTGTGAATGAAAGTAAAATATGCGGTTTATCATTGTGAAGTTGTTATTTTTTACGGAGTTAATGTCTATATTGCCAGAGTGTTTCAGGTTACTGAATGAAGAGCTTCCATTGAGAAAGGGCCGGGATTAAAGGGCGTCCAATATCAGATGAAATAGTTTGTGCTGACAGAAAACTTGAAGCATGTCGTGCGGGCTTTGATACCGCTGAAAATATTTAAGAGGTAATATTATGAAGAAGTTAATTGCTGTGGCTATTGTTGCTGTAATTCATACATCACCGGCTTTAGCTATTAATGCTCAATACCGCGCTCAGCTTGAGCGTTCCGGTTGTACTGAAATGAATGCAGGTACCACTTGTAATATTCACAAAACTGCAGAGCAGAATGAGCGAAATGCTCGTCGTCACGGAGGATATAATTCTCCGGATGTAATCCGCGCGCATTTAAATCAGATGGTTGTGGGATCCTTTCGTGGGGAAGCTGTTGATGTAATGGAGTCTGATGGGTGGAGACGTATCTCTCAGGACGGTAGTAAATATCGTAAGGATGACCGTTATGCGACTCTGGTTTGGGGACAGGATGATGCTGTTGCATCGGTAGTTGTTCGCTAATTTATAATAAAAGAGACACAACACATGAAAAAGTTAATCACATTTATTGTATTCACAACTTTATTGTCTGGCTGTTCTGCGGACTTCGCACAACGTTATGCTGACGCAAAGCGTGACCAGGAGCGTAAGGAACATCACCATCATGAACATCAGAACGACGATTACACCAGTTCCGATGGATATCGCATGGTTACGAGACACGGAGTAACTCTTCCTGATTGCGAGGAACTGCCGGATGCGAGTCAGGCAGATAATGGTGGACGCTGCTGGTATAAGTAAGACAGCCATTTTTATACTCAGAACCGCTATCTCGCAGATTCATCATTCTTTAAGATTTCAATCTCCGGTTTGTACAACCTGAGCCTCCTGCGCCATCGGAGAACCCTTGGCGCAAAATCCCCCCAGATAATGACGTTGATCGATGACAGCATTTTCTTTCTTTCACTAATAGGGCTTTAATATTTTGATATAAGATTATCAGCCAAATTTACTGTATGATTTGCAGTGGCTTACAATAAATTTCATCCTCTTTTTATTGGGAAACTTCACTTGTTCTTCTGTGTGTTGGAAGAAGTAATGAGTCAGGATGAAACTAAAGCTTGCGATGTTTGGTTAACCATGCGTTAATGGTTGTGCGGTTTGATACAAAATTATCTGAAGTAGTTATTGAAGTATTTCTCTTCACTTTCACCTCTTAAGAATCCTTTTGGTTTTTTCTGATAAATTTTTTTCGGACCATTCTGCCTAAGGGCTTACTCATAAAGGTAATAGTGATGTCTAATAAAATGACTGGTTTAGTTAAGTGGTTCAATCCTGAGAAAGGATTTGGATTCATTACTCCTAAAGACGGTAGTAAAGATGTGTTTGTCCATTTTTCTGCCATTCAGGGAACCGATTTTAAAACTCTGAATGAAAATCAGGAAGTCGAGTTTGGTGTGGAACAGGGACCCAAAGGCCCATCGGCAGTTAATGTCGTGACACTTTAAGGTAACTGTTATTACTAATCATATTCACTTCCGGTGTCCATGTTGTCATGGTTCTCAATACAGAACATCGACTTTCGATGTTACTGACAGAAATCCTTTCGGGGCAAAATGTATTTTTTGCAAATCTACAATGATTACATTTGATAATATTGCACTGTACATTCGTTCCGGCCAGGCTCCATTGGATTTCAGGAAATAATTTTATTGGGCTCCTTTATGGGGCCTTTTTTTCAACCTGTTAAAAGGTGTTCCAGTCAGGAGCATCATGGTGCGGTTATGAAAAAAGTGATTGTTTTTTTTAACACAGAACCAGCGGTTACTGTGTCATTGATGGAAGGCATCACCACGATATTACGTGAGTATCCAAATGGTGAGAAAGCTCACCTAACCGTGATGTCAGCTGGCTTCCCTTCACTAACAGGAGATCATAAAGTGGTCTATGTTGCCTCTGATCGTGATGTTAGTTCTGATGAGATTCTTGAGGCTGCATCGAAGTTGTTGTAATGGCTGTCGGGCGTTTTTACTACCAAGTTGTATAAACTCTTCTGCTGTTGTTTCATCTATGAACAATTCTTGTCTAACTAATAGACAGTAACTCTGTGGTTATTGAATCTTCTTACTGAATAGTCTATAGATATCAACGGTTGCATATACTCGTCGTACTTCAGGTTGCATATATGCTGGCTGTGCTTGTCCATCCGGATCACTTACCGGAGTCAGGTCCCCGAGATCGTCTCGCTGGCTGTCTTCCTGCAACTCGATTTATTTAGAGTATAGTTATACTGAATCATACCTACTGGCGCGTTGATGCCGTTACAGACCAGAAGAGGTGCATAGTGAACGTCGAAGATTTGAAACGTAAAACTGAAACAGATATATCTGAATTTATCACAAAGAAAATAGCTGAGCTCAAAAAAAAGACAGGAAAAGAAGTTTCTGACATTCAGTTTATTGCTCGTGAGAAAATGACGGGTCTTGAAAGTTATGATATTAAGATTAAATTGATCTAGTTCCCCAAAGCAATTCAACATTATCAAAAGCATCATCATCCATAAGATGTGATGCTTTTTTGTCCATGAAAAACTGCAGTGAATTTTATCCTATCAGTTCAACCGCCAGGTCAGTCCATCTTGTTTAAAACGGTTCTTTCACACATAGTGTGTAGTCAGATTTAGCCTGGAGGTTCGAATGTTAAAAGTTATTGCCGAAGATTTCATAAAAGTTGAGTGTGTTGATATCGTTATCCCTCTGTATCGTGAGCTGGTATCGGCAACGAAAAAAGAAACTCTCTGCATTTCTTATGATTTGTATATTGATGAAAAGGATCCGGGACACTTTATTTTTATCGAAGAATGGCCGGACCATGCAGCACTCGACGAACACTGTGCAAGTGAACATTTCAGAAGGCTTGTGCCATTAATTGATCAACATAAGCGTCAGGATGCTCGTTATATTCTTATGAATTACTTAGTGAGCGCGGATGGCTCGTAAATCTGATACGGTATTATGCTAAGTTAACATTACTTTCCAGTTGAGTCCGGGCTATAAGTAATAGCCCGGGAAGATAAACTGTGAAAAATTAGAACTGATAGTTCAATGAAACCCAGTAGTTACGGCCAGGTATCACATAGCCGGTCGTGGATTGCGCTGTCTGGAAGTAGTCACCCGCGTAGGTGCTATTGCGGCCTACCTGATACAGTGTGACGTCGCTAAAGTCTTTATCCAGTACGTTATTAACTGCCGTATTCAGCGTCAGTTCTTTGGTCAGTTTATAGGACAGTCCCATGTCCAGAACGGTCCAGGCTTTTAAATTAGCGCCTTTGTCGTCATATACTTTCTTTTGTACCGCGCTGAGATTGTCGTAATTCTCGGTAAAACGTGGGGCTTTACCACGATAACGTGCGCTCAGCCAGGCATTCATATCTTCCGTAGCCTGCCAGTTCAAACGTGCGTTAGCCATATGTTTAGGTGTATAGCTCAATGGCGCGCCTTTATTATCGCCATCTTTTTGTTTGCTCTGAGTGTAGGTGTAGTTGAGGGATAAACTCAGCACGTCCGACCAAAGAGGGAAGGTGCTGGCGAATTCAACACCATCAGTTCTTGCTTTGCCGCTGTTGGTGTAGCTATTGGTATAATCATCAATAGAGTACGAGACAATTTTATTCTTATATTCGGTATAGAAGCCGGTAATGTTGGCGTTCAGTCCCGTATCGTTTTCATAATACAGTCCGGTTTCATAGCTGGTGCTCTCTTCGGGCTTAAGGTCCGGGTTGCCGACCGTATTGACGGTTCCCTGGGCGGTAACACCACTGATACCATTGTGTAATTGGCTGAGTGACGGGGCTTTATATCCTGTCGTGACGCCGCCTTTCAACGTCCATTCTTCAGATACATCCCAGACCAGGTAGGCGCGAGGGCTGAGATGACCGCCAAAGACATCGTTATGTTCGTAGCGTGTCCCTGCGGTTAATGCCAGTGAGTCGAGAATGTGCCACTCATCTTCAGCGTAGGCAGCCCATGTTTTCTGGTGGAATGTTTCGCCAGTATTGGCCAAAACAACACCGTCTTTCATACGCGCATCCCAGTATTCTCCCCCGAGGGTTAAGAGGTGCGAATCACCTAATGGTGTCAGCAGCAGAGAGTCCAGAATGACGTTGGTATTTTTCAGTTCACGGGCATCACCGGCCCGGCCAGCATTTTCTGGTGTGAGCGCGGAAGAGACCAGTTGTCGGCCTTTATTCTCGGTTTCATTCCAGCCCAGGGATGACTTCCAGGTTCCGAATGTTAATGCGGTATCGTGGCCGAGGGTCACTTTGTTACGCTCATAGCGCAGCGTCTTGTCATAACCCCCGGTCAGGCTACCAAGCTGTCCGTCAACGTTATCGTAACGCTGTCTGGCTGAGTCGAGATCCATCCAGAGTGTATTGTTTTCGCTGGTTTTCCAGTCCAGTCGAGTACCGATATTGTAGTTTTCAGATTCAGTTGGGTAGGGCACACGTGTCGAAGATGTATCGCTCAGGGAAGTGATGCTTGAGCCTTGCCGTTGAGTCGTGCTGCCGCGAACCTGCATATCCAGGACGCCTGCGATTAAAGGACCGCTTGACCAAAAGTTGGCGACAGTGCTGTTACCCCATTTATTACTTTCTTGCAGGTTCACGCCGGTATTGATGGAAGTACTCCATTTATCGGTGCTTTTTTGGTAATGATATTAACAACACCACCAATTGCGTCAGAGCCGTAAAGCGTAGACATGGGACCGCGGATCACTTCAATATGATCAATCGCCGCCAGTGGCGGCATAAAGCTGGTGTTCATGGCAGAGAAGCCGTTTGGTGTAACGTCGCTGCTTCCGTTTTGACGAATACCGTCTATCAAAATCAGGGTATAGCTGGCGGGCATACCACGGATACTAATCTCCAGACCACCGGTTTTACCGGTACTGCTTTCAACATCTACCCCTTCAACTGAGCGCAGGGCTTCGCCTAAGTCATTATATTTATTGGTTTGTAATTCTTGCTGTGAAATAACGGAAACGCTGGCAGCAGCGTTGGTGATCTTTTTTTCGTAACCGGAAGCGGTCACGACCATAACGTCTTCTGCGAAGGCATTAGTACAGCTGAATCCAATACAGGACAGAACGACAGAAGCAACGGGCTTTAAACGCATAGTCAAACTTCCTTTGTTAAAAATTAGAAGGAAGTAAGATAAATGATGGTAATGATAATACAAATAATTATCATTATTAATTTACATAAATTGTCACTTCTGGTGTCTTTCTTGAATAAATATACATAAATTGTCATAAATTCGAGTCAGAAAGGACGACAAAATCAGCCAGTAGTTATCTTTGTAATTATTGACATTCATTTAATATCGAATTGAATAAATCAGATGTTGTTAAAACATGCTTTCAGCAAAGAATGTCATGTCGCTTGCTGAATATTAGAAAGTCGTATGATGTTTTTTTAAAATCGTCATACTTTTCTGCGCTGTATCATTTTTTTCGTCGATACTGTCCGCCATAATCCTTTCCCCAGGAAGTCGCCCAACGACAGCGGGTTGTTGTGTGGCATAAAAAAACACAAAATCTGGATAAGATAATGATTAAAGGCAAGCTGGCGCTGCTTACGTGCGCATTGACTCTCGCATTTACCTCACCACTTATCGCTGCGCAAAAGGCGGTCGACGGTCAGATATTAAAGCTGGCTATTGGATCCGAACCAACGGAAGGGTTTGACCCGATGCTGGGCTGGAGCCACGGCAGTTATCTTCTTCTGCATGCACCACTATTAAAACAAAATGCAGATATGAGCTGGGGTAACCTGCTGGCAGAGAAAGTGGTGACCAGTGCCGATGGTAAAACCTGGACGTTAACGCTAAAACCTGATCTTAAATTCTCCGATGGTTCAGCGCTAACGGCTGAAGATGTGGTGTTTACCTATAACAAAGCAGCTCAAAGCGGTGGGAAAATTGACATGGGTAATTTCACCCATGCCCGGCTTCTCGACAGCCGCACGGTGGAAATTACGCTTCGTAGCCCGCAGAGTACCTTTGTCAACGTACTCGGTTCTTTAGGTATTGTGCCGGCAAAACTGTATGACGAAAAAACATTCGCCAAAAATCCGATTGGTGCAGGCCCGTATCGGCTGGTGAGTTTTCAACCGGGGCAGCAACTGATCGTGGAGGCTAACCCCTGGTATGTTGGCAAGAAAAATGATTTTAATAGGCTGGTATTTGTTTTCCTGGATGAAGACAACGCTTACGCAGCCGCGCGTAGTGGTCAACTGGGCCTGGTACGTATAGCGCCATCGATGGCCGTAGCACCACAGCAGAAGGATCTCAAACTCTGGGTTCGCAACAGTGTAGAAAACCGGGGAATTGTGTTCCCAATGGTTCCGGCAGGTAAAAAAGATGCCAATGGCTATCCTGTCGGTAACGATATCACGGCCGATGTTGCTATCAGACGGGCCATTAACTACGCCATCAATCGGCAGCAATTAGCTGATCAGGTTATGGAAGGGCACGCTATCCCTGCTTTTAGCGCGGTTCAGGGGCTTCCATGGCAGAGCAAATCCGTCACTTTCAAAGATGGCGACAGTGAAAAAGCACGGACTATCCTGGAAGAGTCCGGCTGGAAAGTGGGTAAAGATGGTGTACGCGTGAAAGACGGCAAAGAAGCCCGTCTGACCTTATGGTATACGAGTGGCGACAGTACTCGTCGGGATCTCGCTGAAGCCGTTCGTTCAATGCTGGAACCTGTCGGTATTGCAGTATCCCTGCAATCAGGAAGTTGGGAAACCGTTGAGCGCAATATGCATGCTAACCCGACGCTATTTGGATGGGGGAGCCTGGATCCGATGGAGCTTTTCCATCATTACAGCGGGCAGGCTGCGGGTGTGGAGTATTACAATCCCGGTTACTACAGTAACCCTGTGGTGGAGCAACATCTCAAACAGGCCATTGATGCCCCGGACTGGCAGCATGCGTTACCTTTCTGGCAACAGGTGGAGTGGGATGGGAAACACGGCGCTGGCGTACAGGGCGATGCTGCATGGGCATGGTTGCTAAATATTCAGCACACCTATCTGGCAAATCCGTGCATTGACTTAGGCTCTGGTGCTCCGGAAATTCACGGTAGCTGGTCACTACTCAATAATCTTGATGAATGGACCTGGACCTGCCGTTAATGAAGTTTGCTTTGGCGTATGTTCTTCGGTTGGCCGTTTTGTTGGTGCTGGTAGCTGCTGGCACCTTCATCTTGCTCAGTTTTTCACCGGTCGATCCCATTCGTGCCTACATTGGCAACGATCTCCTGCACGTTCCACCCGAGCAATATGGGCGAATTGCCGCTCGCTGGGGGCTGGATCAGCCGCTGTGGGAGCGCTTTGGACACTGGTTTTTGCGCGTGCTACAGGGCGATCTCGGCTATTCCATGTTGTTTAATGCGCCGGTAGCCAGCGTGATCAAAGAGCGTTTTACGACGTCCTTTGCACTGCTTGGCGGGGCATGGTTGATGTCAGGTTTGCTGGGAACAGCAATGGGATTTGTCGCCGGACGTTTCCTGAACCGCTGGCCAGACCGAGCTATTTGCCGACTCAGTTATCTGCTTTCTTCCTTACCGACCTTTTGGATCGGCATGCTATTGCTGGCAGTATTCGCGGTGCACTGGCCTGTGTTGCCCGTCTGCTGCGCATGGGAGCCGGGCAATAATGGTGAAATGGCGACGTTTGCTGAACGTCTTCGTCATCTGGTGCTTCCCGTATGTGCCCTCAGCTTGCTGGGACTGGGGCAGATTACGCTCCACACGCGAGAAAGTATCGCCAGCGTGATGAAAAGTGAATTTGTCCGTTTTGCCCGTTCTCAGGGGGACAGAGGATGGTCGCTTTTACGCCACCAGGTACTGCGTCATGCCATTACGCCTGCGCTGTGCCTGCAATTTGCTTCGCTCGGCGAACTGTTTGGCGGCGCATTGCTGGCTGAAAAAGTCTTTGCTTATCCCGGACTGGGTCAGGCTACGATTGATGCCGGATTACGTGGTGATGTGCCGTTGCTAATGGGGATCGTCTTGTTTAGTACTGTGCTGGTGTTCATCGGCAACTCCGTTTCAACCTGGCTTGTCCATTTTCTGAATCGTGCTCTGGAGCGTCCTGATGCTCTATAACCCGACACCAACGTTAATTCGTCTTTTGCTGTCCGTAGGCTGTTTATTATTTATTGCCGTGTATGGCTCAGTTTCGCTGGATAATCCAGTAAACGTCAATCTTCTTGCCCGGCACTTGCCTCCGGATGCGCTGCACTGGTTTGGTACGGATAATCTTGGGCGTGATTTATGGCTTCGATGTTTTCAGGGGGCGTTAACCAGCCTGCAAATTGGGATTGGTGCAGCGTTGTGCAGCGGTTTGATTGCCTTGTTGATGGCTGCCGTTTCGCGTTTGCATCCGCGTTTGGATGTTCTTATGCGGTTAATAACCGATGCTATGTTGTCGATGCCGCATCTGCTGTTGCTGATCCTGATTTGTTTTACGCTGAGCGGTGGAAAAAGCGGGGTGATTATGGCGGTTGCGCTGACCCACTGGCCGCGTCTGGCATTGATCCTGCGTGCTGAAGCGGAACGCGTTGCACACAGTGACTACCTGACACTGACCTGGCGGTTGGGACACGGTCATTTTTACTGTTGGCGCCATCACTATTTACCGGCGTTATTGCCTCAATGGCTGACAGGCACGCTGCTGATGTTCCCTCATGCGGTGTTACATAGCGCAGCGCTGAGCTTCCTTGGGTTTGGGCTAGCACCGCATGAACCTTCACTGGGTTTGTTGCTGGCGGACGCCCTGCGGTTTATCAGTCATGGTAACTGGTGGTTGGTGTTGTTTCCGGGGCTCATGTTGTTCAGCCTGGTGATGTTATTTGACCAGTTCGCCAGGGCAGTGCATTGTTTGTGGCTAAGGGGTAATGCATGTTGAGTTTGAAGCAGGCCTCGCTGGAGGTGGCTCGTTATCGCTGGTACGGCGCGAGAAATTGGTCATCGCTGCTGCAAGATATCTCTTTTGATGTTGCCCCAGGTCAGATGGTGGCGTTAGTCGGAGGAAGCGGAGAAGGTAAGAGCCTGCTGTTACAATGCCTGCTTGATCTTTTGCCGGAAAACTTGCGCTTTCAGGGGACCATTACTTTGGATGGTAAGAAGCTGGAGCGCAATGACATCCGGGCGTTTCGCGGTAATACCTTCAGCTATGTGCCACAAGGTGTGCAGGCGCTTAATCCGCTGCTGACTGTTAAAAAACATCTGAAAAGGGTAAGTCAGCTCTCCGGTCAGGCATGGAAAACGGAGGAAATAGAGCATTTGCTCCAGCGTAGCGAACTTGAGTCAAGCGTGCTGGAAGCATTTCCGCGCCAGCTTTCCGGCGGGATGGCGAAACGTGTCCTGGCGTGTCACGCGTCGCTCAGTCAGGCTCGTTATATCCTTGCTGACGAAATTACCGCCTGGCTTGATGCCCCATTGGCGAATCAGTTGCTTGAGCAGTTGCGTGGTCTTTGCGAGCAAGGCCGTGGCGTTTTATGGGTGACACACGATCTTACGCTGGCAGCGCGACATGCCGACCGGATTGTCGCGCTGCATCAGGGGCGGGTATCGGATAACGTGAGCCGGAAACAGCTTCTGCGAGGGGATATTAGTGAACATTTGCAGCGACAATGGCAAGCATTACCTGAACAAAATCAACTTTTTGGAGAGCTGAATGCTGTGCTGTCGTGATGTTGTGATTCGCCAGGGAGGGAAAGTGCTGTGGCAAAACCTGAACTTCTCGCTTGTTGCCGGGGAACGCATGGGAATTTGCGCGCCCAGCGGGACTGGGAAAACAACGCTGGGACGCGTTCTCGCTGGCTGGCAAAAACCGACATCAGGCGAAGTACTGGTGGATGATTCACCGTTGCCAACTCATCAATATTGCCCGGTGCAACTTGTCCCACAACACCCTGAGCTAACTTTTAACCCCTGGCGAAGCACCGGTGATGCGGTACGAGATGCGTGGCAGCCAGATGCTGACATGCTTGCCCGTCTGCATATCAACCCTGAATGGCTAACCCGCCGGCCCAGGCAGCTTTCAGGCGGTGAACTGGCCCGTATTGCAATACTCCGTGCGCTCGATCCGCGTACGCGTTTTCTGATCGCAGATGAAATCACTGCCCAGCTCGATCCTTCCATTCAAAGAGATATATGGATGTTGCTCCTTGAGGAATGCCAGCGCCGCCCATTAGGTATGCTTGTGATCAGCCATCAGCAGGCATTGCTTGCTCAGATTTGCCCCCAGGCGTTACTCTGTCCGACATCCACCTTAATCTGAATTTGCCGTCGGGTTTGCTTCGGCGTTTCTTCTTCTCCCGGTAATACATGAAAGTGAGTATGAAACATATTGTTGCTGCTGCCATTTTATTTGGGTCAGTGATCCCGAAGGCTAATGCCTCGATACAGGTGGGTTTTTCTCCGGAAGGCTCTGCTCGGGCATTAGTACTGGATTCAATTAACCATGCAGAACACACCATCGATATGATGGCTTATTCCTTCCAGTCAGCAGACATTGTAAAGGCGCTGGTGAATGCGGAAAAACGAGGCGTAGTGGTGCGGGCCGTGGTTGATAAAAAACGCAACCAGGGCAAGGTCAGTCAGAAAGCTATCACCTTTGCCACTGCCAATGGGATTGATGTTCAACTGGACGGTCATTACCACATACAGCACGACAAAGTGATGATTATTGATGGCGATACGCTGGAGACCGGATCTTTCAATTTTGCCAAATCCGCAGAGTTTGAGAATTCTGAGAATGTTCTGGTTATCAGGGGAGAGCCTGCCGTTGTGGCACAGTATCAGGCCCATTTTGACAGCCGCTGGAAAATCGCCCACCAGCAAGGTTGAATTTATAACATCAGTGTTGATTATGTTGTGATGTTATATTATAACAATTCACTCGCAAACATTTTGAGGGTGAAATTTTGGCTATTCGTTTTGAAAAACTGGCAGTCGTTCTGGGGATGCTTTTAGCCAGTGGTCAGGTTCTAGCTCATGGTCACCATTCCCACGGTGCACCGATGACAGAAATAGAGCAAAAAGCGTCAGAAGGTGTTTTCGATGATAAAAATGTCAAAGACAGGTCGCTGAGCGACTGGGATGGCATGTGGCAGTCTGTATACCCATATCTGGTAAGCGGTGAACTTGATCCGGTATTCAAAAAGAAAGCGGAGAAGGACAAAAGCAAAACGGCGGATGAGATTAAAGCCTATTACCGTAAAGGTTATGTAACCAATGTGGACACCATCGGCATTGAGGATGGGGTGATGGAATTTCATACCGGTAATCAGGTTGAATCGTGCAAGTATGATTATGCCGGATATAAAATATTGACTTATCAGTCAGGTAAGAAAGGCGTTCGCTACCTGTTTGAATGCAAAGATGCCGGCAGTAAAGCACCAAAGTATGTTCAGTTCAGCGATCATATTATCGCACCGCGCAAGTCGAGCCATTTCCACATATTTACCGGTAATACCTCACAGGCGGCTTTGCTTGAAGAGATGGACAACTGGCCGACGTATTATCCGTATCAGCTAAAAGCAGCAGAGGTCATTGACGAGATGCTGCATCATTAATTTGCGCGACGACCATTTATTTAAACCCGCCGACAATGGCGGGTTTTGTATAAAAAGTGTCACTTGTGAATTATTTTTCGGATGTCAGCGTGGTATAGCTGGTCATCAGGTTGCGGTAGTCAGGAATATGGTTGGAGAACAGGGTTCCCAACCCTTCAATATCATTACGCCAGTCGCGGTGTAGTTCACAGGCCAGACCGAACCAGGTCATCAGCTGGACGCCGGCGGAAGACATACGATTCCATGCGGAGTCACGGGTCAAAGGATTAAACGTGCCAGACGCGTCAGTGACCACAAATACATCAAATCCCGCTTCAATTGCGGACAGCGCAGGAAACGCAACGCACACTTCCGTTACAACCCCGGCAATGATCAACTGCTTTTTGCCCGTCGCTTTAATCGCTTTGACAAAATCTTCATTATCCCAGGCGTTAATCTGCCCTGGACGAGCGATGTAAGGGGCTTCAGGGAACAGCGCCTTCAGCTCGGGTACCAGTGGCCCGTTAGGGCCCGTTTCAAAGCTGGTGGTCAGAATGGTGGGTAGCTTGAAGTATTTCGCCAGATCGGCCAAAGCCAGTACGTTGTTTTTGAATTTGTCTGGATCTATGTCACGAACCAGAGACAGCAAACCCGTTTGGTGATCAACCAGCAGTACGGCAGCCTGATCTTTATCAAGACGTTTATAAGCAATAGTCATTTTTCTTTCTCCAGGTGATGAGAGGGCGCCTCGGAAGGCTTGAGTTATGGATAAACATTAGTGGCTGAGCTGGGTATTGGGTAGGCGCAAAAATGAGTTTCATCGTTGCAAATCTGGAACGAGAAAAATAATGCTGCAATATAGCTGCAACAGAGAGCATTATTCTCAACCATTCCTTTCCATCGCACGGCGCATTCGTTAGCATATTGTCTCGCAGTAAGTGCATGTGTTTTTTCAGGAAGAGGTTAACGTGTTCGCAGAGTATGGAGTTCTGAATTACTGGACGTATCTGGTCGGTGCTATTTTTATCGTGCTGGTGCCGGGACCCAATACGATATTTGTGCTGAAGAACAGCGTCGGACGAGGAGTAAAGGGGGGATATCTTGCAGCAAGCGGTGTGTTTATCGGCGATGCTGTGTTGATGTTTTTGGCTTATGCAGGTGTCGCTGCACTGATCAAAACAACGCCTGTTTTGTTTAATATCGTCCGTTATCTCGGCGCTTTTTATCTGCTGTATCTCGGCGCGAAGATCCTCTATGCAACATTGAAATCGAAAAATGGTAATGCGGCGGCGGAAGAAGTTCCGTTTGGCGCGATTTTCAAGCGAGCATTAATTCTGAGCCTGACAAACCCTAAAGCGATATTGTTTTATGTTTCGTTTTTCGTGCAGTTTATTGATGTCAATGCGCCGCACTCAGGGCTGTCATTTTTTATTTTGGCCATCACGCTTGAGATAGTGAGCTTTTTCTATCTGAGCTTCCTTATTTTCTCTGGCGCGTTTGTGACGCAATATATTCGCACGAAGAAAAAACTGGCTAAGATTGGCAACTCTCTTATCGGTTTGATTTTTGTCGGTTTTGCTGCGCGTCTGGCTACGCTTCAGTCATAATGCCACTGGCCCGCTGTTGGCGGCGGGCTTTCAAAATTCCCCGCTCCTGCTTATTAATTGTGAAAACCCGCAGTAACCAATAAATGGTATTTTAAATATATATTTTGAGGCGTACCCTGTTCACAGCAGCGATTCAATAAAGGTCGCTGGTTGTCGACTGGAAAAGGGAAGAAAAATGCTTCAAATTCCACAGAATCATATCCATACACGTTCAACTCCGTTCTGGAACAAAGAGACCGCGCCTGCCGGAATTTTCGAACGCCACCTTGATAAGGGAACCCGTGCCGGGGTATATCCTCGACTTTCGGTTATGCAGGGGGCGGTCAAATATCTCGGATTCGCGGATGAGCACAGCCCGGAGCCAGAAGAAGTGATGATTATTGAAGCCGGTCAGTTTGGCGTTTTTCCGCCGGAAAAATGGCACAACATCGAAGTAATGACCGACGACACCTATTTTAATATCGATTTTTTTGTTGCGCCTGAAGTCCTGATGGAGAGTGCTAATCAACGAAAAGTCGTGCGTACCGGTAAGGAGTAAATCATGGGTAAAGCAACCTATACCGTCACCGTCACTAACAACAGCAATGGCGTTTCTGTTGATTATGAAACTGAGACACCGATGACGTTGCTGATCCCAGATGTGGCAGCTGAAGTCGTCAAAGACCTGGTGAATACCGTACGTTCTTACGATACCGAAAATGAGCATGAAGTCTGTGGCTGGTAACATTACACATACTGTTACTGGTTAATTTTGTGGTCCTTTCTGTAAAGCCGCAACGCGTTATGAGAGCGTGTTGCGGCTTTTTGTCTTTATAAATTAACCAGTTCCATCATTGGTTATTTATGAAACAACATTAAGAAAACCTTAAGAAATACGCATTCATTGCTAATAGCCAATTATTCACAAGGGTTATGATCGTAAGCCAGACACTGAAAAGAACACTGCGCTTATGAAATTTGATACCCGACTTACATTACCTTCAATCATTCTTGGACTGATTGTCGTGGCGATCCCGTTCACCGCAAACTGGAATCTGCCTCTGCTTAACGGCCTTGTTGTCCGAAGCATTGAGAACGGGCAAGCGTTATGGTTGCTGTTTGGTGCTGTATTTACCGCACTGTACATTCGGCCCTTATCCCGTCCTGAAGGTGGGAAGCAATTTTGGTTATGGGCGACGGTGTGGTGGTTAGTATTGCTGGGAAGAAGTACCAGCTGGGGACGTGATTACTTTCCTGAATATCCAAAGCTTGTATTCCGCGCCATCTCTGTGGTTCTAATCGCCATGATTATACTACCCGTACTGATCTCGAAACGCTTACGTCAGGAAATCGCGCGACGCTTTCGTGAGGAACCGCTGCCGATCTGGTTGCTGGTGATTACGGTATGTGCGTTTTTGATTTCCGACACCGTGGAGCACCATCGTCTGCTGGCACCGCTATTCCTGCACAATGCGCATTATGGCGATCTTATTGAAGAACTGTATGAAATGCCGTTTATGGTGGGGTTATTTTTTATTAACTTCGGCTTTATGCACCGTGATAAGCAGGAAGAGTATGCGTCTGTTCACGTAGGCAAAGCGCAACTGGCCGAGTGACAGGACATGCAGCCTGAGTCCGGAAAGTAAGACTCAGGCTGGTTTTACTACCGCTTACTCAATGGCTTCGCACAGACGTGACTTCATTTCGCTGTACGATTGCGCTGCGTAGTTCTCCGCCCAACTTTGATCGGCAATGTGTTCAATATTCACCGCACAATATTTGGTTTCCGGCGTTTTAGAGATAGGATCCAGGTTATCCTGCGTCAGCTCGTTACATGCGCCAATCCACCATTGATAGGTCATATAAACCGTTCCGCGATTGATGCGCTCTGAGACATCCGCCCGGCTGATCACTTTCCCGCGACGAGAACTGACCCATACCAGATCGCGATGACGGATCCCGTGTTTTTCTGCGTCACTGGCATTGATCTGTACATAGCCAGGCTCATCTGCCAGCGCTTGAAGTGCCGCGCAGTTACCTGTCATAGAACGACAGGAATAATGCCCGACTTCTCGCACGGTACATAACACCATCGGATATTTTTCATCAGGGACTTCTGCGGGCGCCCGCCATTGTGCGGCAAACAGTTTGCCTTTGCCGTTGGCGGTATCAAACTGGCTGTTTTCGTACAGATAGGGGGTGCCTGGATGATCGAGATCCGGGCAAGGCCACTGGACGTGTCCCATATCACCCATTTTTTCGTAGGTAACACCGTAGAACAATGGGCACAGTTCGCGCATCTCATCCCAGATTTGCTGGTTATTTTGATAGTGCATTGGATAGCCCATTTCGCTAGCCAGCAGACTGATAATTTCCCAGTCGCGTTTCACATCTCCGCCTGGTTCTATGGCCTTTTCAAAACGCTGGAAGCCACGGTCGGCACAAGTGAAAACACCACCATGTTCACCCCATGAGGTAGCAGGCAAAATAACGTCAGCCATTTCCGCCGTCTTGGTCATAAAGATATCCTGCACAACGACAAAATCGAGTGCGTTGAACCCTTCGCGAACCAGACCCAAATCGGCTTCGGTCTGCAGCGGATCTTCCCCCATGATGTAGTAGGCTTTGACTTTGCCTTCTATTGCCAGGTGTGGGACTTCAGTGATTCGTGTACCGACCTTGTCATCCATCAGATTGACGTCAATACCCCATGCTTTGGCAAATTTCTCCCTTACTGCAAAATCGGTCACGTCCTGGTAACCCGGGAACTGGTTAGGCAGAACCCCCATGTCACACGCGCCCTGGACGTTATTTTGTCCACGCACCGGACCGACGCCAACATTGGGACGTCCCAGGTTCCCGGTCAGTAGCGCCAGGGATGATAGTCCACGTACAACGTCAACGGCCTGCCCAAATTGCGTTACTCCCATCCCCCACATGACGGTGGCAGAAGGGGCTGATGCAAATGTGCGCATCGCCTGACGCACCTGTTGTGCAGGAACGCCAGTTAAGTGCTCAACGGATTCCGGGGCATAATCCTTAACGGTTTCCCAGTAGGTTTCCAGACCCTCAGCATGTTTTTGCACATACTCACGATCGTAGAGTTGCTCTTCAATGAGAACATGGCCGAAGGCATTTACCAGCGCCATATTACAGCCGTTTTTCAATTGAAGATGCTGGTCTGCAATACGTGCTGTTTCAATACGGCGAGGGTCGCACACAATAATTTTAGCGCCATTCTGACGCGCTTTGATAACCCTGCGGGCCACAATCGGGTGAGAATCTGCGCAGTTATAACCAAAGATGAGCAGGCATTTGGAGTTTTCAATGTCGCTGATGGAGTTACTCATTGCACCATTGCCTAACGTTTCTTGCAGGCCGGCGACGGAAGGGCCGTGGCAGACGCGGGCACAGCAATCGACATTGTTGGTATGGAGCACGCCGCGGGCGAATTTTTGCATCACATAATTGGTTTCATTCCCGGTACCACGGGAAGAGCCCGTTGTCATAATGGCGCGGGGACCATAGGCGTTTTTGATTTCGGATAAGCGTTTGGCGGTGTAACGAATGGCTTCATCCCAACTAACGGGCGTGAATTTTCCACCTTTTTCATAGCGAATCATCGGGCGAGTCAGACGGGGGGTCAGAAGGCGAGTGTCGTTAAGGAAATCCCAACCATAGTAGCCTTTCAGGCATAACTGATTTTGATTTGTTACACCCTCTGCGGCTTCGGCGCGGATGATTTTGTTATTTTCAACAACAAGCTTGAGCTTGCACCCGGCCCCACAGTATGGGCAAACACTGGTGATTTTTTTCATCAATAACAGACCTGTTAAAAGCTGAAATAGCGCGAATTGTAGACGAAGCCACGCGATTGCATCGCGGACTACGATTTGTCGTAGCGACGGGCTGTATAAGCATAAAGTGTGCCATAAGTGAAAACGCAGTTACGGCAAGGGCTGGCTTCGAAAACTGGATGAAAATGACAGTCGATTCGACATTAATGACGATAAACGTCAGATAAAAAACAGTGGGTCTGACTGTTTAAACCGGTGAAACATAAGAAAAAGATGAAAATCAAAAGTGATTAAGATCACAAATTTTAATTTTTCAGGTCTATGCTATGCTTTTATACGGCGAGTAAATCGTTCACGTAAAAACATAAGTGAGGAAAACAAATGGGTATTATTTCATGGATTATTTTCGGTCTTATCGCTGGGATTTTGGCAAAATGGATTATGCCGGGTAAAGATGGCGGCGGGTTCTTTATGACCATTATCTTAGGGATTATCGGTGCTGTTGTTGGTGGGTGGATCAGTACACTCTTCGGTTTTGGTAAAGTTGATGGCTTCAACTTTGGTAGTTTTGTCGTTGCGGTTATCGGTGCGATCGTTGTTTTGTTTATCTACAGAAAAATCAAAAGCTAGGTTAAGAAATAGACAACAAAGGCCACATATCGGTGGCCTTTATTCTGTGTTACCACCAGCCCAGTTCCGTCCCCAGCACCACAATAATGGCTACCCCAATCATAATGAGCGTTGTTTTTTTCATCAAGATGCTCCCGGTGCAGCATAGCCGCCAATAAAAAACCAGGATAAGAAAACGACCGCGGAAATGAAAATGATAATGGGGAATATAATACCGAGTCGCATGCTCTTATCTGCCAGAGTTATTTAAAGATGAGCCAGAATAGCAGGGCTTAATGCGTGACAAAAGTGGTTTTATCCTGACGCTTTTTATCCTGGTACATTGCGCCGTCTGCAATGTGTAGCGCGCAGTTCACGTCGGTCTCCTGTGGGTCTATTTCCACAACGCCCAGGCTGGCACCAGGATAGAACAGCTGGATATTCCCCAAATGATAGTCGCCGCAAATTTGCTGTCGTAAATGATCCTTCACTCTCTGCAGACGGTCACGTTGTTCTATTTCATCTTCTTGTGACATCCCGGCAACCAAAAACTCGTCACCGCCAAGCCGACCGAGAATATCATTCTCACAACATCCAAGACGCAAGCGTCGACCGATCTGGATCAGAAACTGATCGCCAACTTCATGTCCAAACCGGTCATTGATGAGTTTGAAATCATCTAAATCGATATAGGCAACGACAACCTTGTGTTTCAGATGACGGGCAAGTGAAAAGAGGGTTTCCATATTTTCAAAAATAGCCCGACGATTAGGTAACCCGGTTAATGCGTCAGTATAGGAGTGCGCAATCAGCGCGGCGTTTGCTTCACGCAACTGAGCAACCAGTGATTCTTTTTGAATAGACTGGGCGATAAGACCGGCAAACAGATGCAGCACTTGTTCACCACGTTGGCTTAGCGTCTGCTGTTGTCGGCTGGTGGCGCAAAGCGTACCGTAGAACGTGCCATCCGGCAGATGAACCGGGGTGCTCAAAAAAGTGGTGATCTCCAGAGCCCGAGCTGCGCTACAGTCAGGCCAGCGCGCTGGCACGTTATCGCTGTACAGGCAGTTTTCTTCTATAGCACGTTTGCACAATGTTTCATCCCACGGCACGGATAGCCCTTCGGGGATCTGCATCTGCTTGCTGTTACGCGCATACAGAATATGCTGCAGGCGGGCATCTAAATCGACTTTAGTTAAATAGGTCGATTCCATGTCAGTCACCACTTCCAGCATTTCCAGAAGTTGCCGAACCAGACTCTCAACAGACTGCTCAGTGGCTAAA
The DNA here is from genome assembly GCF_947057495.1 of Citrobacter sp. Marseille-Q5395. Lineage (NCBI taxonomy): Bacteria > Pseudomonadati > Pseudomonadota > Gammaproteobacteria > Enterobacterales > Enterobacteriaceae > Citrobacter > Citrobacter sp. Marseille-Q5395. The sequence goes on along the minus strand of NZ_CAMSEL010000026.1, from coordinate 26,082 downwards.
GATTGTGAGACTCGGGCGAGGATCATGTCCGACATGAGATCTAAGTACTCCTGGGTACTGATAAGGGCGATATTGGTCTGCATGATAAAACATCACTGTGAAAGATGAAACATGCCACACTGGTCATAATGTAAACATCAGATTGAAACAGTTCAGTAAAACATGGAGATGGACTGGAAGTAGGGGTAATCTGCCGGGATAACATTCTGAACAGGAGTTAACATGAAATCCGGGTTTATCGTATTGGCAGGTATTCTGGTACTGGCTGGATGTAAAACGCAGCCTGAAGCGCCAACCCCACCGAAAATTGGCATGGCAAATCCTGCTTCTGTGTACTGCGAACAAAAAGGCGGCTCGCTGATTGCAGTTCAGACTCCGCAAGGAGTACGGTCTGACTGTAAATTACCCGGCGGGGAAGTCATTGATGAATGGGCGCTCTGGCGCAGGGATCATCCGACTGCCGGGCAGTGATGGCCAGTCACCATTGACGTAGCCACTCAGCAAGGACGAGCGCGTGGTTTTGCTGCGTGTTTTTTGCTGCATACAGCAGGGTTAAGGTTTGCTGACGCGCAATCGCAGCGAGTCGCTGGCCTTCCTGCTGTTGCCGGGCGAGTTCTGCGCGGTATTGCTCGGAAAAGTGTTCAAAATCAATCAACTCTGCGTGGAACGCTTTACGTAAGTCTGATGATGGAGTGAGAAGTTTATTCCACTCGTTGAAGGCCAGATCGGTTTTTTTTATCCCGCGCGGCCACAATTTATCCACCAGAACTCGATAGCCATCACTCTTTTCTGCCGGATCATAGACGCGTTTACACTGAATATTCATCTGTTTCCCTCTACGCAATACAGTCTGTTAAGAAACCGCGCTTGTCATTTTCTGGCTGTTTGTTACGGTCAGATAAGATCACTAAAACGTGAGCATTATAGCATTTTGAATATGCACACTCCCAATTTAAGGGATTGTGATAACAACAAAAAATCAGTAGGCTGAGGCTCCTTATGTTGTCCCTTATTGCTCTGACATAAGGAATTTTTTATGGAAATGTCTCCTGTGAAAGATACGCTTCGTATTGCGCTGGTGGGCGATTACAGCCCTGAAAATGTGGCGCATCAGGCTATTCCCCTTGCAATCGATGATGCTGCCGCTGTTCTCGAATTGATGGCTGATTATGACTGGTTAACTACCGCTGATATCAGTAGTAGCGAAGATCTGGTCGGCTATGATGCTATCTGGGTCGTACCCGGTAGCCCGTACAAACACCCTGAAGGCGCGTTGATTGCGATTCGCTACGCTCGTGAAAACAGCATCCCTTTTCTTGGAACCTGCGGCGGTTTTCAGCATGCTATTATCGAGTATGCCCGTAACGTTTTGGGCTGGAGCGATGCCGCCCATGCAGAAACCGATACTGAAGGTCGCATGGTGATCGCACCGTTAGCTTGCTCACTGGTTGAAAAGACCGACGATATTGAACTGCGGGCAAATACGCTGATCGCAAAAGCCTACGGACAAGATATTATCTCTGAGGGATATCACTGCAATTATGGCGTATCTCAGGCATTTGCCGTCGAGCTTGAACGAGGTGATTTGCGTGTGACGGGCTGGGATGAAGCCGGTGATATTCGTGCTATTGAGTTAGTGACGCATCCTTTTTATGTTGGCACGCTTTTTCAGCATGAACGCGGAGCGCTGGTGGGAAAACCGGTTCCACTTGTCCAGGCGATGCTGCGCGCGGCTCGCGAGTAAAAGGAGGGCAGGTTTACCATTAACCTGCCCGCTGCGTTATGAGGTAGCTATCTCCCGATTGCTACCAGCACAAAATCCAAACACAGCCATCACTGTTGCTAACAGGGCGACGCCGATCAACGGTATTTGCCAGTTACCGTTGAGGTCGTGAATTTTGCCCATCAGGGGCGGTCCGCATGCGGCCAGTAAATACCCGACAGATTGCGCCATGCCGGATAAGGCAGCAGCCTGATGTGCTGAACTTGCACGCAGGCCGATGAAAGTTAATCCCAGAATCATCGATGCCCCTGACCCAAAGCCAAACAGAAGGGTCCATAGCACCGCCCGGTCGGGCATCAACCAGAAACCAGCAGCACCGATAGCGCACATTAGGGCGACCAGGGCGGCGATGGCCCGCTGATCTTTAAATCTGTACAGGATCAGGGGGATCAGTATTCCCGGCGCGGCGGTGGCTAATTGCAGTAAACCGTGCAGCGATCCGGCCTGAGCTTCACTGTAGCCATGGCTAATCAAAATGGCGGGTAACCAGCCAATTACCACGTAATAGATAAGTGAGTTGATCCCCAGAAACAGAGTAACCTGCCAGGCAAGACGGGAGCGCCAGATAGCGCGGGAATGCAGCGCACGTGAGTTACTCATCGTGGCATGGGCTTTCTGGCGCCACTGCGGCAGCCAGATAAACAGAGCCAGCAGAGGAAAGGCCATTAACATCAACAACGCGCCACGCCAGCCGAATCCGTTAAGCGCCAGTGGTACCACGATTGCTGAACCAATTGCTGCCGCTGCGCCCATCGTCAGTGAGTATGCGCCGGTGAGTTTCGCTACATGCTGCGAAAAATCGCGCTTGATTAGCCCTGGTAGCAGAACGTTTCCTAATGCTATTCCGCAGCCAATGAGGGTGGTTCCGCCAAAAAGGAACAGTGGTGAGGATAAAGATCGTATACCAATACCTACGCAAATCAGCAGCATGGCGGCAAATAAGCTGCGTTCAATTCCCCATCGACGTGCAACGGCCGCAGCCAGAGGCGAAACCAGCGCAAAAGCGAGAAGGGGAAGTGTTGTCAGGAGTCCTGTCTGGGCGGTGGTTAACCCGTAATCAGCCCGGATAGCATCCAGCAGTGGGGCTACGCCGGTAAAGGTCACGCGTAGCGTGGTTGCGATCATCAGGATACCCGCGATAAGCAAAGCACCCTGTTTGCCGTGGGGGGAAGAGTAATGTGTCATTGTTTTCTCATGTCGTCAGGCGAGGCGATACCTTACCGTTTTTACATGATGGATGAATCAAGCTAAAATGACAGTTTATCGCTAAAATCGGACATTATTATGTTGGGACTGAGGCTGGATGGATATCAACCCGACCTGTATCACGACGCCGCTGTGGCTTTTTGTATTCAGGCCCGGGAAGACGAACTCTTTAGCCCACTGCATCAGCACCGAAAGGGTCAGTTGATTCTGGCGTTGCACGGCGCGATTACGTGTGAAGTGGAAAATGCCATGTGGATGGTTCCTCCTCAGTATGCGGTTTGGATCCCTGGTGAAATTCCACACAGTAATCACGTTACTGTTGGTGCCGGCTTATGCTTTCTGTTTATTGAACCGAATGCAGTGGTGATGCCGGAACGCTGCTGCACGCTGAAAATTGCGCCATTGTGTCGGGAACTCATTCTCTCGCTGGCATCGAAAACCGATGCTCAGCGGATGGATCCGTCAACACAACGTCTTACGCAGGTATTATTTGATGAGCTACCGCAGCAGCCGCAGGAGCAAATGCAGTTGCCGGTATCCGACCACCCAAAAATTCGTAAGATGGTGGCGACGATGGCGCAGGAGCCAGCGCAATGGCAAACCCTGGGCCAGTGGGCCAGTGTATTTGCTATGAGTGAACGTAATCTTGCCCGGCTGGTGGTCAAAGAGACTGGGCTGAGTTTTCGTCGCTGGCGTCACCAGCTACAGCTGATCCTGGCATTACAGGCGTTGATAGAGGGGCGAAACGTACAGCAGGTCGCTCAGATGCTGGGTTACGATTCGACTACCGCATTTATCACCATGTTCAAAAAAGGCCTGGGCCAGACGCCAGGCCGTTATCTGACAGGGTTGACTACTGCTTCCCAACAATCAACGAGACCAGACCCGCCGCAATGAGTGGTCCAACCGGTACGCCGCGAAATAAAGCCACGCCCAGCACCGTTCCCACCAGCAGACCGGCGACCAGCTGCGGCTGATTACCCATCAGCGTGACACCGCGCCCACCAAGCCAGGAAACAAATACGCCGATAGCAATGGCCACCAGCGACTTCCAGTTCACAAATGAATGGATGAGCGTGGAAGGGGGGAGCGTACCGCTGGCGATTGGCGCCATCACGCCGATGGTCAGAATGATAATCCCGACGGTCAGGCCCTGTTTTTCAATCCACGGGAAGAAGGTATTCAGAGGCGTAACACGGACTATAATCAGCACCAGAATTGAAACGGCGACAGTGGTGTTATGGCTGACAAAGCCCAGAGCTGCCAGTCCGAGCAGGATCAGCAGAGTGACATCAAACATCGTAGTTTCCTTGCCAAAAAAAAAGATAAGCCTGCTTACTGTACGCGCAAACGCGTGACGGAACAGGCTTTTTTTATTGATAAAGACAATTTTTAGGCGAACGCATAAGATCGCGTTTTTATGCCGATAAACCGGTCACTATTTCTGGCTATTGTGCGCGGCGGAACTGGACTAATTCTGGTCGGGCTATGCGCAAATAATCTTTAGTATCCATGATGACCGATTTTTCCAGCATCCCGGCATTAAACGCAATCTCATTAAAGCGCTCGAATAAAAGCGGATCGGCGACCAGCTTGAGATTAGGATGGAAACTGAAGGGAGGGATGGCGCCAAAGACACAGCCCGTTAGCTCATCCACTTCTGCCGGGCTGGCAAGAGAAGCTCTTAAACCGCCGAGATGGCTGGCTAGCTGACTCAGGTCGGCCTGTTGGTCAGCGGACAGAATAGCCAGCACATGCTGATTGACGCCATTGCCTTTCACTTTGCATACCAGAGCTTTTGCCCCCTGACCCAGCGCAGTGCCGCGGATCTCTGACACGGCTTCGCACTTGCCGACTGCTTCATGGCTGATTACGCGGTACGTGGCGCCTTGCTCTGACAACAATGAAATCAAACGTTGATGGGTCTCATTACCTTTATTCACTTCCGTCATTTCTTACTCCTGGTACAACGATAAAAATCCTGCGCAGAAAAATTTTCACGAACGAAGGTGTTTTTTCTGTTTATTAAGATAGAGTTGAGCATCAGATGCTTTATAGGCATCATTAATGGTGTCGTTTGGTTGCATATTGTATATCCCTGCGGAAAAGCTGACTGATTTATCCGGCGCAATAATTTGTAAGTTATGGCTAATGCGTTCCAGCAGGCGAGGTGTAAGTTCGGTGGCGTAATCGATGAGAATAATACAGAACTCGTCCCCACCGAGGCGAATCGCATAGTCACTTTTGCGAATAGATGACTGAATAGCTTTTGCCAGAATGGTGATAACGCGATCGCCTTCCTGGTGCCCCAACGTGTCATTAATTGTTTTCAGTTTGTCGCAATCAATAGCGATAAATGTCACCAGTGTTCCTGCATTGACCAGTTGCTGCAACCGCTGTTCAAGCGTAGGGGTTAAAATTTTGCGGTTATAGAGACCGGTCATCGCGTCACTGATATTTTCGCGAGTTACGTTGTGATACAAACGGAAATGCATCCTGACCATATTCAAAAGAAGTACCGTTGCCAACAGATAAAAGGCGAATATCTTCCATGACGAGACAATAAAGTACATGAAATCAAGCGATAACGTGATGCGTATTCCACCGGGTATGTCATTGATATAATGCACATACTGAAACAGATTGCTCTCGCTTTGGTTAACGATAATCTCCTTTCCCGAGCTGATATCAGACAGGGTGACGTTAAGATAACGCCATACAAGAGGACGGTCGTTGGTATAAAAAATATGTTTCAAATTCTCTTTGTTCACATCCACCATGACCACGCCTTTTAGTTTGCCGTCTGAATAGACTGGCGTTAAAAAGCTCATGACTTTTTCTTGCGTAAGGTCATCTTCGTAAATACTGGAAATGACGGTTCGGCCAGTAAATACATCGTCAATATCATTCTGATTAATTCCCAGGGTGCCTTTTTGCAAAAAGGACCAATGGTTCATGGTGAACTGGAGTGAGTTAACGAGATTGTAGAAATAGATGTAATTATTTTTTAGGTCAATGTAATAACGAAACTTGTATTCCAGCGTTCCTAACCCCTGACCGTAATCGACCAGCTCACGATTCACATTTACCGCCTGGTCGAAGGCCGGCAGCAGGAATATGTCATCAAGTTGTTCGACGCAATTACCGGAATGGGTCTGCAATGTACCGCGTAATGGAAGATAGTTATGGTTGGTGAGGTTGAGTCCATGCGTGCCGTTAACGCTCTCGAAAGCGTTGCACAGCGCTTTTCGTTGCTCGGGTGAAATACTCTCTTTGGGGGATGAAAAACGGCGCATAAGATGGGCTGCGATGCTCTGATTTGTATACTTATCATAGAGAAATGATGAATCTGCTTTCTCAATGATATACCGCATATACGCGCTCATTGCCCGATCGCTGGCAACAAGTTCGTAAACCAGAAAGGTCGATGTCAGAACAATAACGCTTACGGAGATAAAGTGCCTGAGCGCTTTATGTTGCAATTTCATAATGATTTACAGCCCTGTAAGTCAGATACTTCAGTCTATCACACGCTATACGTCCGCTCTAACGGTATGGGAATTGTCGCAGAGGTCTATTTTGTAATAAAAATCATTCGCACACTTCACCTTTGAATCTTAATGTTGTATTTATAATGCAACTTATGAAAAAGGAGACAGGCAAATGAGCACGACTGAAAAAGCGGGCCATACATTTTTAGCCAGCCTGGGTAAAACCCGTCTACGCCCAGGCGGAATTGAAGCAACTGACTGGTTGTTCAACCAGTCACAACTGACGCCTGATTGCCAGGTACTTGAGGTGGCATGCAATATGGCGACGACGGCGATAGAGCTGGTTCAGCGCTTTGGCTGTACGGTTTATGCCATTGATATGGATAAGGACGCGCTCGCCAGAGCGAGAAGTAATGTGGCTGTTCATGGGCTGGAAAATCACATCCATGTAATGGCTGCTAACGCGAGCACTCTCCCTTTTGCTGATAACAGTTTTGACGTTGTGATTAACGAAGCCATGTTGACAATGTATGCCGACAAAGCCAAGGCGAAGCTGATTGCAGAATACCATCGGGTGCTGAAACCCGGGGGACGGTTATTAACTCACGATATTATGTTCACCAGCCAAAAACTGGGTGAGGGCGATCAAAGTCAGCTAATGCAGGTGGTGAAGTCAAACGTAAGCCCGATGACCCGGCAGGGCTGGAGTGAGCTCTTCCTGAATGCCGGGTTTGAGCATGTTATGCAGAAAAATGGCGAAATGTCGTTAATGTCGCCTCGCGGATTAATTCGTGATGAGGGGTTAGGTGGCGCACTCAAAATTGCATTTAACGGCTTACGTACGCATGAAAATCGGCGTCGGTTCCTTAAAATGTTTCGCTTTTTTAAATCCCAGCGACATCAATTAAATTATATCGCTTGCTGTTCGGTGAAGGGAAAATAAAAACAGGCCAGAACGTATGTTCTGGCCTGTTAGCGATATCTAATTATTGCTGGTGGTACTCTGCTTATGGAACAACTCGCGGAATACCGGGTAAATATCATCCTGGTCACGAATATGCTGCATAGCAAAGTTTTCAAAGGTCGATTGCAAATGTTCGTACTCACGCCATAAGGTTTGGTGCGCACGACGGGTGATTTCGATATAGCTATAATATCGCACCACCGGCAGCAGTTTTTTCGCCAGAATCTCATGGCACAGCGGCGAATCATCAGCCCAGTTATCTCCATCCGATGCCTGCGCCGCGTAGATATTCCATTGGGCAGGATCGTAGCGGTCTTTCACCACTTCATCCATCAATTTTAGGGCGCTGGAGACAATCGTCCCCCCGGTTTCCTGAGAGTAGAAGAACTCGTGCTCATCTACCTCTTTCGCCTGAGTGTGGTGGCGAATATAGACCACTTCTACGTTCTTGTAAGTCCGGCTTAAAAAAAGATACAGCAGAATATAAAAACGCTTTGCCATATCTTTTGTCGACTGGTCCATTGAACCGGAGACATCCATCAGGCAGAACATAACCGCTTGGCTGGAGGGATCGGGGCGTTTTTCATAATTCTTGTAACGTAAATCAAAGGTATCGATAAACGGTACGCGTTCGATTTTTGCCCGTAGTTCGGCAATCTCTTTACGTAATCGTTCTTCTTCCAGCAGCTGAACGGGTTCACTTTTGGTGATGGTCTCCAGATCGGCTTCAAGGGCGTGTAACTCCCGACGTTTACCCGCTGTCATTGCCGTACGGCGTGCCAGTGAGTTTTGCAGGGATCGCACCACGCTGATGTTGGCTGGCACACCATTAGAGGTAAAACCTGCACGATGCGTTTTGTACTCCGTTAACTGACGCTGCTGATTTTGCTTCAGATTAGGGAGGGCCAAATCCTCAAAGAGCAGATCCAGATACTCATCTTTAGAAATCTGAAACACGAACTCATCCTGGCCCTCTCCATCCTGGCTGGCCTGGCCTTGTCCGCTGCCAGAACCACCGCCGCCGCCCTGAGGACGTTCAATACGGTCATTCTGGACAAAATGGTCGTTACCCGGATGTACACGATGGCGCAGCCCCCCGCGCCCCTGATGAAACATCGGTTCGCTAATATCATCGGTCGGGATAGAGACAGATTCGCCACTATCGACATCAGTCACCGAACGCTTGTTAATGGCCTCGGAGATAGACTGCTTAATTTGCGATTTATAACGGCGTAAGAAGCGCTGACGGTTAACCGTGCTCTTGTTTTTGCCGTTAAGACGCCGGTCAATAAACCAGGTCATAAGCTCCTCCCGTGCTGCCAACTTTTCGCAGTGTGCATAGTGCCGGAAGTCGCTTACGCGCGTCCGGCCTACGCTGCATGTTTTTGTAGGCCCGGTAAGTGCAGGCACCACCGGGCATTTGCATCACGATGATTTACGCACGCGCAAATACCATTCGCACAATAAACGCACCTGTTTACGCGTGTAGCCTTTTTCCATCATACGGTCGACAAAATCGTCGTGCTTTTTCTGCTCGTCAGTCGAGGTTTTAGCGTTAAAGGAAATGACCGGCAGCAGTTCCTCGGTATTCGAGAACATTTTTTTCTCGATAACCGTGCGCAGTTTTTCGTAACTGGTCCAGTTTGGATTGCGACCGCTGTTATTCGCTCTGGCGCGCAGAACGAAGTTGACGATCTCGTTACGGAAATCTTTCGGGTTACTGATGCCTGCTGGCTTCTCAATTTTCTCCAGCTCTGAGTTGAGCGACTCTCGGTCAAACAGTTGGCCAGTATCCGGATCGCGATACTCTTGATCCTGAATCCAGAAGTCCGCATAGGTGACATAACGGTCAAAAATGTTCTGCCCGTATTCGGAATAGGATTCCAGATAAGCCGTCTGGATCTCTTTGCCAATAAATTCGGCGTATTTCGGGATCAGATAGCCTTTCAGGAACTCCAGATAACGTTCTGACTGCTCCTGCGGGAACTGTTCGCGCTCGATTTGCTGTTCAAGAACATAGAACAGGTGTACCGGGTTGGCCGCCACTTCGGCGTGGTCAAAGTTAAACACGCGGGAGAGGATCTTAAACGCAAAACGCGTGGACAGGCCGTTCATGCCCTCATCAACCCCGGCGTAATCCCGATATTCCTGGTAGGATTTCGCTTTTGGATCGGTATCTTTCAGACTTTCGCCATCGTAAACACGCATCTTCGAGTAAATGCTCGAGTTTTCCGGTTCTTTCAGGCGCGAAAGAATAGTAAAGCGAGAGAGCGTTTCCAGCGTGCCTGGTGCGCAAGGCGCGTGGGTCAACTCACTGTGGTTAAGCAATTTCTCGTAGATCTTGATCTCTTCGGAAATGCGTAAGCAATACGGTACCTTCACGATGTAAACACGGTCGAGGAAGGCTTCGTTATTCTTGTTATTGCGGAACGTTACCCATTCGGATTCGTTCGAGTGCGCAAGAATGATGCCGTTAAACGGCAGGGCAGAGATACCTTCTGTGCCGTTGTAGTTTCCTTCCTGAGTCGCGGTCAACAGAGGATGCAGCACTTTAATCGGTGCTTTAAACATCTCAACGAATTCCATGATCCCCTGGTTAGAACGGCACAGTGCGCCTGAGTAACCGTAGGCATCAGGATCGTTTTGGGCGTGGTGTTCGAGTTTACGAATATCCACTTTCCCGACCAGGGCGGAGATATCCTGGTTATTTTCGTCGCCAGGTTCTGTTTTGGCGATAGCAATTTGCTCCAGAATAGACGGCCAGACTTTGACGACGCGGAATTTAGTAATGTCCCCGCCGAAATCATGTAAACGTTTTGCCGCCCATGGCGACATGATCGTACCGAGATAGCGACGCGGGATCCCATACTCTTTTTCCAGGATCTGGGCATCTTCCTGTGGATTAAACAGGCATAACGGATGGTCGTTGACCGGACTCCGCTCGCCGTTAGCACTCAGGACATAAATCGGTACTCTTTGCATCAGCGATTTCAGCCGCTCGGCAAGAGACGATTTCCCACCCCCAACAGGCCCCAACAGATACAAAATCTGTTTCTTCTCTTCCAGCCCCTGAGCCGCGTGTTTCAGATAAGAGACAATCTGTTCAATCGCGTCTTCCATGCCGTAAAACTCTTCAAACGCGGGATAACGAGCGATCACCCGGTTAGAAAAGAGTCGAGAAAGTCGAGGTTCATGGGCAGTATCGACCATGACAGGCTCACCAATAGCCATTAATAGCCGCTCTGCCGCGTTGGCATAAGCACTGCGATCTTGCCGACAAGTGGTAAGAAACTCCTGCAGCGTGAACTCTTCGTCCTTGGCAGCTTCATAACGCTGGCGATAGTGATCGAATATATTCATGGTATGCCGTCCTTTCGTTTTTTAGCACATGTTAAGAGCCGTTCATATGAATAGTAGAGGCCCCTGAAGAGGTAAACTGAACGACGTCGCTGCTGAAGAAATAAGCAACTCTCATGCCATTTTGGTGGTCAGGAGATCAACGTATTCGGTGATACACCTTCTAAAATTAAGCGTAGATGGCATTTGCAAAACTTGCCTGTGTGCGCAAACGAATTTCAATGGCATATCAATAACTCATCAGCAAAAAAAGCACATCTAATGTAAAGAAATAGGGTTGGATTCATGCGGTATTCATCGTTCTGCAAGCAAAATGTCATCACTCGCAGAGAAATTAGGGGGTTACATTACGTGGCTAATACGTAAAATAGTTGGGCTGTAACGTAATGACGGTTACACTTCTGTTGCTATACATTTGAATAAGGAATTATGGATTGTGACCAAACTCAAACTTCTGGCACTTGGCGTGCTTATCGCCACTTCCTCTGTTGCGCAAGCAGAAAGCAACCTGACGCTGGGCGCAGGCGTTGGTGTGGTTGAACACCCCTACAAAGATTATGATACTGACGTTTATCCCGTTCCTGTCGTGACCTACGAAAGCGAGAACTTCTGGTTCCGTGGTCTGGGCGGTGGCTACTACCTGTGGAATGACAACACAGATAAATTATCAGTCATGGCGTATTGGTCGCCAATGTACTTTAAGCCGGGCGACAGCGATGACAGCCGCCTGCGCAGCCTTGATAAGCGTAAGAGCACCATGATGGCTGGTCTGTCTTACGTTCACAATACGCAATATGGTTTCCTGCGCACCAGCCTGGCGGGAGACACGCTGGACAACAGTAATGGTATCGTATGGGATCTGGCGTGGTTGTACCGTTACACCAACGGTGGTCTGACGCTGACACCAGGTATTGGTGTTGAGTGGAACAGCGAAAACCAGAACGATTACTACTACGGTGTATCGCGTCACGAATCTTCCCGCAGTGGTTTGCGCAGCTACGATCCTAACAGCAGCTGGAACCCGTACCTTGAATTAAGCGCAAACTACAATTTCCTTGGCGACTGGAGCATGTACGCCACTGCGCGTTATACCCGTCTGTCTGATGAAATTACCGACAGCCCGATGGTGGACAAATCCTGGACGGGTCTGATCTCAACCGGTATTACTTATAAATTCTGATTTCACTAAATGAAGAACAGATGATTACATGGAAGCCCGCAGAAATGCGGGCTTTTTGTTTTATCACCATGGGTAAGCTTCGATACTTATTTTTAAACGAGGAAAGTTGTCTTTTATTCACTGCGCGTGAATCACACTATTAACGCATATTCTGTATCTGGCTGCAGACATCTTGTCACTCATGATCCGCGTAAAAATCAGTCCAAACTATGATGGTGCAATTTGTGCACCATTACAGGACACACCCGCGTTGTTTTGCTTTACTGTGGTGCATAAACACAGGAGGGGGTGATGACAAACAAGCAGGTGATTTTTGCTCAGCAGATTGCGCTTCCGGCTATCGGGCAGGGTACATGGTATATGGGCGAGAATGCCAGCCGCCGTCGTGATGAAGTAAATGCGCTGCGGGCAGGGCTGGATCTTGGTTTACAGCTTATTGATACGGCCGAAATGTACGCTGATGGTGCAGCGGAAGAAATCGTTGGCGAGGCATTGACGGGGCGACGCGAACATGCGTTTTTAGTGTCAAAAGTTTACCCATGGAATGCGGGCGGCCAAAAAATGATTGCGGCCTGTGAAGGGAGTCTGCGTCGGCTGAACACTGACTATCTGGATCTCTATTTATTGCACTGGATGGGGGATTACTCATTTGAAGAGACCGTGAGTGCAATGGAAACATTGATTGCGCAGGGGAAAATCCGTCGCTGGGGAGTCTCTAATCTAGATTACGATGACATGCAGGCGTTATGGCAGGTTACGGGTGGGCAACAGTGTGCCACTAATCAGGTGCTGTATCATGTGGCATCGCGGGGTATTGAGTATGATTTACTCCCCTGGTGTCGGCAACAGCAGATGCCGGTCATGGCCTACAGCCCGCTGGCCCAGGCAGGGCGTTTACGCAGTGATGTGCTCACGAACACCGTGGTTAACGATATCGCGAGAGCTCGCAATGTCAGCGCCGCTCAGATTTTGCTGGCGTGGGTTATTCGTCATCAGGGGGTAGTGGCGATTCCAAAAGCGGCAAACGTGGCACATGTGGAGCAGAATGCAGCCGCGCTCGCGATTACGCTATCCGCCGACGAGCTGAAATTGCTGGATAAGGCATATCCTGCCCCGAAAGGTAAAACTGCGTTGGATATGGCCTGATTTTACCGGATGGTTGTCCGCACACTTTTTCGGTCAATCATCCGGTATTAATTATCGCTTATCGTTTAGCAACACGAATAGTTTGTGCCAGACGAGAAGGTTTCTCTGCCGTTGTTTTCTGCGTTTCGGTGGCGTAAGCAGTTTCTACGCAAACAAACGTTTTGTAACCATCATCCGGCATATCTCCCATGCTGACAGACAGCGCCGGGCCTGGGTTCCAGCCGACTACATTCAGATGGTGGTGATGCACAACGTCGATATTGCGGTTCAGTGAATCATCGTGAATGACGCTGCATGCTTCCGGGTTCAGATACACACGATCGGTACGGTCCGGGAACGTCTGGATACCATCAGCCAGTACATCTTCTTTTGCATCGTTAACTTTATCGATCAGGCGGTCGCCAAGGCCACTTACTTTCACCGCTGCGATATCTCCCACATTAAAGTAGGTGTGGAGTGCAGAAGTGGTTTCAAACTCACCATGGGCTTCCAGCTCGATCTCACAGGTTTTACCCACTTTGAAGCGTGCTAACAGCGTAAACTCATGCGGCCAAAGCTGATGCGTTTCAGCATTGCTTTGCAATTCAAATGTCAGAACAGCGCCGTTGTCATCTTCATTGTGCGCTTTCAGCGTCCAGGGCAGGTTACGGGCAAAGCCGTGAGAAGGTAGACCCTGCTGGGCAGCCGGACCGAACCACGGCCAGCAAATTGGAACACCGCCACGCAATGCGACGCCCGTCTTAAACGGTGTGTTGTTGCTGAGCCAGAGGACTTCTTCTTCGCCGTTTGGTTTCCAGGAGAGGAGATGAGCGCCCTGCAGCGCGAAAGAGGCTTTAACCTGCGGGTGATCGACAACAATGATTTCAAGATCATCAAGCTGGCGACGAGAGAGGACAGGGGTAATTTGCTCGATTACCGGAAGTGCAAAAATTTTATTAATCATTACGCAATCCTTTTTTACCCTGAATAATTCGAATTACAGGAAGTGGCAAGTGAACGACAAATTCGTCAGGAACGAATTTGAACAACCGAAGGCAATCTTCGGCCAGGACATGAATGCCCCTGATTCATCCCGATGAGCTTACTGTTGTAAGCGAACAGGGGGAGATAACGTAGCCAACACACCTGCAAGTTGAAGTATGGCGGGTATATCTTCAGGCAAAAAAAAGAGCGACCTGAGTCGCTCTTACAGATTACTGTCTCATCTCAACTTATTTGGAGATGTGAGCAATCAGATCCAGAACCTTGTTGGAGTAACCGGTTTCGTTGTCGTACCAGGATACCAGTTTCACGAAGTTGTCGTTCAGTGCGATACCAGCTTTAGCATCGAACACAGAAGTGCAAACTTCACCGTTGAAATCGGTAGAAACAACGTCGTCTTCGGTGTAACCCAGAACGCCTTTCATCGGGCCTTCGGAAGCAGCTTTGATTGCTTTCTTAATTTCTTCGTAAGAAGCAGCTTTTTCCAGACGTACGGTCAGGTCAACAACGGATACGTTCGGAGTAGGAACGCGGAACGCCATACCAGTCAGTTTGCCATTCAGTTCTGGCAGTACTTTACCTACAGCTTTAGCAGCGCCGGTAGAGGACGGGATGATGTTCTGAGCTGCGCCACGGCCGCCGCGCCAGTCTTTGTGAGACGGGCCATCAACGGTTTTCTGAGTAGCGGTGGTTGCGTGAACGGTAGTCATCAGACCTTCGATAATGCCGAAGTTGTCGTTGATAACTTTAGCCAGCGGAGCCAGGCAGTTAGTGGTGCAGGATGCGTTAGAAACGATGTCCTGACCTTCGTATTTGTCAAAGTTAGCGCCTTTAACAAACATCGGAGTGTTATCTTTGGACGGACCAGTCAGAACCACTTTTTTCGCGCCAGCAGTGATGTGCTTACGAGCGGTTTCGTCTGTCAGGAACAGGCCAGTAGCTTCAGCTACTACGTCAACACCAACTTCGTCCCATTTCAGGTTAGCCGGATCACGTTCAGCGGTAACACGGATTTTTTTACCGTTTACGATCAGATGACCGTCTTTCACTTCAACGGAACCGTTGAAACGGCCGTGAGTGGAGTCATATTTCAGCATGTAAGCCATGTAGTCAGCGTCTAACAGGTCGTTGATTGCAACGATCTCGATGTCAGAGCGTTCTTGAGCAGCACGGAAAACAATGCGACCGATACGGCCAAAACCGTTGATACCTACTTTGATAGTCATATATTCCACCAGCTATTTGTTAGTGAATAAAAGGTTGCCTGTAAAATTACAAAAACCTTACGCAGCGTCAAGCGGAATCGTGTCAATCATTGCGACAAATCAATCTGCTGCCTAAGCTTTGCGCAACTGACTCGCCTCACTCTTCCTTTGGGCTTGAAACCACATGGGGGCGGCGGCCCGAATTTTAAAGGGCAATCAAGATAAAAACGTGATTGTGATCACGATTAACAGGCTGCCATTTCGCAAGTATCAAGTTTAGAACAAAAGTTCGCACTACGGTGTTAATGTTTTGTTAGAATCTGTCTCGCGATGTGAGTATAGATAAAGTGAGATGTGAGCAAATGGCTAATCAACCTTCTCCAGAAGAACTGAAAAAAAATTTGTCCGAAATGCAGTTCTACGTGACGCAAAATCATGGGACAGAACCGCCATTTACCGGGCGTTTGCTGCACAATAAGCGTGATGGCGTTTACCATTGCCTGATCTGCGACAAACCGCTGTTTCGTTCAGATACTAAATACGATTCCGGCTGCGGCTGGCCCAGTTTTTACGAGCCTGTTAGCGAAGAGGCCATTCGTTACATAAAAGATACGTCACACGGTATGCAGCGCATCGAAATCCGCTGCGGAAACTGTGATGCACACCTCGGACATGTCTTCCCTGATGGTCCAAAACCTACCGGGGAACGTTACTGCGTAAATTCGGCGTCTTTGAACTTCACCGATGATGAAAATGGTGAACAAATCAAAGGCTGAGGAAACGATTCAGCAAATTATTCTACGGGAATGGATTTAACATGAATCTTGATGAGATGATCAACAGCATGACGCCGGAAGTGTATCAGCGCTTATCTACTGCCGTTGAGCTGGGAAAATGGCCGGATGGCGTCGCGCTGACGGCAGAACAAAAAGAGAACAGTTTGCAGTTGGTGATGCTATGGCAGGCACGCCACAATGTTGATGCGCAACATATGACTATCGACACGAAGGGTGAGATGGTGATGAAGAGTAAGCAACAGCTGAAAGTTGAGTTTGGTATTACGCCAGAGCCCATTGCGACGTTCAAATCCTGAGTCACAGGCCCGGTAGCACATCACGCCGGGCCTGCTGTATTTGTTATTTCTTGTTCATCATCGCTTTAAGATCGGCAAACGGGTTATATTTCGCCTCGCCAACCGCTTTTTGCGCATCTTCACCCGCAACCACCGTTGAACCATACTGGTCCGCTTCCGTATATTTGGAATGCTCATGATCGTGGCAATACAGGCACAACATCTCCCAGTTGCTACCATCTTCCGGGTTATTGGAGTGATCGTGATCGATATGGTGCACTGTCAATTCACGCAGGTTGGAATAGACAAACTCACGGGAACAGCGTCCGCAAACCCAGGGGAAGAGTTTAAGTGCCTTTTCCCGGTATCCGACTTCCAGACGGGCATAATTTTTAGGGATAAAAGCCATAACGCTTCATGCCTCCTGTAGAAAATAAAAAGCCGCACCAGAGCAGCCTGGTGCAGCGGATTGTGATAATCATAACCTATTGTGCCAGGCGTTGGGATCAGTGTTTAATCCCTAACGACTCGGCCAGCTGCTTCGCTAACTGATTTTTATCATCTGCGCCGTACTCCCAGAACATTGCCCCTCCCAACCCCTTGCTCTTGATATAGTCCGCTTTGATGGTGACCGAACGCGGGTTTTCAAAAGAGAGGGCGAAAAGTGCTTTACCGTCGGCAGACTGTACTGACAACCACGGCACTTTGGCCTCATCATCCCAATGCTGACTAAAGCGCTTTTGTGGATCGTTGATTAACTTAGCCACGATATCGTTGTACTTCACATAGGTATCTTTGCTCAGATCAACCCCCAACGATTTGAACAACTCAATGTGTTGTGGTTCGAAGTAGGGTTGGGTTGCCGGATTTTTCTGGGCATCTGGTTTGCTCCAGTCAATACCAGGTTCGATGGCGCGTTTTGGTACCCGGCCGTAGAAGCCAATCCCGAGATTCATCTGACCTGGTTTTAATCCTGCGGCGAGATAGTTATTGACCACAAAATCGGCGCTGTATTTATCTGCTGCAGCCACCGTTGGCCACTGGGTCGAATCATACAGGTTTGAGTTGAAGTACTGAGTACCGTAAGCCATGTCGTAGGTCATCAGGTTGATATAATCGAGCAACGGGGCAATCGCTTTCACATCTACCCAGCTTTTCGGACTTTCAGCGTTCGCTCCGACGGCGATAGTGACCAGCTTATTATGGCCAAATGTGGCGCGTAGCTCTTTCAGTAACGCGGTAAAGTTATCGCGGTCAGCCGGTTGGCTTTCGACCAGCCCCCATGCGCCGTTGACCGGATATTCCCAGTCGAGATCGATGCCATCCAGGCCATATTTCTCAACAATCGCCTGTGCAGACTGAATAAACACCGTGCGGGATTCCTGCGTAGCCGCCGCGCCAGAAAATCCGCGCGCCCCCCAACCCCCAACAGAAAGCAGAACTTTAAGGTTTGGGTTTTGCTTGCGTAGCACCGGAATTTTTTGCAAATCAGCCTGTACTTTTTCTGACAGCCAAATCTGGTGTAGCTTGCTGGCGTCTTTCAGGGCGTCATTGGTTTCGTCTTTTTCATTGTTGTAGACAAGACCAAACGAATAGTTGAGATGGGTTATCTGGCGGACATCCAGCTTATTGATATCACCGCCAGGGCCGGCAGTAACATCGCCACCGCCGTTAAAGTAGCCGACAGACATCAGGGAGTTTGCGGAAACAACGCTTGCACAAAGCAGGGGTAATGCTGCCAACAAAGGCAATAGTTTCATCGGTGTTCCTCTTTGACATTTAAAAAAGCAAACACGCCACGCCAGTGGGTGGCGAAAAAAACAGCTCTTGCAGACTAACAGTTTAAAAAAAGGAAAAATGCGAAGCTGTTCACGCCATGCTGGCGAAGCGGCGAAAGCGATGTGCCGGGTATCGCGGGGATACCAGAGAAGGCCGAGAGGGGAAGGTAACAGGGGACCTGGTGACGACATAAGTTCCGCCACCAGGCATGGTTTAACGCTGGGTTTCTTCCCAGTCTGCCAGCGTGTACAGCGTTG
Source organism: Citrobacter sp. Marseille-Q5395 (assembly GCF_947057495.1). Lineage (NCBI taxonomy): Bacteria > Pseudomonadati > Pseudomonadota > Gammaproteobacteria > Enterobacterales > Enterobacteriaceae > Citrobacter > Citrobacter sp. Marseille-Q5395. The sequence goes on along the minus strand of NZ_CAMSEL010000026.1, from coordinate 7,661 downwards.
CACCCGCTGCCGCCATTTCCATAAAAGCATGCGCGCTATCTTGCGGCTGAATGTTCACACCACGACAGCCATCAGTAATGACGTTGACGGTATAGCCAAGATCCAGCGCATCAAGAACAGTAAATTTAACGCAATAATCAGTTGCCAGGCCCATGATGATGAGTTCAGCAATACGATTCTCCAGTAGCCACGCATTCAGCGCAGTTGCCTGTCGACGGCCGTTATCAAAAAACGCGCTGTAGCTGTCGACCAGCGGGTTCTCGCCCTTACAAAAGGTCTTATTAATTGCGAGTTGGTTCAGCAACGGATGCAGGGCTGCACCCTCAGTGTTCTGAACACAGTGATCCGGCCAGAATGTCTGCGGCAGACCGTCAAGTTGTCCCTGACTGTAAGGCGTGACATGATGCTGGCTGGCAAAACTACCGTGATTTGCCGGGTGCCAGTCCAGACTGGCAACTATCACGTCACCACGCGATGTACACCAGTCAATAAGACGATTGGCGACATCCACGGTGCTATCTCCCTCAGGGACGGCGAGAGCACCGCCTGCACAAAAGTCGTTTTGTAAGTCAACCAGCAGTAATGCTCTGGCCATTATCGTTTACTCCTCTATTCGTCCGGCGTGAGCTCACCACGCAGGTTTTGCGTCATCGCCGTGCGAATGGCCTGCGTATCCAGCCCCTGGCTCAGCAAGTAATGCAGCTTGGTGAGCGTTGCTTCAACGGTCATATCTGCGCCACCAATAACCCCGGCATGCGCCAGCGCATTCCCCGTTGCGTAACCGCCCATGTTCACCTTGCCGGACATACACTGGGTGAGGTTAACCACCACAATGCCACGCGAACTCGCATCTTCAAGCTCTTTCAGGAACTCTTTATTTTGCGGCGCATTACCCACACCGTAGGAGCGAAGAATTAATGCTTTTACCGGTTGGCGCAGGAAATTGCGCACCACGTCAGCGGAAATGCCAGGGTAAATAGTGACGACGCCAATCGGCTGCGGGGTGATAGGGTGAACAATCAGTTCGCCTGCCCCGTGTGGCGCTGGTGGCGTTCCCAGGCGGCGGATATGGATCCCGGCTTCCAGCAACGGGGCAAGGTTTGGTGAGGCGAAGGCGTCAAAACCGTCGGCATGGGCTTTGGTTGTACGGTTACCGCGAAACAGTCGATTGTTGAAAAACAGGGTAACTTCGTTGATGGGATAATTCGCTGCGACGTATAGCGCATTCAGCAAATTGATTTGTCCGTCAGAACGAAGCTCTGCCAGCGGTATTTGTGACCCTGTCACAATTACCGGTTTACCCAGATTCTCCAGCATAAAAGAGAGCGCTGAGGCAGTAAACGCCATGGTGTCGGTGCCATGAAGGATCACAAAACCATCGTAATCGTCGTAGTGCGTTTTAATGTCTTCAGCAATATGCTGCCAGTCTTCTGGCGTCATATCGGATGAATCCATCAGCGGGACGTATTCGTGGATAGTGAAATCAGGCATCTCGGGGCGGTGGAATTCAGGCATCAATGCCAGTTGGCGCTGAAGATGGCCGGAGACCGGAATATAACCTTGTTCTGAGCGCTGCATACCAATAGTACCGCCGGTATAGGCAACGTAAATCGATTTCTTCTGCATGACTTTTTCTTCTGTCTCAAAGAAAAACCCCTCTTCATCCCGAAGAGGGGTCAAGAGTTAGCGAACGTTGGCGCAGGTCAGACAAAACGCATAACGGTTCTGCGGATCGTTAAACGCCGCCAGCTTATCGCCTTCGGCTTTTACCGCACTGGCAGCAGAGGCCAGCGGTGCCGGAAGCATTGCCTGGATGGCTTGTGGCAGCATGGCGCGAACTGAACCCGACATACTGTCCATAACCATATCGACGAATGTCGGTTCGTCTTGATAATACTCAATGTGCCATTGTTTCAGTTTGGCAAGCTCTGCCGCTTTTGCCACCGCATCGTCAAAGTCGCCCAGACTGTCCACCAGACCGTTAGCTTTCGCATCCTGACCGGTCCAGACGTGGCCCTGAGCAATTTTATCAATCTGCTCTGGCGTAGTCTTACGTGCATCCGCAACCAGAGTGATAAAGCGCTTATAGCCATTCTCAATGCTCAGTTGCATCATCTGCTGGACTTCTGGCGGTAACGCTTTGGTGATGGAAATATCAGCCAGCGGCGAGGTTGAAACGCCATCAGTATGGATGCCAATGGAATCCAGGCTATTTTCAACGGTGTTGATAACGCCAAAAATACCGATTGAACCAGTCAGAGTACTGGGGTTCGCCACAATGTAGCTTGCCGGTGTGGAGATCCAGTAACCCCCTGAAGCCGCCATACCGCCCATAGAAACGACCACAGGTTTACCCGCAGCCTTAGCTGCAGCCAGTTCAGAGCGAATCACTTCAGAGGCGCTGACGCTACCGCCAGGACTGTTAACGCGCAGAACAATCGCTTTCACTTTTGGATCGAGGCGTGCTTCACGGATCTGTGCGGCAGTGGTGTCACCGCCTACGTTCCCTGGTGTTTCTTCCCCGTCCATAATTGCGCCATTGGCGAAGACCACGCCTATGCTGTCGCCGGTCTCAGCCGGGGTTTTCAGCGAGTAATCGTAATAGCTGACGGCGCGGTAATTTTTGTCCGCTTTGCTCCAGCCAAACTGTTTAGTCAGCAGTTTTTCGACTTCAGCGCTGGAGGCGAGGGCGTCGACAAGTTTGTTATCGAGGGCATACTTAGCGGTATCGCCATCTACTTTCGTCAGACCGTCCAGCATCGCCTGCGCGCCCGGGAACACCTGCTGGGCCGGGATCTGGCGATTGGCCGCAACGGTGTCGAGATAGTTTTGCCATAACTCGCCAATCCAGCGGCTGTCGGCTTCACGTGCGGCCGGGGACATATCGTCACGAATAAACGGCTCAACGGCGGATTTATAGGTCCCGACACGGAATACGTGGGTGGAGACTTTCAGCTTATCCAGCAGTGACTTGTAATACAGGCCATTGGTAGCAAAGCCGTGCAAGTCAACCGAACCTTGTGGGGAGAGCCAAATTTTGTTGGCAAAACTGGCGAGGTAATACTGACCCTGGCTGAAGTTATCGCCGATGGCAAAAACGGGTTTCCCGCTGTCGCGGAATTCACGCAGCGCTTTACCGATGTATTGCATGGAAGGCTGATCGGCCCCGGCAAAGTTTTTCAAATCCATCACGATGCCGGTAATGTTGCGGTCATCTTTCGCCTGGCGAATGGTATTCACGATGTCGAACAGGGAGTTTTCCTGTAGACGATCCGAGCTGGCGCCAAACAGCTGGCGACCAATGACGCTTAAGCGACTGGTACTTGAGGGCTTGTCGACAATCACCCCTGAGATATCGAGCAGCAATGCGCCACGTCCGGCCTGTTCGCTGGTATTAGTGCTACTGACCTGCATCCAGATACCGACGCCAACCAGCACCAGAAAGATAAAGAACAGGTTAAGCACAAATTCACGGACGAAATTCAGTAATCGCCACGTCCATTTAAAAAATCCGGCAATGAATCGCCACAGGGTTCGCATGTATTCTCCCTACAGATTAACAACACGCCTCCCCGTTAGACGGGAGAAAGGCGTTAAGATGTGGCTATCGTAATGACCCGACAGGCACTTGTCAGCAGGAATCACCGCCTGTGCTGTAACAAAATCCACTCACGTGTTAATTTTGTGAACAGATTTTATTGTTGGAGTTAAGCAAATGGATGCACTCGAATTACTTTTGACTCGTCGTAGCGCTTCTCGCCTTGTCGAACCGGCCCCGGCGGGGGAGCAGTTACAAAACATTCTGCGGGCGGGGATGCGTGCGCCTGACCACAAATCTTTGCAGCCATGGCGTTTTTTTGTGATAGAAGGCGATGGTCGCGAGCGTTTTAGCGTTGCGCTGGAAAAAGGTGCGATTGCCGCACAGGGTGACGAAAAAGCGGTAGAAAAAGCGCGTAGCGCGCCGTTTCGTGCACCGCTAATTATTGCAGTAGTGGCAAAATGCGAAGAAAACGGCAAGGTTCCTCTCTGGGAGCAGGAAATGTCAGCCGGTTGTGCGGTCATGGCTATGCAGATGGCGGCGATTGCACAAGGCTTTGGCGGGATCTGGCGTAGCGGTGCCTTAACGGAAAGCGCGGAAGTGCGTGAGGCTTTTGACTGTCGACCACAGGATAAAATTGTTGGTTTCCTCTATCTGGGTACACCGCAGCTAAAAGCTTCCACCTCGATTAGCCTTGCCGATCCGACCTCATTCGTCCGTTATTTCTGATATCAACAGCAAAACTGTCTGGATTATGAGCAAAGACACCCTAATTCAGACAGTCACTCTTACCACATCATGGAATGAGCGCTACCATATCCGGATTGCAATGACAGGAGATGTCCATGAGCGAGCAAGCTATTCGTTTAACGCAATACAGCCACGGAGCCGGTTGCGGTTGTAAAATTTCCCCCAAAGTGCTGGAAACCATCCTGCACAGTGAGCAGGCGAAGTTCGTCGATCCGAACTTACTCGTGGGTAATGAAACCCGCGATGATGCGGCAGTGTACGATCTGGGAAATGGCACCAGCGTTATCAGTACCACCGATTTCTTTATGCCGATTGTCGATAATCCGTTTGATTTTGGCCGTATCGCTGCGACCAACGCTATCAGCGATATCTTCGCGATGGGCGGCAAACCGATTATGGCAATCGCTATTCTGGGCTGGCCTCTCGATAAGCTGGCACCGGAAATTGCCCGTGAAGTCACCGAAGGCGGACGCTTCGCCTGTCGTCAGGCGGGTATTGCCCTGGCGGGCGGTCACTCTATTGATGCTCCGGAGCCGATTTTTGGTCTTGCGGTTACAGGCGTCGTTCCTACCGAACGCGTGAAGAAAAACAGCACCGCCGAGGCGGGATGCAAACTGTTCCTCACCAAGCCTTTGGGAATTGGTGTGCTGACTACCGCAGAGAAAAAATCGCTGCTCAAGCCTGAACATATTGGGCTGGCAACGGAAGTGATGTGTCGCATGAACGTCGCGGGTGCAGCGTTTGCGGATATTGAGGGCGTGAAAGCCATGACCGACGTGACCGGTTTTGGTCTGCTGGGACATCTGAGTGAGATGTGTCAGGGCGCGGGTATCCAGGCGCAGATCGTTTATCAGGACATTCCAAAGCTCCCTGGCGTTGAAGAATACATTGCGCAGGGCGCAGTACCGGGTGGTACGCAACGTAATTATGCCAGCTATGGGCATCTGATGGGCGAAATGCCGAAGTCGGTACGTGACCTGTTGTGCGATCCGCAAACTTCGGGTGGTTTGTTGCTGGCGGTAACGCCGGAGGCCGAAGCCGAAGTCAAGGCGGCGGCTGCGCAGTTCGGTATTGAACTCACTGCGATTGGTGAACTGGTGGAAGCTCGTGGCGGTCGCGCCATGGTTGAGATCCGTTAACTTGATGCGGTTGTTTATTGCCGAAAAACCGAGTCTGGCTCGCGCGATTGCAGATGTGCTACCTAAACCGCATCGCAAAGGTGATGGTTTTATTGAATGCGGAAATGGGCAAGTGGTGACCTGGTGCATCGGTCATCTGCTTGAACAGGCGCAGCCAGATGCCTATGACAGTCGCTATGCTCGCTGGAGTCTGGTCGACTTGCCGATTGTCCCGGAAAAGTGGCAGCTACAGCCGCGTCCCTCGGTGACCAAACAGCTCAACGTGATTAAGCGCTTTTTACATGAAGCAAGTGAAGTTATTCACGCGGGAGACCCCGATCGTGAAGGGCAACTGCTGGTGGATGAAGTGCTTGATTACCTGCAACTCGCCCCAGAGAAACGTCAGCAGGTACAACGTTGCCTGATCAACGATCTTAACCCACAGGCGGTAGAGCGGGCGATTTCCCGCCTGCGCGCTAACAGTGAGTTTATCCCGCTATGCGTGTCGGCGCTGGCGCGTGCGCGTGCGGACTGGCTGTATGGCATCAATATGACGCGAGCCTACACCATTCTTGGGCGTAACGCGGGCTATCAGGGGGTGCTCTCCGTTGGTCGCGTACAAACTCCGGTTCTCGGACTGGTGGTTCGCCGTGATGAAGAGATTGAAAACTTCGTCGCAAAAGATTTCTTTGAAGTGAAAGCACATATCGTGACGCCTGCCGATGAGCGGTTCACCGCTATCTGGCAACCCAGCGAAGCGTGTGAGCCGTATCAGGATGAAGAAGGACGTTTGCTTCACCGCACGCTGGCAGAACACGTGGTAAATCGTATCAACGGCCAGCCTGCAATTGTCACCAGCTATAACGATAAACGGGAATCAGAATCCGCACCGTTGCCGTTTTCGTTATCGGCGTTGCAGATTGAAGCGGCTAAACGCTTCGGTTTAAGTGCGCAAAATGTGCTGGATATCTGCCAGAAACTGTACGAAACCCACAAGCTGATTACCTATCCACGTTCCGATAGCCGCTATCTGCCGGAAGAGCACTTTGCCGGACGTCATGCGGTAATGAACGCTATCAGCGTTCATGCGCCGGATTTGTTACCGCAGCCAGCGGTTAACCCCGATACGCGTAATCGCTGCTGGGACGATAAAAAGGTGGATGCGCACCACGCCATTATTCCCACAGCGCGCAGTTCATCCATCAATCTGAATGACAACGAAGCGAAGGTGTATAACCTGATTGCGCGTCAGTATCTGATGCAGTTCTGCGCAGATGCAGTATTCCGTAAATGCGTCATTGAACTGGACATTGCGAAAGGGAAATTTGTTGCCAAAGCGCGTTTCCTCGCCGAAGCAGGATGGCGTACGTTGCTCGGCAACAAAGAACGCGATGAAGACAACGATGGCACGCCGCTGCCGGTAGTGGCAAAAGATGATGAGTTGCTGTGCGAAAAAGGCGAAGTCGTTGAACGCCAAACCCAGCCGCCGCGCCACTTTACCGATGCTACGTTGCTGTCGGCGATGACCGGGATTGCGCGGTTTGTGCAGGATAAAGATCTGAAAAAGATCCTTCGTGCAACCGACGGTTTAGGAACGGAAGCCACGCGCGCCGGGATTATCGAACTGCTGTTTAAGCGCGGATTTTTGGTGAAAAAAGGCCGTTATATACACTCAACGGACGCCGGAAAAGCGCTGTTCCATTCGCTTCCTGAAATGGCGACGCGCCCGGATATGACCGCGCACTGGGAGTCGATTCTGACACAAATCAGTGAAAAACAGTGTCGTTATCAGGATTTTATGCAGCCGCTGGTAGGGACGTTGTATCAGCTTATCGATCAGGCTAAACGTACGCCGGTGCGCCAGTTCCGCGGGATTACCGCTCCGGGTGGTGGTGAGAAGAAAAAGAGTGCGCCGCGCAAACGCTCGGCGAAAAAAAGCCCGCCATCAGTTGAGGCGGGCGGAGATACTGCGTAAGCCTGATGAGCTCAGCATCATCAGGCAGAAGGGGCAAGATCAGATAACACCCTGACCCAACATCGCGTCGGCAACTTTCACAAAGCCCGCGATGTTGGCACCGCGCACGTAGTTGGTTTGTTTGCTCTCGCCACCGTACTCGACGCAGGCATGGTGAATATCCAGCATGATGTGGTGCAGGCGCGCATCAACTTTCTCTGCTTTCCAGCCAAGACGCGCAGCGTTCTGCGCCATTTCCAGACCTGACGTCGCCACACCGCCAGCGTTGGCCGCTTTACCC
>NZ_CAMSEL010000025.1:0-70964 GCF_947057495.1 Citrobacter sp. Marseille-Q5395 | reverse complement strand
TGATTACATCGAAATGTTTTATAACAGTAAGCGTCGGCATGGTTCTAGCGAACAGATGTCACCGACAGAATATGAAAACCAGTATTATCAACGGCTCGGAAGTGTCTAGATTATCCGTGGCGATTCAAAGCACTACGTAGTTTCTGTAATAAAGCCCCTGTTCGCCGAAAGGCTCAAGTTAAGGAATATTTAATATGTCTAATAAAATGACTGGTTTAGTAAAATGGTTTAACGCTGATAAAGGTTTCGGTTTTATCTCTCCGGCTGATGGCTCTAAAGATGTTTTCGTACATTTTTCTGCTATTCAGTCGAATAACTTCCGTACCTTGCTTGAAGGGCAGAAGGTCGAGTTCTCTGTTGAGAATGGCGCAAAAGGCCCGGCTGCTGCTAATGTCGTAGTGGCAGAGTAATAATTCCTGCTTATCCCTTTTGCGACAACGAAGACGGCTTTGTCCTGAGTAGACAAACTGGCAGAAGCACTGGAATTATACATACTTAATTATAAACCCGCTGATAGCGGGTTTTTTGCTATTTGGATTGCAGATAGAATGGATAACCGCTTTTCATCATTATAATTTTGAGCAGCAGTTATCTTAATAGCAATTTACGCGACGAGTTTAGCGTCGGACTGGAATAATTTATTGCAATGGGGGCAAATTAACATTGCACCTTTTTGTACCCGAGAGTGACTGTGTTCTGATTGTGCGGTGCAGTTTGGACAAAGACATTTGACAAGAAAATTACGGCGGGATTTATTATTTTTACGATCTGACATAGGCTCTTCCTGATTTGAGTGGAGGGCCACTATACACGATCAGATGATAAATAGCCCTTTTTACTCACAGAACCCTATAGATAAAAATTAGACAGTAATTGAAAGCGGGAAACCGGCGCCCAAATTAAGAGTTTGCGCAATGAATGGCTCATTGCGCAAACATATCAACGTACTGAACGGATTGCGTTAATCAACCCCTTAACGCCTTTTTCAAGTTTTGAACGTGGACATCCGGCATTCAGGCGAACAAAACCGCGACCTTCTTCTCCGTAGGTATATCCCGGCATGATCGCCACTTTTTCCTGCTGGATAAGTGCATTCTGCAACGCCTGGTCATCAATGTTGAGTGGGCGCAGGTCAATCCAGGCCAGATACGTGGATTGTGGTATCTGCCAGTTCAGTTCAGGGAAGGCGGCATTGAGTTCCCGGGCGATGTAGCGCAGATTGCAGGCAAGATAATCCCGCAGTGCGTCGAGCCAGCTTGCACCGTCCTGATAGGCGGCAATATGTGCAGTAAGCGCCAGTACTGCAGGTGAAGAAAGTCCGTCACGGCCTTTCAGTGCACTGAGGTACTCATTGCGACTTTGGGCGTCCTCGATAAGTCCATAAGCGCCGGTTAATGCCGGAATATTAAAACTCTTCGAGCCGGAGGTGAGCAGCGCCCACTGGTCTCGCGCCACGTTACTCCATGGAATGTGCGGTTGTTCTCCCCATACCATATCCATATGAATCTCGTCGGAAATAACTTTTACACCGTGGCGCTGGCACAGTTCTGCCATGGTTTCCAGTTCATCGCGGGTCCAGACTTTTCCCGTTGGGTTTTGTGGACTACAGAGCAGAAGAATTTTGCTTTCAGCCCGCGCGAGGACGGCCTCCAGTTTTGCCATGTCGCAATACCAACCATTTGCGCATTTCTCCAGCGCAACAGGAAGTACCGCACGCTGGTTTCCTTCAATCGCCTTATAAAACGCATCGTAAGCCGGAGTATGAATAACCACGGCATCACCGGCAGACGACCACTGGCGGATCAGCTCTGACACCATATAGATGACGGAGGGGCCGTAAACCAAAGACTGAGGGTCAATCCTGGTATCGTGGCGGGTAAGAAACCAGTGGTTGATCGCCGCTAAAAACTCATCATTTTTCCAGCGACTGTAGCCCAGCACTCCGTGTGAAAGGCGCTTTGTCAGCGCCTCCAGGATGCAGGGGGCGGTGGTAAAATCCATGTCAGAGATTGTGAATGGCAGCAGATCCGCAGAGCCAAAACGATCGGCGACGTAATCCCACTGGGTACACCATGTGCCATGCCTGTCCACAACCTTTGAAAAATCAAACATTTCGTTGTCCTTAAGCCTGTACGGTATTCATCAGAACCGCGATTTCGTCTTTGACTGACTGGACCTGCGGACCAATAACGACCTGAAGGTTATGCTGATTAAGTTGTACTACGCCAATCGCACGATTGTCCTTCAGTGCCTGGACGTTAACAAGCGACATATCTTTTACTGATAAACGCAACCGCGTAATACAGTTATCCAGACTGACGATATTTTCCGCACCGCCCAGCGCTGCCAGAATAGCTGGTACGTTGTAGCCAGATTTACCCGGTGTTCCCGCCATGACTTTTTCGATATTGCTGGCAATTTCAACGTCACGACCCGGTGTTTTCAGATTAAATCGCGTGATTGCAAAGCGGAAGATAATGTAGTACACCGCGAACCAGATGGCCGCCACAACAGGGACCAGATACCATTTGGTGGACAGCCCGTGCAGGATACCGAACACCACAAAGTCAATCAGGTTGCCGTCAGTATTGCCGATGGTTACGCCGAGAATTGCCATTACGGTGAAGCCAAGGCCGGTCAACAGAGCGTGAATAACATACAGGACTGGCGCTACGAACAGGAACAGGAACTCCAGAGGTTCGGTGGTACCACCGATGACGCAGGCGATGAGGCCGGAAATTAATAACCCTTTAATTTTATGACGATTTTCAGGTCGTGCGCAATGGTACATCGCTAATGCAGCTCCTGGTAATCCACCAAGGAACGCCGGCATTTTACCCTGCGACAGGAAGCGAGTTGCGCTTTCAGAGAAGCCCTGCGTTGTCGGGCAGCTCAGCTGCGCCTGGAAAATCGTCAGCGCGCCGCTTACGCTATGACCACACACTTCCTGTGTACCACCTGCTTCGGTGAAACGAATGAGTGCCACCAGAATATGATGCAGACCAAAAGGCAACAGCAGACGTTCACCGGTACCAAACAGCATCGGACCAAATTCACCCGCGCTATTGATGATGTGGCCTAGCCCGGTAATACCCATGGCGAAAACAGGCCATATCAGTGGAATTACCAACCCAACCAGTCCCATCACGACCGAGGAGATGATAGGAACAAAACGGGTGCCACCGAAGAATGCCAGCGCATCAGGAAGACGGATATTGTGGAAGCGTTCATGCAGCATCCACACGATGATCCCGGCAATTACCGCCCCCAGGATCCCGGTATCAATCGACTGGATCCCAAGAATATTTTGTACGTTGTTGGCTTTCAGGATCGCCGCATCAGTCGTGGGTAAAATCCCCTTGGCCGTTAACCAAAAGTTGACGGCGAGATTCATTACCGCATAGCCGACAAATCCCGCAAATGCGGCCACGCCTTTATTTTCACGTGCCAGACCGAGGGGGATGGCGATACAAAACATCACTGGCAGGAAGCTAAAAGCGAAAGAGCCGACTTTACTCATCCAGGTAAAAATAGCCTGTAGTACTGGATTACCCAATGCCGGGATCAACGTTAAGACATCATGACTGCTTAACGAGCTGCCGATCCCCAACATGATCCCGCAAAAGGAGAGCAGAGCTACGGGTAGCATAAAGGTTTTGCCCAACTGTTGGAAAAATTCCCATAACGTTATTTTTGGTGTGGTTCTCGTCGTCATCTAACGACTCCTCATGTAAAGCTCGGTGACTAATGATGGCGAGAAGATAAAACGTTTTACCTAATTTTAGTGCGGTATAAATCACATTATCGAATGATAATAGGGCGTATAAATATAACCGATTGATAAAACGTTTTATCTGTCACGTTATCAGGGGGTTTTCCGTTTTTATGGCTATAGCCAAAAAAATCACCATCCATGATGTTGCACTGGCTGCGGGGGTTTCGGTCAGTACAGTCTCATTGGTACTCAGTGGAAAAGGGCGTATCTCATCAGCAACCGGCGAACGGGTAAATGCGGCCATAGAGCAACTGGGTTTTGTACGCAACCGGCAAGCATCAGCACTTCGCGGTGGGCAGAGCGGTGTTATTGGTTTGATTGTTCGCGATCTCTCCACCCCTTTTTATGCTGAACTTACCGCAGGGTTGACCGAAGCGTTAGAAGCTCAGGGACGTATGGTGTTTTTATTGCATGGCGGTAAGGATGGTGAGCAACTGGCGCAGCGCTTTGCAATGTTACTTAATCAAGGCGTTGATGGTGTGGTGATCGCCGGTGCTGCAGGCAGTAGCGATGCGCTTCGATACCTGGCCAATGATAAAGGGATCCCCGTTGTATTTGCTTCCCGCGCCAGCTACCTGGATGATGCAGACACCGTCAGACCTGACAATATGCAGGCAGCACAACTGCTGGTTGAACATCTCATCCATCATGGGCATCAACGGATAGCCTGGTTGGGGGGACAAAGCTCATCGTTGACCCGAGCTGAACGCGTGGGAGGGTATTGTGCAACGCTGCTAAAATTTGGTCTGCCATTTCATAGCGATTGGGTTCTGGAGTGTTCTTCCAGTCAGAAGCAGGCCGCTGAGACCGTTACGGCGCTTTTACGCCATAATCCGACCATCAGCGCGGTGGTTTGTTACAACGAAACCATTGCGGCTGGTGCATGGTTTGGCCTGATGAAAGCAGGGCGTCAGAGCGGCGAAATCGGTGTCGATCGTTACTTTGAGCAACAGGTCTCACTGGCCGCTTTTGCCGATGTGGCGGAAAACGCGCTGGACGATCTCCCTATTACCTGGGCCTGTACGCCCGCGCGTGAGATGGGTTACACCCTTGCTGAACGCGTGCTGCAACGAATTGGACATGATGAAAGTCACTCGCGCAATATGACGCTTTCCGCCCGACTGGTAACGTGCTAAGCATAAAAAAGCCCGATAAACAAAGTTACCGGGCATACGCTGATAGCAGATAAGGATTACTGCTGTGGGGTCGCCGGTGCATCCGGCTCTGAAAGCGTCGGCATACCAAACATGCCAACAAATTCATCCAGCGACATTTTTTGGCCGTTGAGAGTTACCTGACCATTTGCATACTGCAGACTGGAGCCGATGGTGTTGTCCTGCATCGTAGTTACACGGAACATTTGACCCATTGCCGCCAGACCATTGACTTGCTGCCTGGCAAGCCCTGCCGCTTCTTCCTGCTGGTATCCTTCCAGTTTGGCAATCTGTGTCATGAACTCAGTTGCCATATCTACGGGGATAGCAAGCTTAGCGTCCAGTGATTTGACTGAACGATCAACTTCCTGCGCCAGCGTTTGCGGCTCGTCCTGATTTGTCGATGGATCTTTCAGGAACAGTGACAGATTAAAGGCCGTCTCACCTTTGGCATTCTTCCAGCTTAGTGGGGCAATGGTGATAACCGGTTCGCCTTTCATCAGCACTGGCAGGGCGCTAAAGAACGCTTCTGTCACTTTTTGTTGATAAAGTTCAGGATTCTGTACCACATCGATCTGCGCCATCAGCGCCTTGGTTTGCGCGGTATACTGCTGACTGAACTGATGTAACGCCTCACCATCAATCTGGGCCACTTTCAGCGTCAGCTTGCCGCTACCTAAATCCTGACCCTGCAATTTAAGGCTGTTCAGTGTGTAATCCAGCTGGCTGTTGACAGTTTTACCATCGTTAACCAGATCGGATTTACCATCGATGCCCATGCCTTCAAGGACGGCCAGCTCTTTACCTTCGACCGAAATCGACAGCTTGTCGAGAGACAATTTTTGATCGCCAATGCGTTCGCCAAAACTGGCGACGCTGCTGGAGCCTTCGGTTGTCAGGTTATTAAAGGTAACTTGTACTTTCTGGTTGTACTCATTGACTGCATTCACCACACCGCTCTGCGCTTCTCCTGTCACAGAGACTGCGTTCCCGTCTTTGTCTGCCGTGAACTGGAATTCTCCGCCGCTAAAGGCCACTTTTTCGTCGCCTTTTTCGTAGTTCAGTGGTTTGAGAGAAAGATCGGAACGGGTGTCGCCGCTATAGCCAATACGGGAATTAATGGTGAAAGGAGATTCCCCTTTAGCGATGTCAAATAGCGGCTTTGTAACGTCGTTATTCACCAGCGTTGTTTTCACTGCCGCCATGGCTGGCATAAGATTCAATGATTTAAGCTGCGCCAGCGGGAAGGGGCCGTGATCAACAGATTCATTCAGAACGATAGTTTGCCCAGGTTTCAGCCAGGCATTTTCCTGACCGGCAATAGGTTTCACCACCAGTTGCAGCTGGCTGTTAAACACGCCGCGCTGGTAGTTCTGATAACTCAGTTCAATACCGGACTCAGGTGAGTAGCGTTTGATCTGATCATTTGCCTGCGTCACCATCTCGGCGAGATGCGTTTCAAGTTTCTTTCCGGTGTACCAGGCGCCGCCTGTCCAGACGATACCCAACGCAACTACCACACCCGCAGCTACCAGCGATTTTTTCATTTCGATATCCATAAAATAAATCCAGGCGTTTGAAAGCGCCTGGAGGAGTGACATGTCTTTGACTCACTATTAGCTTAGCAAGAGTTGCTAAAAATATCAGTATCTTGCTAGAGCTTGTTGTAAACCCGAGCTAAACGGCCGACGCCGCTGACATTAATCGGTGATTCGTTTGCACTAATAAATGCCGATTCACCCGGTTTCAGTACCAGTCGCTGCTCGCCTTTATGTAGCACGGCCTCTCCCTCGATACAGAACAGGATGGCGGCGCTTTGTTGGCTAATTGCCGCTTCTCCGGCTGACAGTTCATGCAGGGAGAAAGCGAAGTCATCAACCGGGATCGGGAAGTCCAGCTCTCCACCTGTTTTATTTGGGGTCGTTAGCAGTTGGTTTGCCGGTTTAGCTTCAAATTTAACGTTGGCGACCAGTTCAGGAATATCAATATATTTTGGCGTGAGTCCGGCGCGCAGAACGTTATCGGAGTTAGCCATAACCTCGAACGCAACACCCTGCAGGTAGGCATGGGGCGTTTCAGCAAACAGAAACATAGCTTCGCCAGGATTCAGCTTAACCACGTTGAGCAAAAGAGGAGAGAAGAGACCGCTATCGTCAGGGTAGAAGTCAGCGATTAGGCGAATAGTTTGCCATGGTTCACCCTGTTGGCTGTTAAGCGCAGATTTCAGGACTGCCAGTGCGCGGGATTTCTCTTCGCCCTGCATATTCAGCAAGCTGGCGAAAAGATGGCTCAAACGCTCTGCGCCTGGTTCCTGCAGGAAATGTGCAATGGCAGGATGCGCACCAGCGACAGGTTGTAACAATGCCACAATGTCAGAGAACTCGCGGAACGCATTCATGGCCAGGAAGGGCGTCAGGGCAAAAACCAGCTCAGGCTTGTGGTTAGGATCTTTGTAATTACGCTCCGCGGCGTCTATCGGGATCCCTGCGGCGTTTTCTTTAGCAAATCCAATTTCAGAGTTGCGTTTGTTAGGGTGTACCTGAATAGAAAGAGGTTGCGCGGCACAGAGCACTTTAAACAGGAAGGGCAATTCACCAAAGCGCTTCGCCACGGCATCACCTAACACAGCAGATTTATCGTGTTCGATAGCATCACGCAGAGAAATTAACTGACCCTCAGCGCTCTGAACCTGAGAGCTGCTTTTCGGATGGGCGCCCATCCACAGTTCAGCCATCGGCTGGTTTGACGGATTGGCAATGCCATAAAGTTCGGTTAACGCCGTTTTACTTCCCCAGGCGTAGTTCTGCACTGAGTTGATGAGTTTTTGCATTATCAATGCCCTGTTTCAATGTTGAAATTTCTCTGTCCATTAAACCAAGAAAACCGGGGGGAAGTAACCTGCACATGTAAAAAGTCGTCTTTGTCTCAGTTTTTGTTAAAAAATTGTGTAGGATATGGTGACTCGCTTTTAATACCCTGAGCAATTCCGGTTGCAGAAAAGCCACGCCTTCTACAACCCGAGCTGCGACAGGGAAGCAGGGCAACGGAACATCTGCCCAGAGAATAACCAGACCGAGCTGTAAGTGAGAGCACAATGTCAAACAAACCCTTTCATTATCAACATCCTTTTCCCCTCAACAAGGATGATACCGAATACTATCTGCTGACCAGCGACCATGTTTCCGTTGCCGAATTTGAAGGGCAGGAAATCGTAAAAGTTGCGCCTGAAGCGTTAACTCTCCTCGCGCGTCAGGCATTTCATGATGCGTCGTTTATGCTGCGGCCTGCGCATCAGCAGCAAGTCGCTGATATTCTGCGCGACCCGGATGCCAGCGAAAACGACAAATATGTTGCCCTGCAATTCCTGCGCAACTCAGATATTGCGGCAAAAGGTGTTTTGCCGACCTGTCAGGACACCGGGACGGCCATTATCGTTGGTAAAAAAGGTCAGCGTGTCTGGACCGGAGGTGGCGATGAGGCTGCGCTGGCGCGAGGTGTCTATAACACCTATATCGAAGACAACCTGCGCTATTCACAAAATGCTGCGCTGGATATGTACAACGAGGTGAATACCGGGACTAACCTTCCTGCGCAAATCGATCTGTATAGTGTGGATGGTGATGAGTATAAATTCCTGTGCATTGCCAAAGGCGGTGGCTCGGCGAATAAGACCTATCTGTATCAAGAAACCAAAGCGCTTTTAACGCCGGGGAAATTGAAAAATTACCTGGTGGACAAGATGCGCACGCTGGGAACCGCAGCATGTCCACCGTACCACATTGCGTTTGTGATTGGCGGAACTTCCGCAGAAGCCACTTTGAAAACCGTCAAGCTGGCTTCTGCGAAATATTATGACGAGTTGCCTACTGAAGGTAACGAGCATGGACAGGCCTTCCGCGACGTTGAACTGGAAAAAGAGTTGCTGATTGAGGCGCAGAATCTGGGGTTAGGCGCGCAGTTTGGCGGGAAATACTTCGCCCATGATATCCGCGTGATCCGTCTGCCGCGTCACGGTGCATCGTGCCCGGTTGGAATGGGCGTCTCCTGTTCGGCTGATCGTAATATTAAAGCCAAGATCAACCGTGAAGGTATCTGGATCGAGAAGCTGGAAAACAACCCAGGCAAATACATCCCGGAAGAGCTGCGTCAGGCAGGCGAGGGCGAAGCCGTACGTGTGGACCTTAACCGCCCGATGAAAGAGATCCTGGCCCAGTTGTCGCAGTATCCTGTTTCCACCCGTCTGTCGCTCAATGGTACGATCATTGTCGGGCGTGATATTGCGCATGCAAAACTGAAAGAACGTATGGATAACGGCGAGAGTTTGCCGCAGTATGTAAAAGATCACCCTATTTATTACGCTGGCCCGGCCAAAACGCCGGAAGGTTATGCTTCGGGCTCGCTGGGTCCAACCACTGCTGGTCGTATGGACTCATATGTTGACCAGCTTCAGTCCGAAGGCGGGAGTATGATTATGCTGGCAAAAGGAAACCGTAGTCAGCAGGTCACAGATGCCTGTCATAAACATGGCGGCTTCTACCTGGGCAGTATTGGCGGTCCCGCAGCGGTGCTGGCACAGGGCAGTATCAAAAGTCTGGAATGTGTGGAATATCCGGAACTGGGGATGGAAGCCATCTGGAAAATTGAAGTGGAGGATTTCCCGGCGTTTATCCTTGTGGATGACAAAGGTAATGATTTCTTCCAGCAGATTCAGACGTCGCAGTGCGCACGCTGCGTTAAGTAACGTCAGCCGCCCTTCGGGGCGGTTTTTTTTACCGCACGAACCACTAAACGACAGCTTTATCCTCGTTAATACTCATAAGACCAATGGCAAGTGGGCAATGTCGAAACATAACCTAATCAATAGATAATATAAGGAGCAGGTAATGGTAACGGTACGCCGCGAAAATGATTCAATGGGTGCGATAGATGTTCCGGCTGATAAACTCTGGGGGGCGCAAACCCAACGATCGCTGGAACATTTTCGCATCTCAACGGAGAAAATGCCGGTCTCGCTGATCCATGCACTGGCGCTGACTAAACGCGCCGCTGCGAAGGTTAATCAGGATTTGGGACTGTTGGCGGCAGACAAAGCGAACGCCATCATGCAGGCGGCGGATGAGGTGTTAGCGGATAAGCATCGTGATGAGTTTCCGCTGGCTATCTGGCAGACCGGTTCCGGTACGCAAAGCAATATGAACATGAACGAAGTGCTGGCAAATAGGGCCAGTGAATTGCTGGGCGGCGTACGGGGTATGGAGCGTAAAATACATCCAAATGACGACGTGAACAAAAGCCAAAGTTCTAACGACGTCTTTCCCACGGCGATGCACGTTGCCGCGCTGCTGGCTCTGCGTGAGCACCTTATCCCGCAACTGAATGTGTTAACCACCACGCTGCGAGAAAAATCGCATGCTTTTGCTGATATCGTAAAAATCGGACGAACCCATCTGCAGGATGCCACGCCGCTGACGCTGGGCCAGGAGATCTCAGGCTGGGTCGCGATGTTAGAACATAACCTGAGGCATATCGAATACAACTTACCGCACGTTGCTGAACTGGCGTTGGGTGGTACTGCGGTCGGCACCGGGCTGAATACCCATCCTGAATATGCCGTGCGTGTCGCGGATGAACTGGCGGCGCTAACCTCCGCACCGTTTGTTACCGCGCCGAATAAATTCGAGGCGTTAGCTACTTGCGATGCGCTGGTACATGCTCATGGGGCGCTAAAAGGACTGGCTGCGTCGCTGATGAAAATCGCTAATGATGTGCGCTGGCTGGCATCCGGCCCACGCTGTGGTATTGGCGAGATATCAATTCCTGAAAATGAGCCGGGTAGTTCTATTATGCCGGGTAAAGTTAATCCGACTCAGTGTGAAGCGCTGACTATGCTATGTTGTCAGGTAATGGGTAATGATGTCGCGGTTAATATTGGTGGGGCGTCAGGTAATTTTGAGCTGAATGTCTATCGTCCGATGGTTATTCATAACTTCCTGCAATCAGTTCGCCTGCTGGCAGATGGTATGGAAAGTTTCAACGAGCACTGTGCTACCGGGATTGAACCGAATCGCGAGCGAATTGATCAGTTACTCAATGAATCGCTCATGCTGGTTACCGCGCTCAATACTCATATTGGTTACGATAAAGCCGCAGAGATTGCCAAGAAGGCCCACAAAGAAGGACTGACCTTAAAAGCGTCCGCCCTGGCGCTGGGGTATCTTACCGAAGCCGAGTTTGACAGTTGGGTACGTCCGGAACTGATGGTCGGTAGTATGCGACCAGGACGTTAATCCGCAACATACAGGTGCAGCCGGGGGATAATGAGTCTTAACGGCTGTGCCTGAGGTTTAAAGCGGTGCTGCACGTTTTCAGCATCGTAATTCAGCAGTTCACCGATATCAGGCACACTCATACCATTGTCGCTATTAATCAGTGCAATCAGCGGAGTCGGGCAAGCATATTGCACCTGTTTTTGCTGTCCTTTGTACCAAACGCGGGCAATGGGCTGGACTTTTACCGGTCTTTTGATCTTCAGTTTGGCCTGCTGTGGCAGTGCAGCGATATCCTGATATTCACGCTCCAGTCTGGCCTGCCATTCTTCACGCGTCCAGGGATGCACGCTGCGTGGTGAGTTTAGGCTCTTTTCCAGTTGTTCCAGCACCTCATCACGTTTCAGGTTTTTAATGATGTGTTTGTTCGCCCAGCCAAATCGCAGGGTAGCCGGTTCCCTGACAACGGTTAGCGTGCGATAAGCGTTTAGCGTAATCAGGCCGGGTAAGTGTCGATGTACCCATTCGAAACGTGCTGCCGGAGCCAGCCCGGAATCCACTGTCACAATGCGTTCAAACGTTGTTTTCAACTGGTTAATGCGTTGTATTTGCTCTTCAAGTGCGGTCTGTGCGCTGTTATTGACCTGGTAGCACAACACGCCAGGCAGGCGAACGGCCGCTTTGCTGCTGCGGTTCTCAGATTGCTGCTGAATAAACAGGTGGCGGAAGTGGCGTAGCGCCAGCATTTCAGCCTCTTTGCCTAAATGCTGCTTAACATCAATGCTCTCCAGCGGGGCATGTTCTGCCTCTTTTGCCACTTCTGGCAGAGAAAACACGCGCGCAATCAGCAGCGTTCGCTGCTGCAAATTTTCAGTCAGTTGCGCCAGTTCCTGTTCCATCTGGCGAAAGGTGCCGTTCAGTCGTTCGACGAGATCGTAACGAGTCATAGGGTTACCATTTTAGTTACAACATACTTTTTTATAGCACAATGTTTAGCACCTGACCACCGAGCTGTATAGGTCAGGCAGCGGAAAATTCGGGAATGTTATGCCAGACGGGCCAGCTAAAAGTGAATCTGGCTCCGCCCAGCTCGCTTTCGTCACAGACTACAGTGCCGCCCATTGCCAGCGCGATGGAGTGCACGATAGCTAAACCCAGCCCGCAGCCACCGGTGGCGCGGTCGCGGCTGGGATCAAGGCGAACAAACGGTTCAAAAATTTGCTCGCGGGCGTTGGGTTCGATTCCCGGACCGTCATCTTCGACAACCAGTGTTGCCTGATTTCCGTGCAGCAGCAGGCTGGCTTGTACCGTAGACTGGCAATAGCGCAGGGCATTATTTAGCAAGTTATCCAGTACGCGCTCCATCAGACGCATATCCAGTGCGCCGTAATCACCGGTTATAAGATGACGCAAACGCACCGAACGCTCAGGGGTGACGCTTTGTACATCTTCCAGATGGGTTACCAGCCAAACGGGCAGGTCCGGTACACTGAGCTTTAGCTCATTCTGCGGGCGATCCAGTCTGGCGTAAGTGAGTAATTCTTCAATTAGAGCTTCCAGCTGGCCAATATCGCGGTTCAGAGCCTGAGACTCTTGCTCGGTGAGGTTATCACTCATCTCCAGTCGGTAACGTAATCGCACCAGGGGGGTACGAAGTTCATGGGCAATACCATCGATAAGCTGCTTTTTGCTGGCGATCAGCGCATTGATATTGTTCGCCATCTGATTAAACGCCACGCCCAGCCGTTCAAAACTGGATCCGCTGTCAAAGTGCAGTCGCTCACTCAGATGTCCTTCTCCAAAACGCTGCGCGGCGGCTTCCAGTCTAAGCATCTCCTGCCAGTGTGGGCGCATCCAGATTAGCACCGGGAAGGCGAGGGAGATGGCAATAAACGCCATTAGCGCGACATCCAGCAAGCGCATTTGATGCAGAAAATAGAGATAGGGAACCGGACCTACGGCCAGCACGTAATGGCTGCGGGGAATACGCTGAATAAACGTGTACTGATCGTCGAGTGCAACGATATCGCCTTCGCGCAGCCGCTGCATGGTCGGAGCATCCAGATGGTATTTATTCAGTGGCTCAACGCGGAGATCAAACGAGAGGTTCAAATCCATCTCCTTCAGCGTTTTCCCCCAGTCGCGTGGGGGAATTTCACGTAATTCGCTGCGCATCAGATACAACGAGCTTTTCATCAAATCATCAAGTGACTGTCTGCCAGCGCGCTCTGCGGTAAATTTGTACACCAGCCCGACCAATAAGGTCATGACCAGAAAGCAGACGAACAGCAAGAGGTAAAACTGCACAAACAGCTTCTTCATAAAAATTCACCGGATACTTAACATGGTAGCGATGCGTTTTAGCTATGGAGGCGTTTTTCGGTTCAGAACTGCTCTCCGTTTACCATCACGCGCACTTATCCTGGCAGAGTACAGTTATACTGCTGCAAAAGAAACTCGCTAAACGTTCTTACCCGGCAACCAAAAATGTTGGAAATAACACATGTTCAGTAACTATCTCAGTCGCTGGGGACTTATTCCTGATGGCGTTCCTGTCATAACTCATACGTCGCAGCTTTTACCGGTAATGATGCGTAAAGATCACCAGAAAGCGATCCTAAAAATCACGAATGATGATAGTGAGCGTCGAGGTTGCGAGCTAATGGCCTGGTGGAACGGGCGGGGAGCAGCGAACGTGCTGGCTCATGAGGATGGGGCAATACTCTTAGAGCGGGCGACAGGGGTTGGCTCTTTATCTACCCTGTCGATCACAGGACAGGATGAGCAAGCATGTCGCATAATCTGCCACACGGCAAGGCAGCTCCATGTACCGCCAAATGCATCTTTGCCAACGCTAATTCCACTGCATCACTGGTTTCATGATCTTGCGCCTGCTGCACAAATTCATGGCGGTATCATGATGCGTTGCGCAGAGTTGGCAAAATCATTGTTCTCCAGTCCTCGCGAGGTTGTAGTTCTTCACGGTGATTTGCACCACAACAATGTTCTTGATTTTGGTGTTTCAGGATGGCTGGCAATTGATCCCAAAGGATTAATCGGTGAGCGTGGGTTTGATTATGCCAATATTTTCACTAATCCCGATCTTGCGGATACCACAATGTCAGTTGCTATTGAACCTGAAACATTCGTACAACGCGTAGACGTTGTCTCTGAGGTTGCCGAACTTGAACGTGAACGACTCCTGATGTGGATAGCGGCATGGTGCGGGCTGTCTTCCGCATGGTTTCTGGAAGAGGGTGATAATGCGGCTATAACCCTGCGGGTGGCTGAGTTAGCCATAGCTGAACTTGAGCATAGCTAGCATCAACTTTGATCTACAGCACTGGTTGGTAATTTTTAAACGTTATCATTAGGCTGGTAAATGTTTTATTAATCAACCAGAGAACAGCGGTTCAGTTGTGTCTTTGACTACAAAATTAATTTGGCGGAAATAGTGAATTTGTTGTTTTCCTTACTTAAAAAACGCCCACACATTATTCTGCTGGTGACTCTTCTGGTCGGTGCAAATGTTGTGGCCTGGCTCTGGGCGTTCACTGCGTTTAGCAATAACACTTCACTACTGGCGCTATGTCTTATCGCATGGTGTTATGGGCTGCGCCACGCTGTTGACGCCGATCACATTGCCGCCATCGACAGTGCGACACGAAAACTTATTCAGCAGAAAAAACGCGCGCTGACCACCGGGGCTTGGTTTTCATTAGGGCATTCCACCATTGTGGTGCTGGCCAGCATTGGTATCGCCCTGACTACCAGTGCCTTTAAACAGCATATGCTATGGTTGCAAAATGTCGGGGGAGTTATAGGGACCGCAGTTTCTGCTGCATTTTTGCTTATTCTGGCTACCATCAATCTCATCATTTTTTGTCAGGTATGGAAGGCATTTCGTCACCTGAAAAAGACGGGTATCTATGCTGGTTCCACTGAAGATGTCACCGTTGCTGGTCCGCTGAGCTGGATCTTCCGCCCGGCATTCAGACTGGTGGGCAAAGACTGGCATATGTACTTTGTCGGTTTTTTATTTGGTCTGGGTTTTGATACTGCTACGGAAATTTCGCTGTTAGGTATTTCTGCTTCAAGCGCTTCGAGTGGTATGTCCATCTGGTCAATCCTGATATTTCCTGCGCTCTTTACCTGCGGAATGGCGTTGATTGATTGCCTTGACAGTATGTTGATGGTCGAAGCCTATGGCTGGGCGTTTAATAAGCCGCAACGAAAACTCTATTACAATATGACCATCACCGGGACATCAGTAATTGTTGCTGTATTTATCGGTGGACTGGAAGCTCTGGGTCTGTTGTCAGAGGTATTTTCACTGCAGGGCGGTTTATGGGACACAGTAGGCCGCCTGAGTGAACATATGGGGAATGTTGGGTTCGTTATTATCGGCGTATTTATTACCTGTTGGATTATCTCTGCATTGAATTATCGCTGGAAAAAATACGATGGGTTGACGTTCAGTTGAAATATTAAAGCCTTTCTGTGGACAGAAAGGCTTTTGTCTGCAGAGCAATCAACGGGTTTATTGAGGACGATTAATTCGCATTGACCCGTTGCTGTGCAGGCGACTCCTTATTCAAAATACGGTTTGCCAGTACCCCAGACATCATCGAGCCATTAACGTTTAATGCCGTCCTTGCCATATCGACAATGGGTTCAATGGCAATGAAAATACCCACCAGTGCGACCGGAAAATTGAGTGTTGAAAGGACGATCAGTGCGGCAAATGTGCCACCGCCACCGACACCAGCAACCCCAATCGATCCCAGCGCAATCGCCGGTAGCATGGCAAGGAGAAAGTGAATTGAAAGCGGATCGATGCCCATCGTCGGGGCAATCATTGCTACCATAATCGCGGGGTAGATCCCGGCGCAGCCATTTTGCCCCATACTGGAGCCAAATGAAGCAGCGATATTGGCAATGGTATTTTGAACGCCAAACTTTTCCTGCGCTGTAATAGCCAGCGGAATCGATGCCGCGCTGCTGCGCGAAACAAACGCAAAGGTTAATACCGGCCAGACAGTTTTAAAATAGCGAATGGGATTGTTACCACTCAGTACCAGTATCAGTGCGTGAACGATAAACATCATCAGTATCGCGATGTAACAGGCACCAATAAATCCCAGCAGACTGGCAAATTGCTCTAAGCGATAAGCGGAGAAGACTCCTGCCATTAATGCCATCACGCCATATGGGGTCAGCGCAATAACTATCCGCACCATTTTCATGACCCAAATCTGGATGGCATTGATCCCTGCGCTTAATTTTTCACCTTCCTCTGGCGCGTCCTGTTTGACTTTTAATAATGCCACGCCGGCGAGGAGAGTGAAGATAACAATACCAATAACTGAAACACTTCTGGCCCCCGTAAGGTCGAGGAAAATATTGGTGGGAATTAAAGAAGTGACCAGTTTAGGCAGCGAAATGGCCGCTGTTTTACTCACATCGGCATCCGTCAGCGTAGACTGCATATGACCGAAAGCACTGGCATCCAGACCTAAAACATGCGCCGTCAGTAGCCCAATAAACCCGGCAATCATCACCAGACATAACATGCATCCGACGATAGTTAGCGACATTTTGCCAATGCCAGCACTGTTTTCGAGCTTGTTAATAGCAGAGAGAATAGAGATAAATATCAGAGGGACCGCAACCAGTTTCAGTAAATTTACGTAACCGTTGCCGATGATATTATACCAGTCGATAACCGTTTTACTGCGGTCAGGAGTTATAAGATGAAGGGACAAGCCGATAATGGCACCCAAAAAAATGGCAATGAAAACACTTTTTGACAGGGAATTACTTTTTTGATTGATTCTGAATATTGCCCATGAACAAACCAAAAAAAACGCGATATACGCGAGTGTAACGAACATATTGTAGCCTCTTGCCTCATTCAGCACCTGAAATGCCGGAAAGAGTTTTGATTTCTGAAATAAACCTACGAACCCTAAGGGTTCAGGACCGGGACGGATTATAGGGAGAGAGAATGCCTGGGGCCACACAAAAAGTGTGGTTCTGACTCAGGTGTGGTTCTTATGCTTATCCAGCATACAATTTGTGTGACAGTGTCACTTTGAGGGGCTGTATTAAAGACAATAATATGTCTGAAAGCAGGGGGGAATCCACCAGACCGGTTGAATCAACCAGCCTGGCGAGAACAGTTTATTTGCGCTGTTCGTCATCCCAGGCATGCGGGGCGAACAGGTAACCTTTATTGCGGATGGTTTTGATACGGTACGGTTCCGTGGCGTTATCGAGCAGCTTTTTACGCAGCCGGGAAATCGCCACATCCACACTACGGTCAAGTCCGTCATAACTCACGCCGCGCAGATTCTTCAATAACGCATCGCGATCCATAATTTGTCCCGCGTGTGTAGCCAGTTCCCAGAGTAACTCGAAATCAGCGGTCGAGAGGGCGACTTGTTCTCCGGCGAGCAGTACGGAACGGTTGGTAGGGTCGATAGTTAGTGTGCCAAAGCGCAGTGTGGTATGCGGCGTAATCGTGGCTGCCTGAATTCCTTTTGATTGTGCTGAATGTTCATTCTGACGTAAATGCAGACGCAGGCGAGCCAGTAGCACTGCCGGAGGCGTCGTTTTCAGTATGTAGTCGCAGGCGCCCATTTCAAGCGCCAGAATATGGTTCATGTCGCTGTCCAGCGATGTCAGAAGGACTATTGGACCTTGCCAACGGCTGCGTAAATCGCGGCAGATAGTCATTCCGTCTTTACCCGGAAGCATAATATCTAACAACACCAAATCGGGTTGAACGTGCAGGATCTTCTCTTCGGCCAGATCACCACGAGGCTCAACAATAACCTCAATGTCATGCCGGGCCAGATAGGCGGCAATCAGCGAGCCTACCTCGGGATCATCTTCAACAAATACGATGGTGTTCATATCATTCATTTTGAATATAAAACGCCAACATACACCGCCCCCGTTTTTCCTTCCATTAATCTTTTCTAAACGAGAACGCTTCCGTTATGCTAGAGGCTGATGTTGTCAATGTGTTAAGGCTAAGTGATGGGGCTCGTTATAAAAGCGGCGCTGGGTGCGCTGGTCGTGGTGTTGATTGGTTTGCTGGCTAAAACAAAGAATTACTATATCGCGGGATTAATTCCTTTGTTCCCGACATTTGCGCTGATCGCTCATTATATTGTGGCCAGTGAGCGTGGAATTGAAGCGTTACGTACCACCATTGTGTTCAGCATGTGGTCGATTATTCCCTATTTTGTCTATCTCATTTCGCTTTGGTACTTCACCGGTTTTATGCGCTTACCCGTTGCGCTCGGCGGGGCAGTTGTATGCTGGAGCCTGAGCGCGTGGTTACTGATTTTCTGTTGGATAAAACTGCACTAACGCAGATGACGACCGCCATCAACGGCGAAGCTACGGCCCGTGACAAAACAGCGGGTCAACAGATAGTCTATTAAATCAATGACCTCTTTTTCACCTGGAGCTGTTTTCATCAACGATTTGTTCAGCGCCTGTTGGCGATACTCGGCATCATCACCCTCGTTAAACAGGATCAGTGAGGGGGCGATAGCGTTAACTTTTACCTCTGGTGCCAGTTTTCGGGCGAATGAACGGGTCATATTGTCCAGTGCAGCCTTACTGGCTGCATAGGCAATATGCTTGTCGCTGCCACGCTCCACGACGTAATCCGTAAAGTGGATAATGTCGCTGGCTGCGTGTCCATGACCGCGAAGGCAACCTTCAAGCGCGTGGTTAAGCAGGTAGGGGGTATTGACGTGGATCTGCATCATGCTGGACAACACTTCAGACAGCGGGGTGCCTGGTTTTTCTGCTATCCAGGCGCTGGCGTTATGCACGATAGCGCGTAACCCATTTGTGCGTGTTTTGACCTCGTCTGCGAAAGTCAGTACACCTGCATCGGTTGAGAAATCAGCCTGGATACACAATGCGCCAGCGTCACGTAGGCCATCAATGGCCGGATAATGCGTTCGATAACTGACGATTACTGGCTGTTTTTGATTCAGAAAATGCCATGCGATAGCGAGGCCGATGCGACGACCTCCGCCGGTGATAAGAATTGGTAAAGGGGGCTTATTACCCATCGTAATCTCCATTTGCATCAAACGATGGGACTGACGCTTACCCCATCAACATCCAGGTTGCCGGAACGGCGGCTACGAGTAGCAGACCGATCAATGCTATTTCCTGGCGTTTTAATACGTTATCGTGCGTGAGCGTTTTGCGGGCGTAAAGAAAAACAAGTAACCCTGGCGCATACAGCACAACAGACAGCAACAGGTGCATTGGGCCTGACGCATACAATAACCATAAGCCATAAATACATGCACCGATACCGACAGCCTGATGAATCGGACGGGTGGCGATTTTCAGCAGGAATGCGCCGACCAGGAAATAGGGCACCAGAATCATCTCTGAGGCAATAGTCAACAGCGTATTGTAGTCAGAACCTGTGAGCCAGATCAGAACCAGACAAACCTGTACGCAGATGTTGGTCAGCCACAGGGATGCTGATGGTGCTCCCTGCGCATTTTGTCGGGCAAATATACGCGGGAAGGCTTTGTGCGTGGATGCCAGGAAAGGCACTTCTGCAGCCATAATCGTCCAGCTTAAATAAGCACCGCAGACGGAGACAATCAGACCGGCGGCAATGATAATTTCGCCCCACGGTCCCATCATTTTGACCATCAAACCGGCCATCGACGGGTTGCGGATCTCGGCCAGTTCAGGACGGGCAACAACGCCAAGAGATAGCAGGGTAACTAACAGGTAAACACCCAATGCGGCGAGGACCGCCAGCAGCGTAGCGCGACCAACATCGCGTTTATTGCGCGCACGCGCAGAAACCACCACTGCACCTTCCACGCCAATGAACACCCATAGCGTGATGAGCATGGTATTTTTGACCTGCTCCCAAACGGGGACACCAAGCTTCACGCCGGTAAAATCAAGAGTAAAGGTATCGAGCTTAAACAGCATAAATGCCAATACGATAAACAATCCCAGCGGCAGTAATTTCGCCAGCGTAGCAACCAGATTGATGCTGGCTGCCGTTTGTACTCCACGCAGAACCAGAAAATGGACTACCCACAGCAGCACCGATGCCCCAACGATAGATTGCCAGGTATTGCCGTCGCCGAACAGACGCCATTCAGGAGTATCAGTGAAGAAGCTGAGCGCAGAAAAAACGATAACCAGATAGGAAACGTTAGCGATAACGGCGCACAGCCAGTATCCCCACGCAGAGCAGAAGCCAATCAGCTCACCGAAGCCTTCACGCGCATAGGTAAAAATACCGCCATCCAGGTCCGGGCGAATACGCGTCAGAATTAGCATAGCGAAAGCGAGCAGGAGGATCCCCGCGCCGGTGATCGCCCAACCAATCAGTAATGCCGCCGGGCTGGCTACTGCCGCCATGTTTTGTGGCAGACTGAAAACACCAGCGCCAAGCATTGAGCTTAAAACCAGCGCTGTTAGTGCGCTCAGACCCAATTTCTTTTCCATTTGTATCCAGTTACAAAAACGAGAGTGAGAGAATAATTATTTTGGCAAACCGCATAAAAATGGTGAAAGCCACTAAGGCGCGGGATTTTACGGAGAGAAGAGAGCGCATGCAATGGGGTTAGAGAGATTTGTGACTGATAGTGTGAAAAGTCGGCTTAATCGTGATGTTTGAGTCTGGCCTGATGGCATTCTGGCTGTGAATAATCTGGCCTACAGAGCTGTAGGCCAGATAAGACATTTATAACGTCATCGACATTATTTATACAGATCGGCGCTGATGGTCATGTTGTTACCACGTTCCTGCCACTGGCGGGTAATGTGGTAGTACTTAGCACCTTTCTTCGCGGCACGTTTAGCGACCTGATACGACACTTCAGTCATATTGCCGTAGTTACCGGTGAACTTGATGCTGTCGAATGGCACCATCATTGCGGCGGTTGCTTTGTTCAATTCTTCGACTTTGGTTCCATCCGGCAGAGTGACAGTGTAACGTCCGCCTTTGGTTGACTGGGTTTCGAAGAAGCGGCCCACTTCAGCACTCGGAGAAGCGGTTGTTGCTACGCCTGGGATCTCAACTTTCTTCGCTGCCTCGCCACCTGCAGCTAACGCTGCACGACCAGCATCAGAATCCGCAGGGATTGCATCAGGGCTTTGGACAATACGTTTTTTAGCATCGGCTTTATAGATAAACGCAGTAATACGCTGGTTGCCGCCCTGGTTGGCATCGACCTGACGAACGATATAGAAAGAGTAAGCCCCTTTTTCTTTCGCCGCTTTGGTGATGGCGTCGTTTACTTCAGGTTGGCTGCGGTAGAAACCCTGTACCGTAACGGTATCAAAAGGTTCCAGCAGAACGGCCTGATCTTTCGGTAATTCTATAACGCCATTGATCACGCGATTTTTGGAGACTTCCGCTTTTTCCGCGTCAGCTTTATAGACGTCGGCTACAACGCGCCAGTTACCACCACTGCCAAAATCTGAGGTATCAACAACATAAAAGGAGGCTGCACCGTCTTTATCTGCACGGCGGGACACGGCGGTAACCGCATCGCCAATAGCATTAAAACGGCCGGTAACCACAATGCGGTCATAGGGTTTCAGGGCAGCCGCTTGCTCCGGCGTCAATTCTGTCGCTGCATTTACAGAAAAAGCAGTCGCAGAAAGGAGTGCGGACGCCAGGAGAGTGTTCTTAAGCTTCATAAAAATAATCCTTCGCCTTGCGCAAACCAGGTACTGGTATTGTTATTGACTAGAAACGTGGCTGATTATTGCATTTAAATTGTGTCAGTGTCTGCGTCATTTTTCACTCATCGTGCCACGCAAAGTAACAACGGCGATAACATTTTGTGATATGTCCAAAAATTCGACGTTTGAGCGCTAAAACTAATGAAGCAGTTGAATTTCATAAGTTAATTTAATGTTAAGCAATTGTTTTATGGTGGCGCTTAATCATGTTTTGCCGCTTCGCTTGAGCGAATTATCGGCCTTTGTGGGCTATTTCAAGGGCATTATCCCTGTCTGAGGGGAAATTCATCCCTGTTTTGCGAATTTCATAATAAATACTGTTTTTTGGCGCTAGATCACAAGCGCTAATTTCAGTAGGTTATACAGAGTTTGTTACTGTTTTATTTTGTTGAGGTAACGCTTACCTCTTACGTGAGTGCGCAGATGCCTCTTGCGAACATTGATAAACCATCATCAAAAATACAGATGGAAGGGAACATTATGCGAATTGGCATACCAAGAGAACGGTTAACCAATGAAACCCGTGTTGCAGCAACGCCGAAGACGGTTGAGCAGTTACTGAAGCTGGGTTTTAGCGTCGCGGTTGAAAGCGGCGCGGGTCAACTGGCTAGTTTTGACGACAAGGCGTTTGTGCAAGCGGGCGCAGAAATTGTTGACGGGGATGCTGTCTGGCAGTCAGAGATTATCCTGAAGGTCAATGCACCGGAAGAATTCGAAATTCCGTTGCTGAATCCGGGAACTACGCTGGTCAGCTTTCTGTGGCCTGCACAAAATCCTGAGTTATTGCAAAAGCTCGCTGAGCGGAATGTAACGGTAATGGCAATGGACTCCGTGCCGCGAATTTCGCGCGCGCAGTCGCTTGATGCCCTAAGTTCAATGGCTAATATCGCCGGATATCGCGCCATTGTTGAAGCTGCGCATGAATTCGGTCGGTTCTTTACCGGGCAAATCACCGCTGCAGGTAAGGTTCCTCCTGCGAAGGTGATGGTTATCGGTGCCGGTGTTGCAGGTCTTGCAGCCATTGGTGCGGCAAATAGCCTGGGGGCGATTGTTCGCGCTTTTGATACACGTCCGGAAGTTAAAGAACAAGTTCAGAGTATGGGCGCTGAGTTCCTCGAACTGGATTTCAAAGAGGAAGCAGGCAGCGGCGATGGTTATGCCAAAGTAATGTCCGAAGCGTTTATTAAAGCCGAGATGGAGCTGTTTGCCGCTCAGGCGAAAGACGTTGACATTATCGTAACAACCGCGCTGATCCCGGGCAAACCGGCACCGAAACTGATCACCCGTGAAATGGTTGACTCCATGAAAGCGGGCAGCGTTATTGTCGATCTGGCCGCGCAAAACGGCGGTAACTGTGAGTACACCGTTGCCAATCAGGTGACCACTACCGAGAACGGAGTGAAGGTCATTGGTTATACCGATCTTCCGGGCCGTTTACCAACCCAGTCCTCCCAGTTGTACGGTACTAACCTCGTTAACCTGCTTAAACTGCTATGCAAAGAGAAAGACGGCAATATCACCGTTGATTTCGATGACGTGGTCGTGCGTGGTGTGACGGTAGTTCGCGAGGGTGAAATAACGTGGCCTGCACCGCCAATCCAGGTTTCCGCTCAGCCGCAGGCTGCGCCAAAAGCAGCGCCTGCACCAGTAGAAGAGAAGAAACCGGTATCGCCGTGGCGTAAGTATGCATTGATGGCACTGGTAGTTATTCTGTTTGGCTGGCTTGCCGATGTGGCGCCAAAAGAGTTCCTGGGGCACTTTACGGTGTTTGCGCTTTCCTGCGTGGTTGGTTACTACGTGGTGTGGAATGTGTCGCATGCGCTGCATACACCGCTGATGTCTGTGACTAACGCCATTTCAGGGATCATCGTTGTGGGCGCATTATTGC
The DNA here is from genome assembly GCF_947057495.1 of Citrobacter sp. Marseille-Q5395. Lineage (NCBI taxonomy): Bacteria > Pseudomonadati > Pseudomonadota > Gammaproteobacteria > Enterobacterales > Enterobacteriaceae > Citrobacter > Citrobacter sp. Marseille-Q5395. The sequence goes on along the minus strand of NZ_CAMSEL010000025.1, from coordinate 47,117 downwards.
AAATTGGCCAGGGTGGCTGGGTGAGTTTCCTGAGCTTTATCGCGGTGCTTATTGCCAGCATTAATATTTTCGGTGGCTTCACCGTGACTCAGCGCATGCTGAAAATGTTCCGGAAAAACTAAGGGGTAACACATGTCTGGAGGATTAGTTACAGCTGCATACATTGTTGCCGCGATCCTGTTTATTTTCAGCCTGGCGGGACTTTCAAAACACGAAACATCCCAACAGGGGAATAACTTTGGTATCGCCGGGATGGCGATTGCGTTGATTGCGACGATTTTTGGCCCGGATACCGGCAACGTTGCATGGATCCTGGTGGCGATGATCATCGGCGGCGCGATTGGTATTCGTCTGGCGAAGAAAGTTGAGATGACCGAGATGCCGGAGCTGGTTGCGATTCTGCACAGCTTCGTAGGCCTGGCAGCGGTGCTGGTAGGCTTTAACAGCTACCTGTATCACGATACCGGTCTGGAACCGATTCTGGTGAATATTCACCTGACCGAAGTGTTCCTTGGCATCTTCATCGGTGCGGTGACCTTCACAGGTTCCATCGTGGCATTTGGCAAACTGCGCGGCAAGATCTCTTCTAAGCCGCTGATGCTGCCGAACCGTCATAAACTGAACCTTGCAGCGCTGGTTGTTTCGTTCCTGCTGTTGGTGGTATTTGTTCGTACCGAAAGCGTAGGGCTGCAGGTTCTGGCTCTGCTGGTGATGACCATTATTGCGCTGGCTTTCGGCTGGCATCTGGTGGCGTCTATCGGTGGGGCAGATATGCCGGTTGTGGTTTCAATGCTGAACTCCTATTCAGGATGGGCGGCAGCGGCAGCAGGCTTTATGTTAAGCAACGACCTGTTGATTGTAACCGGCGCGCTGGTTGGTTCTTCGGGTGCGATCCTGTCTTACATTATGTGTAAGGCGATGAACCGCTCGTTCATCAGCGTTATTGCCGGTGGTTTTGGTACCGATGGCTCTTCCGCTGGTGATGCCGAGGAAGCAGGTGAACATCGTGAAATTAATGCGGAAGATACGGCGGAAATGCTGAAAAACTCGCATTCGGTGATCATTACCCCAGGCTACGGTATGGCAGTGGCTCAGGCTCAATATCCGGTCGCTGAAATCACTGAGAAACTGCGTGCGCGCGGCATTAAGGTGCGTTTTGGTATTCACCCGGTAGCGGGGCGCCTGCCTGGTCATATGAACGTTCTGTTGGCGGAAGCCAAAGTGCCATATGACATCGTGCTGGAAATGGATGAGATCAATGATGATTTCGCCGATACCGATACCGTGCTGGTTATCGGTGCGAACGACACGGTGAACCCGGCGGCGCAGGACGATCCGCGCAGTCCAATTGCCGGTATGCCGGTGCTGGAAGTGTGGAAAGCGCAAAACGTTATCGTGTTCAAACGTTCAATGAATACCGGTTATGCTGGTGTGCAGAACCCGCTGTTCTTTAAAGATAACACCCATATGCTGTTTGGTGATGCCAAAGCCAGCGTGGACGCTATTCTGAAAGCGCTGTAATACATTAGCAAAAAATACGACGGCCTCTTCGGAGGCCGTTTTTGTATAAAGATCCCGTGCATTGGGTATGCCATTCTTCCGATGCCTGACCCGATGCGAAAAAACACTCTGGTACCGGCCATCTTGTATACGTCAAAACCGTGCAGAGCATCTCTATAGCGCTCTTTAACACAACTGCGATTTACGTTTTGTTGAGGTCGCTAAGCAGGACGGCAATGCTTTGACCGCCTTCAGTTTGCTCAAGCGCAATTTTAACGATGATGGTCAGCGGCACGGAAAGTAGCATACCCACCGGTCCGAGCAACCAACCCCAAAAGATTAACGACAGAAACACTACCAGTGTGGAGAGTCCCAGCCCGCGTCCCATAATGCGGGGTTCGAGGATATTGCCGAATACCAGATTAATCACCAGATAACCCGCCAGTACCACCAGCGCATCATAAAAACCACTAAATACCAGCACCTGAGCAATAGGTGGAATGGCCGCCAGTACTGAACCGATATTAGGAATATAGTTGAGCGCGAAGGCCAGTAAGCCCCAGACAAAGGCGAAGCGTACATCCAGCGCTGCAAGCATGCCCCAGGCAACCAGTCCGGTGACGATACTGATAGCCGTTTTTAGTACCAGGTAGTGCGAGACGCTGTCGATCGCTCGTTGAATTGCCGCCATTCCTTCAAGTGGTCGGCTCATCATCTGTTGCAGTTTACAGGGCAGTTGCGGTACTTCCAGCAGCATAAAAACAACCGTCAACAGCAGCAAAAAAATCGATGACATAGCATTGGAAAGTTGTGTCAGTAAATTGGTGACCAGCGTCATTGCAGCGTTGGGATCGATATATTTGACAAGCTCGTCCACGGAGACGCCGATCCCAGCGCGCTGTAGCCACGGCTCGATATTTTTCAGCGGGATAACCAACGATGAACGGTATTGTGGAAGCGTGCGCGCCAGTTCATTTAAGGATGTACCTAAATAAGCCAAAAGCAGCACCATTAGCATGACAATAATAACAATCAGCAATGACACTGCTACTACTCGAGGTATGCGAAGTTTTACCATGCGCCGAACCATCGGATTAAGTACCACCGCGATAAATAACGCCAGGATAAATGGCACGATGATATCGGCGGCGAAGCGAATGCCGGTAAGAATGATAACCAACATGCCCAGCATGATGACTAATTTTAGACCGTTAAGGGTGATGATCGGTTTCGCCATGTTTATTCCTGAATTTTTATTTTTGAAACTGTACCTGAAATAATAATGTGACTTGTGTCGAGCCGTCCTAACAAAAAGCAAACGAACCGGGTAAAGAAGTGAAAAGGTTTTGAGTTCGTAATGAACCTATGATACAAATCATCTGTGTTTAACTACCGAGGACAATTATCATCCGCGATGACGAGAAGCAACACTGCGGATAATTGTAATATTATGGACAATATGTTCAGGCTTTTTTTGCGTTTACCTACACTTCTTCGTACCTCCTCTACTTTCCTGCTTGCGGGTGAGCAACACTGGCGCAACGCGCTTTAGTCCCTTCTTCTGCCTGAGCTGGCGTTATGCGCTGAGCTATCTGATTCTATTTTTTGGTTTGCTGCATGCAGTAGGCCCAAAGGACTATATTCTCAAGCAGGAGAAGCATCATGTTTTACTGGATTTTATTAGGTCTGGCCATTGCGGCTGAAATTACCGGAACGCTTTCGATGAAATGGGCAAGCGTAGGCCATGGCAATACAGGCTTTATTTTAATGCTGGTAATGATCGCCTTATCGTATATTTTTCTCAGTTTTGCCGTTAAAAAAATAGCACTCGGCGTGGCCTATGCTTTGTGGGAAGGCATTGGTATTTTATTTATTACGTTGTTTAGCGTGCTGTTATTTGATGAAACCTTATCCACGATGAAGGTTGCCGGTCTGGTCTCGCTGGTGTTAGGCATTGTCCTGATCAAGTCGGGTACGCGTAAGCCGTCTAAAGCGAGGAGGGAGGTGACCCATGCAGCAGTTTGAGTGGGTTCACGGTGCATGGTTGGGTATGGCCATTGTTCTGGAAATCGTCGCTAACGTATTTTTGAAATTTTCTGATGGTTTTCGTCGCAAGGCGTATGGCGTACTGTCATTGGTTGCCGTATTGGCTGCCTTTAGTGCACTCTCTCAGGCGGTAAAGGGCATCGATCTTTCAGTTGCCTACGCTTTGTGGGGCGGATTTGGGATTGCCGCAACGCTGGCTGCAGGATGGGTGCTTTTTGGGCAGCGCCTGAATAATAAAGGCTGGATTGGCCTGGCATTACTCCTGGCCGGAATGATTATGATAAAACTTGCCTGATGTTAGTGCTGCCTGCAAACGCGGGCAGCACAATGTTAATCCTTTATCAAAGCGTTCAGCTTATCGCGAAATCCGGTAACGGAAATGGCACGATTATCGGCCCGCCAGCGATCTTTTGCCGCCGGAGCAGAGCTTTGCACGCCAATCAATTGCCAACCGGAATCGGTTTTCAACATCAGTGGAGAACCGCTGTCTCCCGGGAGCGTATCGCATTGATGTGACAACACGGTATTTTGCGCCCAGCCGGTAACAACGCAGTCCTGATGCGCATACAGGTCATCCAGGTGATCTTCGGGGTAGCCTGACTGAGTCACTTTGCGATCGGCGGTTTTCAACGCCGCAGTTAACTCAGTTTTATCGCCTTCAAATAAGGGAAGTGGTGTGATTCCGCTGGGAGGATAACGCAACACCACCAGACCAAAATCCCAGGGAGCCGCGGAAGGTGGCACTATCCAGCCGTCGCCATCCGCTTTTAAACGCTTGCCAAGTGAAGCATCAACCCGACCCTCAATACCGTGGATTTCATAGCGCCAGACGCCTTTTTTCGATACGAAGCGCAGCGCGACAGCTTTATCTGGTCTGCCTTTGGGTGGGGTCAATAAACAATGTCCGGCAGTCAGGGCCAGATGAGGTGAGATGAGCGTTGCTGTACACAGGTTACCGCTGGCGGTTTCCAGTTGTCCTATAGCGTCCCAGGGGGACTGTGTCGGATCAGTAATCTGTACGCGATCGTCATGCCCAAAAAATAGCGTTTTTATATCGTCAGCATCTTTGCTGGTCGTTGTGGGCTGATCCGCATGCGCAACGACAGGAAAAAAACAAATTGAACCCAGTAATACCGCAATGGTTTTATGCATATCACACTCTGGTGGGGAATTATGATTATTAACAGCAAACCCTCAGTTAATACTATAGACGGGACGGTGGGAAAGTGGGAGTAAAATCAGATAACTACACTCAGGAAAGATAAAAGTGCGTAGCAATTAGGGCGCAAATTATCAGTGTAATAAGAATGAACTCAAAGCGGTAATGTGACACCATTTTACCCTCCGAAAGGCGGCGCTAAATCAGGAAGACTTAGCGCCGTATGCGATGGCGTGGGGGACGCCATTGTTATTACTGATGTCTTATGCGGCCGGTTGAGCAGCAGGTTTAGCGGCTTCGTGTTTTACTGCTTTTTTGCTGTGTTTTTTCGCAGCCTGAGCTTTCTGCTCTGGTGCTTTTTGTTCTGCAGCAGGTTTAGTTGCCGCTTTTTTGGTATGTTTTTTCGCAGCCTGAGCTTTCTGCTCTGGTGCTTTTTGTTCTACAGCAGGTTTGGTTGCAGATTTTTTAGTGTGTTTTTTAGCGGCCTGAGCTTTCTGCTCAGCGGCTTTATGCTGTTTTTTATGATGCGTTGTTTTTGCCGGGGCTGCTTTTGTGGTCGCAGCAGCCGCCGGAGCGGTGGTAGCAGTTGTTTCAGCAGCAAAAGCAGCAGAAGACAGACCCATAGCAGCGGCAACAACCAGAGCTAATACTTTTTTCATTCTCATACCCTCGATTTGGTTTTTCATTCAACCCCACTGCGGGGCCGTTGAAATAACTATATCGCTGTAATCTCGAGGCTTCCGTGAGTCATTGGTATCGGCATGTAACGATATGTACAATGACTCACGGTAAGCGATTACAGATAACGGGCTTCCAGATGGGCGCGGAAATAGCGACTGCTGAGAGGTTCGCCGGTGGCCTGGATAATAAGCTGTTCGGTGGTATAACGGCTGCCATGTTGCCAGACATTCTGATGCAGCCAGTCAAACAGGGTGCCAAATTCACCTTGCGCAATGGCACTTTCTAAATCAGGCAATGCGCGGTTTGCCGCACTAAACAACTGTGCTGCATACATGGCGCCCAGCGTATAAGAAGGGAAATAGCCAAACCCACCGTCGGTCCAGTGGATATCCTGCATACAACCATTGCGATAATTGCCGATTGTTGAAAGTCCGAGCCATGCCTGCATTTTCTCATTCCACAACGCCGGGATATCATCAACTTCAATGTCGCCGTTAATCAACGCACGCTCAATTTCATAGCGCAGAATAACATGAGCGGGATAGCTGACCTCATCAGCATCCACGCGGATAAAGCCAGGCTTCACTTGTTGGTTCCAGGCGATGAAGTTTTGTTGTTCAAACGCAGGCTGATCGCCAAAATGCTTTTTAACCGCTGGAATTAGTCCCTTCAGAAATGCCTGACTGCGGCCAAGTTGCATTTCAAAGAACAGACTTTGGGATTCATGAATTGCGGTTGAACGAGCCAGTGCGATAGGTTGTCCGGCCCAGTTGCGCGGCAGATTTTGTTCATATCGGGCGTGACCGGTTTCATGGATGACGCCAAAAAGTGCGCTGAGCAATTCGTTTTCATCATAACGCGTGGTAATACGAACATCTTCCGGTACGCCGCCGCAGAATGGATGCGCACTAATGTCCAGTCGACCGGCCGTAAAGTCGAATCCCAGCCGAGTCATCGTTTCAAGGCCTAACTCGCGCTGGATTGCTGTTGGGAAGGGGCCAACCGGCGCGATGAGTGACTGTTGAGACTGTTTCGCCACTACCTTATTTAACAGATCCGGAAGCCAGCTTTTTAGGTCTGTGAAAAGTCCGTCCAGCCGCGCGCTGGTCATTTCTGGTTCAAATACATCCAGCAACGCATCGTAAGGCGTACATCCTTTGGCCTCGGCCCGCAGTTTGGCTTCTTCACGGCTATATTTAACAACGTCTTTCAGATTCTCAGCAAAACCTTCCCAGTCATTTGCCGGACGTTGACTGCGCCAGGCATGTTCACAGCGGCTACCCGCCAGCGATTTTGCTTCTACCAGCGATTCCGGCAGCAGCGCAGCCTGATGATGCAACCGCGACATCTCGCGCAGATTCGCCTGCTCTATATCGCTAAGATCCTCCTGCTCGGCGGCGGCAATCCATTTTGCCACATTAGGATCGGTTAAAAGTTGATGCTCAAGTACGCTCAGTTCTGCCAGAGCTTCGCCCCGGGCTTTGCTGCCGCCGGAAGGCATCATGGTAAACATATCCCAACTGGCGATAGCCGAGAGATGGGAGAAGCGAGAGAGCCGCTGGAAGGTGCGGGTGAGCTGTTGATAATTAGCAGTGTTACTCATTTTTTAGTTCTCGTTCTGATGGACCAGACTTGAGAGTCTAACGTGATTTTAGGCATTTACCCATTCATCACGGATGCGATGTAATTTTGGTAGGTTGTAAATGATAATGATACTTTTTATCATAAACAAAAATTATCTTTAGAACGACTGACATAACATTTTGTCAAGGAGAGGGTGTGCGACAGGAAGTAAGTAACGATTATATTGCCAGGACAAAGGCGGTATCTGGCTGCTTTTCGATGTTTTTGTTGATGTTTGGCATCACGTTCATCCCGCTATTCTTTTCTGAAAGCCAGACATTACAGGCGAAGGGTTTACTTTTTCCGCTGCTGTTTATCGCGGAGTTCGTCGTGCTGGTACCACTGTATTATTTCTTCTTTCGTCAAAGAAAAGGCTTAGGGAAAGGGAGCTTCAACATAAGATGGTTTGCTATTTTGTTCACGGCGCTTTTGGTGGTGCAGTTCGTCATGCCATGGGTGCTGGGTATCAGACAGAATGAAGAATGGGTTACAACTCAGGTGTCACTGAGCAGTTACGCGCTCTGGTTATCGAGTCTGACCCTGATATTTGTTGCGCCGATTTATGAAGAAATGGTGTTCAGAGGTTGCCTGTTCAACGCCTTTCAGTACTGGTTCAATGATAAAACATGGCTGACGTCGCTAGTGGTTTCGGCGATATTTGCGCTGATGCATACGCAGTATATGGACATGAGAACGCTACTGCTGCTGTTTATTGTTTCGCTGGTGTTGATCATTGCCAGAATAAAAAGCAACGGAATTCTGATGCCGATAGTGCTGCATATTCTGATGAATGGAACGGTTATTGGCCTGCAAATTGGAGCCCAGGCGATGCTGGCATCATCGTAGTCCATATTGCTGCCCTGGTAATGTTTTGCATCCCAGGGCAACATATTTTATGCATGTAATCGGTGGTGCAAGCAGGAGCCAACGAGCAGGGCGAGGATCAGCATCAGCGCAATAAATCCGCCCACGCCGTTCCAGCCGTAGTTATGCCAGAACACACCCCCCAGCGTACCTGCAATGCTCGACCCCAGGTAATAAGAGAACAGATACAGTGAAGAGGCCTGGCCTTTAGCACGTTTAGCCCGTGGGCCGATCCAACTGCTGGCCACGGAATGTGCCGCAAAGAAACCCGCAGAAAAGAGCAACATTCCGGCAAATATTAACCATAGCGACGTGAATAACGTCATCAGCAGACCAAACAGCATCACCCCTGTTGAGAACAACATCACCGGACCACGACCATAACGCGTGGTCATTGAACCCGCTTTTGGCGAACTCCAGGTTCCGGTCAGGTAAGCGACGGACAGCAACCCAACAATCGCCTGGCTGAGTTCCCAGGGAGACAGCATCAGGCGATAGCCGATGTAGTTAAACAGCGTGACGAATGAGCCCATCAACAAGAAACCTTCCGCGAAAAGCAGCGGTAAACCTCTGTCACGCCAGTGCAAACGGAAGTTGATAAACAGCGTCTTAGGTCGCAACGATGTGGGCCTGAAGTGACGGGATTCCGGTAATATTTTCCAGAACATCAGCGCGGAAGCCAGGGCAAAACAACCGATAGCTGCCAGCGCGATTCGCCAGTTAAAAAAGTCGGTAAATACGCCACTGATCAAACGACCGCTCATGCCACCAATCGAGTTACCACTGATATATAAGCCCATCGAGAAGGCCACAAAGCTGGGATGAATCTCCTCACTGAGATACGTCATTCCTACTGCTGCGACGCCACTTAGTGACAGACCAATCAGCGCGCGCATGATTAAAATTCCGTGCCAACTGGTCATCATTGTCGAAAGCAGGGTACAGCAGGATGCTAACAGCAGCGCGGTCACCATCACCGGCTTGCGGCCAATTGCATCGGAAAGAGGACCGGTAAACAGTAAACCAATAGCGAGCATCGCGGTTGAGATAGAAAGTGAAATACTACTACTGGCTGGAGATACCCCAAATTCATGCGACAGCACTGGCAGTATGGGCTGCACGCAATAGAGGAGAGCAAATGTCGCCAGTCCGGCAGAAAAGAGCGCCAGTGTGACGCGCATAAAAGAGGAGGTACCGCGTTTTATATAACCATCCGGCGGGGTGATAATTTGTTTATCAATATCGCTTGCCGGTGCGGTATCGACAATAGTTGTACGACTCACTTGAAATCCTTGCTCAATCATTACGTCTACAGTACCAGCCTTAAGGGTATGAAAATCCCAATATTCTGTCTAATATATTAATAATCTCAAATAATATTTTAAAAATATGAATATTGAACTGCGTCACCTGCGCTACTTTGTGGCGGTTGCAGAAGAACTTCATTTTGGCCGTGCGGCGGCAAGGCTGAATATTTCACAACCTCCGTTGAGTCAACAGATCCAAATCCTCGAACAGCAAGTTGGGGCACGTCTTCTGGCGCGTACAAATCGTAGCGTGGCCCTGACAGCCGCAGGCAAGCAGTTTCTGGCAGACAGCCGACAGATCCTGGGGTTAGTGAATGAGGCGTCGGCAAGAGCAGAGCGTTTGCATCTGGGAGAAGCAGGGGAACTGCGAATTGGCTTTACCTCGTCAGCACCATTTATTAAAGCAGTTTCAGATACGCTGTCTCTCTTTCGCCAGTGCTACCCCGCGGTGCATATGCAAACCCGTGAAATGAATACGCGTGAGCAAATTGCCCCGCTCAATGAGGGGACGCTGGATCTGGGACTCCTGCGTAATACGCAACTCCCTGACACGCTAAGCTGGGAGGTCATCCTGCATGAACCACTGATGGCAATGATCCCTCGTGTACATCCTTTGGCGCAAAAGCCGGTTGTCACACTGGCTGAACTGGCGAATGAACCGTTTGTCTTTTTTGACCCGCATGTGGGGACCGGCCTGTATGATGATATTCTTGGCCTGATGCGTCGCTATGGCCTCACGCCGACCATCGCTCAGGAGGTTGGGGAAGCCATGACCATTATCGGACTGGTGGCCGCAGGATTAGGGGTTTCCATTCTGCCAGCCTCATTTAAACGCGTGCAGTTGTATGAAATGTGTTGGATCCCCATTGCGGAAGAAGATGCCGTGTCTGAAATGTGGCTGGTGTGGCCCAAACACCGTGAGCAGAGTTACGCTGCGCAACGCTTTCGCCAGCAGCTTTTAGCGGCCGTTCAGTGCGGTTAATTTAGTTTAAAAATGGTTGAAAATGTGCAGTAAATCACACGGCTAAGTAAAAAGTTGACGGAAGCCATTGAAGTGCTTCACCATAGCCTACAGATTATTTCGGAGCGCGAAAATAAAGGGAGTAAGTGGTGGTTGCTGATAGTCAGCCTGGGCATATCGATCAAATTAAACAGACCAATGCGGGCGCAGTTTATCGCCTGATTGATCAGTTAGGACCGGTGTCGCGTATTGATCTCTCTCGCCTGGCACAATTGGCGCCTGCCAGTATTACAAAAATTGTTCGGGAAATGCTTGAAGCACATCTGGTGCAAGAACTGGAAATAAAAGAAGCAGGGAGTCGCGGGCGTCCGGCCGTTGGTCTGGTGGTCGAAACGGAAGCGTGGCACTACTTATCGATTCGTATCAGTCGTGGCGAGATTTTTCTTGCGTTACGCGACCTCAGCAGCAAGCTGGTGGTTGAAGATTGCCTTGAAATGCCGCTTGTCTCCGAGATTCCTCTGCTGACTCGTGTTATTACACAGGTCGATCAGTTTTTTATCCGCCATCAGCAAAAGCTTGAGCGATTAACCTCTATCGCTATCACCTTACCAGGTATCATCGATACAGAAAATGGCATCGTTCATCGCATGCCGTTTTACGAAGATGTTAAAGAGATGCCGCTGGGCGAAGCCCTCGAGCAGCACACCGGTGTGCCCGTGTACATTCAGCACGATATCAGCGCCTGGACCATGGCTGAGGCACTTTTTGGCGCTTCGCGCGGTGCCCGCGATGTTATTCAGGTGGTGATTGACCACAATGTGGGTGCAGGGGTGATCACCGACGGTCATTTGCTGCATGCCGGGAGTAGCAGTCTGGTCGAAATTGGCCATACGCAGGTCGACCCTTACGGGAAACGGTGTTATTGCGGAAACCATGGTTGTCTGGAAACGATTGCCAGTGTTGACAGTGTTCTTGAGCTGGCGCAGGTACGACTTAAGCAGTCGATGAGTTCCTCACTGCACGGACAACCGCTGACGGTGGACTCACTGTGTCTGGCGGCCATGCAGGGCGATTTATTAGCGAAAGATATCATTAGCGGCGTCGGCACCCATGTTGGTCGAATTCTGGCCATTATGGTGAACTTGTTCAATCCGCAAAAGATTCTTATTGGATCTCCGCTCAGTAAAGCAGCAGATATATTGTTCCCGACTATTGCTGACTGCATTCGTCAACAGGCGCTTCCGGCATACAGTCGACACATTGTGGTAGAGAGTACGCAATTTACTAATCAAGGGACAATGGCGGGGGCCGCGCTCGTGAAGGACGCGATGTATAACGGTTCTTTGTTGATTCGTCTATTACAGGGTTAACATTTTTTAACTGTCGTACGAAAAATTGCGCTATCTCAAGCTGGTCCTGGCTCTCATACCTTAGACTTTCTCCACTGTTTTATTTTCCTGGCTTATATTTCGAAGCATAACGGTGGAGTTAGTGATGCTGAAGCGTTTCTTTATTACAGGTACAGACACTTCTGTTGGGAAGACAGTGGTTTCCCGCGCATTACTACAAGCGTTAGCGTCAGGTGGTAAAAGTGTTGCGGGTTATAAACCCGTGGCCAAAGGAAGCAAAGAAACACCTGAAGGTATGCGCAATAAAGATGCGCTGGTGCTGCAAAGTGTTTCTTCAATTGAATTGCCTTACGAGGCAATCAACCCTATTGCTCTGAGCGAAGACGAAAGTAGCGTGGCACATAGCGGGCCTGTCAATTACACCTTGTTGTCAAACGGGCTTGCGAGTCTGAGCGAGAAGGTTGATCACGTTGTCGTCGAAGGTACCGGTGGCTGGCGCAGTCTGATGAACGATCTGCGTCCTTTATCGGAGTGGGTGGTGCAGGAACAACTGCCCGTGTTGATGGTGGTGGGTATTCAGGAAGGCTGTATTAATCATGCCATTCTGACGGCGCAGGCTATCGCCAGCGATGGACTGCCGCTAATTGGCTGGGTAGCGAACCGAATCAATCCGGGACTGGCGCATTATGCGGAAATCATTGATGTGCTCAGCAAAAAGTTACCGGCACCGCTGATTGGCGAATTGCCTTACCTGCCTCGCGCTGAGCAGCGCGAGTTGGCTCAGTACATCCGCCTGTCAATGCTGGGTAATGTGTTGTCGGTAGACAGAGTCCTGGTGTAACGTTCGGGACAGCACTGAAGCAACGACACAAGCAATCAACAAGCCGGGGAGCAGACGATACTCCCCGATCATCTCGCAAACCATCAATGTCGACATGATTGGCGCATGTGTTGTTGCCGCCAACAGTGTGGCCATCCCCGCTAATCCAAGCAAAACTGCAATCTCATCCGTACCGGGAAGCCAGAGTCCCCACACGCGACCAAACAGCATACCAATTGACAGTCCGACAAACAGAGTTGGCGTAAACACGCCCCCAGGCGCGCCTGACCCACTGCTGGCGAGCACAGCGAGTAATTTGCAGATAAAAATCCCACTGACAATCGACAACAGCGGTGGGGAGAGTAAAAACGACTGCACTACGCTGTAACCATTTCCCCAGACAGTCGGTGTCAGTAACGAGAGCAGGCCAACAATAAGTCCTCCCAATGCCAGTTGCCACGGAGGTGAAAGCTTCAGACGTAAAAATACGTTGTGGCTGATGGTCATAAGCCATATGAAGAGTGGCCCGCAAACCCCAGCAACCAGACCGGTGCAGACAATCATCACATACTCAAGCGCATGCAGCTCCCGCGATAAGTGCACGGTATATAGCAGGGCGTTGCTGTCGCTGAGCACATCCGTGGTCAACAGTGCAACGACGGCAGATACGACCACCGGTCCCAACGATGCCAGAATCAATGTGCCAAACAGAACTTCGGCAATAAACAAACTGCCCGCCAGTGGCGCATGATAGGCTGCGGCCATACCAGCGGCAGCACCGCAGGCAATCCACAGTTTCCATTCTGTACGCGGTGTAAAGCGTTGGGCAAAATATGAGGCTGCCAACGCTGCCAGCAAGATCATTGCACCTTCCCGACCAATGGCACTCCCGCTGGCGACAACCAGTAATGACGCCAGCGATTTCACCAGGCTTGCGCCAACGTCGAGCTGCCCGTCAGTTTGCAAAGCTTCCATATAATCTGTGGGCGCTTGCGGACGCAACTGGTTGAATTTTTGCCAGCCCCAGAGCAGTAACCCTGCAGCAAGTCCACCTAACGCAGGTGTGAGCATCCGACGCAGTGGTGACAGGTTCGTGGCCGCATTAACTAAACTGCCCGTATCGTTGCTCAGGAAAAGCCATTCAAGGAGTAGCATGGCGTGGCGAAACCCTGCGACGGCTAACGCGGCCAGAATGCCAGTCAGTGCGGCAAACAGCAGGCGGCGAAACATGGTGCGCAGGTCAGGATAAGCATGTAAATGATGCATGGTTTGCCAGACAGGAAAATTCAGACGATCTATTTTGCGGGGAATTGTTGCCGGAAGCAAAAGCACCGCGTGCGAAACGCCGGACAAAACGGCAGGGCAAAACCCTGCCACGGAAGAAATTAACGAAATAGTGGCTTAATGGCTACGGGGATCAATAACTGCGACTGCCATTCTGCCAGCGTCAGGCGAGCCAGTTCTCCCAGAGCCTGATAAAACGGATGATCCGCTTTTTCGGTAAAGACCTCAAGGAAACGTGCGGACCACGGTAACAGATGCCAGGCCAGCAATTGTTCGCACTCGGTGTGACGTTCGTTTTCGGCAAGCCAGGCAGTCAGTAACAACAGGGAGCCAAAGTGATCTTCCGGTTCATTCTGCTGCATTTCAAACTGGATGCCGTTGTCACGCATCCACTGACGTAATGCCAGCGTTGAGTCGCCAAATAGAACGTTCTCACGATCCAGCCAGAATGAGCCCCAGGGCGGAGAGGGAAGCGTATAAGGACCGATAAACAAACGCTGCCAGGCCTCTGGGAGCGTTTCATCGACTTCGGTCTGAAACTGTACAACCAGCGGGGAGAGGATATTCTCTGACAGCGGCCACTGGGCCTGCCAGCCATCGGCGGTTAATGATGAGACTAACGGAGCCGCTTCATCGCTGTCTGGCGCAAAGTAAAACAGCGCTCCCAGCACGCGCGCCGCGGTAGAAAAGTTGTCACGTTGTGAAAAATGGGTCATGCAAACAATCCTGAAAAGTGCGGGTCTCCCCGCACTCGAAAGTTAACCTGCAACAGCCATACCGACTGTCATATGCAAACCATAAAACAAGCCACGTCCGATGAGTTCACCGGCAAGCACTAAAATTAAACCCAACGCCAGCCCTGCAATGTGCGGGTCTTTGCGACGGATCAGAGGGCAAATCCAGCAACCCAGACCCGCGGTCAGCAGCATGATGCGCCAAACCTGCAGAATTCCATAGTCAGGAACCAGTGCATTTGCCTGTTGTACTGAACTGTGGATAGCGCCAAGTGACATGCCCTGTAGAACAATGACGGCCACGCAAATTAGCAAACCCAGCACACTAATAGTAGCGAATGTGGCGGCGTTAAATGAGACGCCAACGACACGCAACAGGAGCGCGGCGAATAGTGGGCCAGTCAGCAGCACGGTCATGAAAAATGCCGTGGTGGTATATCCATTATACCAGGTTGGCACCGTATCTATCTGATAAACGTTCGTCATTGCCCAGACAAACACTACGCCGAGGATCATGCTCACCAGTAGCCAGATTTTACCTAATGTGGCCGGCATTTTATCGAGAAAAGCCACCAGCCACCAGATTCCACCAACCGCAAAAAAAAGCGATCCACTGGCGATTTCATTACTCAGCGCTGATGCGCCAACTCTGTTTAGTGAGTTAAGCGCACGAAGTGGTGAACCCAGGTGCATTACCGAGGCAAGAAACCCGACTCCCATTACTACCCACAGAAAGAACATTCTGCGAACGATATGTTTTCTTGCGTCATCGTCTTTGGCAGTAAACCAACACAGTCCGCTAACAATAAGCGCGCCAGCCACGCATTGACCGAGAACTGTAAACAGTACCAGCGGCCATTCATGCCATCCATTTCCCATTTTACACCTCCCTCGGGTTTGCCAGATAACCGGAGGTATCCCCGGTTGGACGGCTATTGGTGTTAGGTTTGATCACGATATTCGGTTTAGTGAAGTGTGCACCGGGAAGTGGCGCAACGGCAGCCAGCTCTCCGTGCTTTTTACGCAGTTCATCAATCGGGCCGAAATCCAGCGCACGTAGCGGGCAGGATTCAACGCAGATTGGTTTTTTCCCTTCGGCAACACGATCGTGGCAGCCGTCGCATTTGGTCATATGCCCTTTGGCGGCATTGTACTGCGGCGCGCCGTAAGGGCAGGCCATATGACAATAGCGACAGCCAATACACACGTCCTCATCCACGACAACAAAGCCATCTTCGCGCTTGTGCATTGCGCCGCTCGGGCAGACCTTTGTACAGGCCGGATCTTCACAATGGTTACACGCGATGGAGAGGTAATAAGCAAAGACATTCTGATGCCAGACACCGTTATCTTCCTGCCAGTCGCCACCTGCGTATTCGTAAATACGGCGGAAGCTAACATCCGGAGTTAAATCTTTATAGTCTTTACAGGCCAGTTCGCAGGTCTTACAACCCGTGCAACGGGCGGAATCAATAAAAAATCCGTATTGCGCATTCATAAGCTAATCCTTAAACCTTCTCAATCTCGACCAGGTTTGTATGCTGTGGGTTGCCTTTGGCTAACGGTGACGGACGTTGGGTCGTTAGCGTGTTCACACATGCGCCATGGTCAATTTTGTCGCCAGACATATCGGCGTCGTGCCAGGCACCCTGGCCCATTGCGCTGACTCCTGGGAGAATGCGTGGCGTCACTTTTGCGGGAATTCGTACCTCACCACGGTCGTTAAATACCCGCACTATATCGCCATTGGCAATCCCACGTTTCTGCGCATCCACAGGATTTATCCAGACTTCCTGGCGACATGATGCCTGCAGGACGTCAATATTGCCGTAGCTTGAGTGCGTACGAGATTTGTAATGAAAACCAAACAGTTGGAGCGGGAATGTGTTGCGTTTGGGATCGTCCCAGCCTTCAAATGTTGACGCATAGACAGGAAGTGGGCTAATGACTTCATCTTTTTGCAGTTCCCAGGTACTGGCAATTTTTGCCAGCCGGCTGGAATAGATTTCAATCTTGCCTGAAGGTGTTTTAAGCGGATTTCCCTCAGGATCTTCACGGAATTTTTTGTAGGCGACAAAGTGTCCGTTAGGATCTTTTCGTTTATAGATCCCCATTTTCTTCAGTTCATCATACGAAGGGAGTGCAGGGTCTTTTGCCAGCATTTTTGCGTACAAATACTGTAACCACTGCTCCTGAGTGCGTCCTTCAGTAAACTTTTGATATACGTCGTCGCCAAGACGTTTCGCGACTTCGCTCATAATCCAGTAGATCGGCTTACGTTCAAACTTTGGAGATGTTGCTGGTTGAATGAAAATGAGATATCCCATGTTGCCAGCGTAATCGTTAGGAATGATGTCTTCCTGTTCGACGGTCATCAAATCAGGTAGCAGGATATCGGCATATTTGGCCGAGGACGTCATAAAATTCTCAATGACCACGATCATTTCGCATTTCGTGTCATCCTGGAGGATCTCGTGCGTTTTATTGATATCTGAATGCTGGTTAGTGATGGTGTTACCTGCGTAGTTCCAGATAAATTTAATCGGTACGTCGAGTTTATCTTTACCACGCACACCATCCCGGAGGGCGGTCATTTCCGGGCCACGGGTGATAGCGTCTGTCCAGGTAAAGACGGAAATCTGCGTTTTGACCGGGTTTTCCGGTATCGGCATGCGTTCAATCGTAATGGTGTAGGTTGACTCACGTGCACCACTGTTGCCGCCGTTAATGCCGACATTGCCGGTAAGAATAGGCAGCATCGCAATAGCGCGTGAGGCAAGTTCCCCGTTAGCCTGGCGCTGTGGCCCCCAGCCCTGACAAATGTAAGCCGGTTTCTCTCGCCAGTTTAATAATACGGTCGGCTGGGATCCCGGTGATATGAGATGCCCACTGTGGTGTTTTAGCGATACCGTCATGGCCGTCGCCCAGGATATAGGCCTTGTAGTGTCCGTTGGCTGGCGCGTCTGCCGGAAGCGTTTTCTCGTCATAACCGACGCAGTATTTGTCGAGAAATTCCTGATCGACAAGCGCCTCATTAATGAGCACCCATGCGATCCCCGCTACCAGTGCAGCGTCTGTGCCTGGGCGGATAGGGATCCACTCGTCTTCACGACCGGCTGCGGTGTCGGTATAACGCGGATCGATGACAATCATTCGGGCATTTGAACGTTCCCGGGCTTGTTCCAGGAAGTACGTGATACCGCCTCCGCTCATGCGCGTTTCAGCGGGGTTATTGCCGAACATCACCACCAGTTTTGTGTTTTCGATATCAGAGGTGCTGTTACCTAAGTTTGAGCCGTAGGTGTAGGGCATTGCGGCAGCGATTTGCGCGGTACTGTAAGTACCATAATGACTAAGGAAACCGCCATAGCAGTTCATCATACGAGCAACCAGCGAGGCGTAAGGGGAGGAGCGTGTAATATTGCCGCCCACAATGCCTGAGGTGTAGTTGATATACACCGCCTCGTTACCGTACTTCTGCACTGTATTTTTCAAGCTGGCGCTGATGGTATCTAGTGCTTCCTGCCAGCTAATGCGCTCAAATTTACCCTCGCCACGTTTGCCAACGCGTTTCATGGGGTAATTAAGCCGGTCCGGATGGTTAATTCTCCGACGAATCGAACGGCCTCTCAGGCAGGCTCGAACCTGGTGATGACCATAGATATCATCCCCTGTGTTATCAGATTCAACCCACACCACCTCGTCATCTTTAACGTGGAGTTGCAGAGCACACCGGCTGCCGCAGTTGACGGAACAAGCCCCCCAAACCACTTTTTCTTTAGCTGGTTGTATCGCCTGTTGCACCGCAGCGGCTGCGGTACGCATTCCAAAGGGGAGCGAGATACCCCCAGCTGCAAGCGCTAGCGATCCTATCGCTGAGGATTTAACTAACTCTCTACGACTAATACCTCCATATTGCTTTACTTCAGACATCATTCACCCCATTTTAGTTATCGCTATATATTTGATTTTACAACGAAATAAATAGCATGCTAATGATAGGGTTATTTTACCTACTTATGGGTACGCCGTATTAATGCATATCAAACCAGGGGTAACCCTCCGCGAACGGAGGGGGGGATTTATTGCGGTTCGGCTGCGTGCCCATCCTGGGCAGCGCTATTATTAGTGGAGGTATTTCCGCTGTTGGTACGGATATAGAGGATCTTATGTGTATCGTTCGCACAGTGCCCGACAACCTGGGAATCCGGTTGATCGGCCTGGTCGTTAGGCACGATATTCAGCGTAAAGCTCGATTCCGCAACACCATTATTAATGATGCGTTGCTCGATATCACTTTTAACTCTCTCGCATGAGGCTGGCGCAGCCAGAACCTGCGGAGAAGCGATTATCAGCAAGCTCGCGGCAATTCCTGTGGTGAATTTCATCATCAACTCCTTTCATGACAGACATTAACTAAGATTAGCATTTCTGGTGTAAATAACTGTATTTGCTAATATGATTGAGAATTATCTCTTTATCCCGGTGAAAAATGTGAAGAAACAGACGCTGTTAGGTTTCCTGTGTGTGGTGCTGGTAGGCTGTGACAACGCCAAAGGACTGGTTTCCTTTACGCCGGAGATGGCCAGTTTCTCCAATGAATTCGATTTCGATCCGCTGCGTGGTCCGGTGAAGGATTTCAGTCAGACGCTGCTTAATGATAAAGGTGAAGTTACGAAACGTGTTAACGGTGCGCTCTCACAGGAAGGGTGTTTTGACACGCTGGAACTGCACGATGTGGAAAACAATACCGGAATGGCGTTAGTGCTGGACGCCAACTACTACCGTGATGCTGAAACGATGGAAAAAAGGATCCGGCTACAGGGTAAATGTCAGTTGGCGGAATTGCCGTCTGCGGGAGTGGTGTGGGATACAGACGATAATGGCTTTGTTGTCTCCGCAACCGGGAAAGAAATGAAGGTACAGTACCGGTATGATGCTGAAGGGTATCCGCTGGGAAAAACAACTATCAGCAAGGATAACACGTTGCAGGTGAAGGCCAGTCCATCAGCCGATCCGTTGAAAAAACTGGATTATACCGCTGTGAGTTTGCTGAACGATCACCCTGTAGGTAACGTCAAACAGACGTGTGAATATGATGATTATGCGAATCCGATCAACTGCCAGCTTGTGATTGTAGACGAGAGCGTGAAGCCGGCAGTTGAACATCGTTACTCAATTAAAAACACCATTGACTACTACTAACCGCTATTACTGCGCAGTAGGTTGTAACAGGTTGGAGCCTGGTGCTTTGTGTTCCGCCAGATACTGATGCTGGAAGATACACATACGGATGGTGTTACGGTATTGGCCATTGATAAAGAATTCATGGATCAATTCACCTTCTACCATAAATCCAAGTTTGCGGTAGATATGAATGGCCTTTTCGTTTTCCTTATCAACGATCAGATACAGCTTGTATAAATTAAGTACGGTGAAGCCATAATCCATCGCCAGTTTTGCTGCTCGCGTGGCCAGGCCTTTGCCCTGGAAATCCGGGGAAATAATGATCTGAAATTCAGCCCGACGGTGTACATGGTTTATTTCAACCAGCTCCACCAGTCCTGCTTTTTCACCGTCACACTCGACGACAAAGCGTCGTTCGCTTTGGTCGTGGATGTGCTTATCATAGAGATCTGACAGCTCAACGAACGCTTCGTATGGTTCTTCGAACCAGTAACGCATGACGCTGGCGTTATTATCAAGCTGATGAACAAATCGCAAATCTTCACGCTCCAGCGGGCGCAGCTTAACACTGAGGGCGCTTGTCATATCGTATCCTTACAATTCCTTTGGTGAGTACAACTATTATGGTGCAACGGTACGGCCAGTGCGGCGGTCTAAGCAGCGCAGAGTATTAGGTTCCCAGTACGCATTGATATTAGCGCTCTGTTCGCACTTATCACGGCTGTCAAATGCCGCGTCGGCTTTGTCCCACTCTTTCTCTACACGCGTGTTGACCTTATGACGCAAATTGCGCGTATCGTTCCATTGCTCCTTTTCCATTGCAGCTTGTTGACGGCTTTGTGCACTGTCTCCGGACTCAATGATCAGTTTGCTGGTTTCAGCAAATGAGGAAGAGGTGTAGACAACTGCCGCCAGCGTCAGCATTGCCGTCAGACACAGGCGTTTGCTCAGTGTATTATTCATGGCGAATTCCTTTTATGAGAACGAGAAAAACGGTAAAACAGGGCTAAATTCTACACTATTCCGGCTGTAGGGCATACCCGGTCGGCGGATATCAGTATTCTGTCGTATCATGCTTAAACCTAATGTAACTGAATAACTTCAATGCTTAAGACCACACTACTTTTTTTCATAACAGCGTTGTGCGAAATAATGGGCTGTTTTTTGCCCTGGCTATGGCTAAAGCGCGGTGCGACAGCATGGTTGCTGATCCCGGCTGGCGTGTCGTTGGCCGCATTTGTCTGGCTGCTGACGTTGCATCCGGCCGCGAGCGGGCGGGTATATGCCGCTTATGGTGGCGTTTATGTCGTTACTGCGCTTCTGTGGCTACGCATTGTTGATGGTGTAAAACTCAGTTTGTATGACTGGTCTGGTGCGCTGATCGCACTATGCGGAATGTTGATCATCGTAGCGGGATGGGGGCGCGCATAGCGCCTTTTTTGTGACCGGTTAGCGTTTTTTTGATCATTATACTTGTATGGTAGTAGTTCAGTTGAGTAAATTTCCTACATCACAAGAAGAGATGTAAGGAATAAAGAATGAAGATTGTAGGGGCTGAAGTTTTTGTCACCTGTCCGGGACGTAATTTTGTCACACTGAAAATCACGACGGAGGACGGGATCACCGGGCTGGGGGATGCCACGCTGAACGGACGAGAGTTATCCGTTGCATCCTACCTTAAAGATCACGTGTGTCCGCAGCTCATTGGGCGTGACGCGCACCGCATTGAAGACATCTGGCAATTCTTTTACAAAGGCGCTTACTGGCGTCGTGGTCCGGTAACCATGTCAGCAATTTCTGCTGTCGATATGGCGCTGTGGGACATCAAAGCGAAGGCTGCGAACATGCCGCTGTATCAGTTGCTCGGGGGCGCATCCCGTGAAGGCGTGATGGTTTACTGCCACACTACAGGCCATACCGTTGATGACGTGCTGGAAGATTACGCCCGTCATAAAGAGATGGGCTTCAAAGCGATTCGCGTGCAGTGTGGCGTACCGGGTATGAAAACGACCTACGGGATGTCTAAAGGTAAAGGTCTGGCCTACGAACCTGCTACCAAAGGCCAGTGGCCGGAAGAGCAACTGTGGTCGACGGAAAAATACCTCGATTTCACGCCTAAGCTGTTTGAAGCCGTACGCAACAAATTTGGTTTTAACGAACATCTTCTGCACGACATGCACCATCGTCTGACGCCGATTGAGGCCGCTCGTTTTGGCAAAAGCATTGAACAATACCGCCTGTTCTGGATGGAAGATCCGACACCTGCTGAAAACCAGGAGTGCTTCCGTCTGATACGCCAGCATACGGTCACACCCATTGCGGTAGGGGAAGTCTTTAACAGCATCTGGGATTGCAAACAGCTGATTGAAGAACAGCTGATCGACTACATTCGTACCACCATTACCCATGCCGGTGGCATCACTGGTATGCGTCGCATCGCTGATTTTGCCTCTTTATACCAGGTCCGTACCGGCTCTCACGGTCCTTCAGATTTGTCTCCGGTATGTATGGCCGCCGCACTGCATTTTGATTTGTGGGTTCCGAACTTCGGTGTTCAGGAATATATGGGGTACTCCGAGCAGATGCTGGAAGTCTTCCCGCATAACTGGACATTCGATAACGGCTACATGCACCCAGGCGACAAGCCGGGTCTGGGTATCGAGTTCGACGAAAAACTCGCGGCGAAATATCCGTACGATCCGGCTTATCTGCCCGTCGCACGCCTGGAAGATGGCACATTGTGGAACTGGTAAGGAGTCATACAATAATGAAAAGCATTTTAATTGAAAAACCGAATCAACTGGCAATTATCGAACGTGAAATTCCTAACCCGGCTGCGGGTGAAGTGCGGGTAAAAGTAAAACTTGCCGGGATTTGTGGATCGGATAGCCATATATATCGTGGACATAATCCTTTTGCGAAATATCCGCGTGTTATTGGTCACGAGTTTTTTGGCGTGATTGATGCAGTTGGAGAAGGAGTGGACAGCGCCAGGGTCGGTGAGCGTGTTGCGGTAGACCCGGTAGTGAGCTGTGGACATTGCTATCCGTGCTCTATTGGTAAGCCGAATGTTTGCACAACGTTAGCAGTACTCGGCGTCCATGCTGATGGCGGTTTCAGTGAATATGCCGTTGTTCCGGCGAAAAATGCCTGGAAGATCCCCGATGGAGTTGCAGATAAATTTGCAGTAATGATCGAACCTTTTACTATTGCTGCGAACGTCACCGGACATGGTAAACCAACCGAAGACGACATCGTACTGGTGTATGGCGCAGGCCCGATTGGCCTGACCATCGTTCAGGTATTAAAAGGGGTCTATAACGTCAAAAACGTGATTGTTGCTGATCGCATTGATGAACGACTGGAAAAAGCTAAAGAGAGCGGAGCGAACTGGGCGATTAATAACAGTCAAACACCACTTGGCGAGATTTTTGCCGAAAAAGGCATCAAACCTACATTAATTATCGATGCGGCTTGTCATCCTTCAATTTTGAAAGAAGCGGTTACGCTGGCTTCTCCGGCGGCACGGATTGTGTTAATGGGCTTTTCCAGCGAGCCGTCTGAAGTCATTCAGCAAGGAATCACCGGTAAGGAGCTCTCTATATTCTCTTCCCGGTTAAATGCGAATAAATTCCCAGTGGTTATTGACTGGTTAAGTACAGGGTTAATTAATCCTGATAAATTAATTACCCATACGTTTGATTACCAGCATGTTGCTGATGCTATTAGTTTATTTGAACAGGATCAGAAACACTGCTGCAAAGTTTTACTCACTTTTTCTGAATAATATAAATAACGGCGAGTAAGTAGTACGCATCTTACCTCTTTTTCAGAGATAACAATTATGACAATAGAAAAACATGAAAGAAGCACAAAGGATTTAGTGAAAGCCGCGATATCCGGCTGGCTAGGGACTGCTCTTGAGTTTATGGATTTTCAGTTGTATTCGCTTGGTGCAGCATTGGTGTTTCATGAAATATTTTTTCCTGAATCATCAACTGCGATGGCATTGATTCTGGCAATGGGAACCTACGGTGCTGGCTATGTCGCACGTATTGTCGGCGCATTTTTCTTCGGGAAAATGGGTGACAGAATAGGGCGTAAAAAAGTACTCTTTATTACAATCACCATGATGGGGATCTGTACCACCTTAATTGGTGTGTTGCCAACCTATGCACAGATTGGTGTTTTTGCTCCAATCTTACTGGTCACTCTGCGTATTATTCAGGGGCTGGGTGCTGGCGCGGAAATTTCTGGTGCGGGTACGATGCTGGCGGAATATGCGCCGAAAGGTAAACGCGGCATTATCTCCTCGTTCGTGGCGATGGGAACGAACTGTGGGACCTTAAGTGCAACAGCAATCTGGGCCTTTATGTTCTTTATTCTCGACAAAGAACAACTGCTGGCGTGGGGATGGCGTATTCCGTTCCTGGCGAGTGTGGTGGTAATGGTCTTCGCTATCTGGTTGCGTCTGAACCTGAAAGAAAGCCCGGTCTTTGAGAAGGTGAATGACAGCAAGCAATCCGCACCAGTAGCGGTTTCTTCCGGCAGCATGTTCCAGAGTAAATCTTTCTGGCTGGCAACGGGTCTGCGTTTTGGACAGGCAGGAAACTCAGGTCTGATTCAAACCTTCCTTGCCGGTTATTTAGTCCAAACTCTGCTGTTCAATAAAGCAATTCCAACCGATGCATTGATGATCAGTTCCATTATCGGTTTTATGACGATTCCTTTCCTCGGTTGGTTATCCGATAAAATTGGTCGTCGTGTTCCCTATATCATTATGAATACTTCAGCCATTGTGCTGGCATGGCCAATGTTGTCTATCATCGTGGATAAAACCTATGCCCCGAGCACTATTATGATTGCCCTGATTGTAATTCATAACTGTGCGGTACTGGGATTATTTGCTCTGGAAAACATTACCATGGCAGAGATGTTCGGTTGCAAAGATCGTTTTACCAGGATGGCAATTTCCAAAGAAATTGGCGGTCTTATCGCTTCTGGTTTTGGTCCTATCCTGGCCGGTATTTTCTGTACCATGACTCAATCCTGGTATCCGATTGCGGTGATGATTATGTCTTACTCTGTTATCGGTTTAATCTCTGCGCTTAAAATGCCAGAAGTGAAAGACCGAGATTTAAGTGCGCTGGAAGATGCTGCGGAAGAGCAACCGCGCACTGTAAGTGCAGTACAACCTTCAAGAAGCGTGTAAATTCTGAAACCCTTCTCTAACTGGAGAAGGGTTTTTTACTGTTAAATAATCTTTCATAAAACAAAACAGTCAGCTTGCCATATTTAAATTAAAGGAATTGTCATGGGAAATAATTTGTTATCAGCAAAGGCCACGCTCCCTGTCTATGATCGTAATAAGTTGGTACCTCGGATAGTGCATTTAGGCTTTGGCGCATTTCATCGCGCGCATCAGGGGGTCTATGCCGATATTCTTGCCGCCGAACACCACAGCGACTGGGGTTATTATGAGGTGAACCTGATTGGTGGCGAACAGCAAATCGCCGATCTTAAGCAACAAGATAATCTCTATACCGTCGCGGAAATGTCTGCCAATGCATGGACTGCTCGTGTAGTTGGCATTGTGAAAAAAGCACTTCATGTGGAATTGGATGGTTTAGAAACAGTACTGGCAGCCATGTGTGAACCGCAAATCGCTATCGTCTCCCTGACCATCACCGAAAAAGGCTATTTCCACGCTCCAGCGACCGGACAGTTAATGCTGGATCACCCAATGATTGTCGCCGATCTGAACAATCCTCATCAGCCCAAAACAGCAGTGGGGGTTATCATTGAGGCACTGGCACGCCGTAAAGCCGCAGGCTTACCAGCGTTTACTGTGATGTCTTGCGATAACATGCCCGAAAACGGTCAAGTTATTCGTGACGTTGTCACTTGTTATGCTCATGCAATTGATGTCGAGCTGGAGAAATGGATTGTTGAAAACGTCACTTTCCCTTCGACCATGGTTGACCGTATTGTACCGGCGGTGACGGCCGACACGCTTGATAAAATTGAACAACTTACTGGTGTGCGCGATCCGGCTGGCGTAGCCTGTGAGCCGTTCCGTCAATGGGTCATAGAAGATAGCTTTGTCGCCGGACGCCCGGAATGGGAAAAAGCGGGTGCTGAACTGGTCAGCAATGTGCTTCCTTATGAAGAGATGAAACTGCGTATGTTGAACGGCAGCCATTCATTCCTCGCATATCTGGGGTATCTGGCTGGTTATCAGCATATCAATGACTGTATGGAAGATGAAAATTACCTCCGGGCAGCGCGTGAGCTAATGTTGCAGGAACAGGCACCGACTCTGAAAGTGCAGGGCGTGGATTTACAAGGATATGCCGATCGCCTGATCGCCCGTTACAGTAACCCGGCATTGCGTCACCGCACCTGGCAAATTGCGATGGACGGTAGCCAAAAACTGCCTCAGCGTATGCTCGATTCCGTGCGTTGGCATCTTGTGCACGACAGTCGTTTCGATCTGCTGGCACTGGGCGTAGCGGGCTGGATGCGCTATGTCGGCGGTGTTGATGAACAGGGACAAGCGATTGACGTTAACGATCCGCTATTACCGATTATCCAGAATGTGGTGCAGAACAGTAATGAAGGTGAAGATCGTGTGCAGGCTTTACTGGCTATCGATGCGATTTTTGGCCGCGAACTGCCTCAGGTTGAACGGTTCAAAACCAAAGTCACAGAAGCGTATCTTGCTTTGCTGGCTGATGGAGCGAAGGCAACGGTTGCGAAGTATGCCGCGAAATTGAAGTAACACAGTAAAACTTATATGTCGCCATCCGGCTTTTACTACAGCCAGATGGCGCGTTATTTTCTGGCATTCACACCAATTAGTTCATTCCCAGACGAATCAGTTCGAGGGGGGCATATTTGCCTTCACAACCTTCAATTTCCACTGTTTTACCGCGACGAATTTGTTCAGCGGTCAGACCATCGGTGTCAATTGTTTTGATTCGACCAGTGATTCCGGTGTCGCTAATCATGACACGGCTGCCAGTAGTAATTGCGTTACGGTTACGATCGTATGTTTTCATGGTGTTTTCTCCTTTCCAACTTACCGTTAAAGCCCGTGGGCTTTTACTCCCACGTAACGGGCGCAATATAAATACGCTTATCGTTAAGGATTTTTTTTGTTTTCGATCAAAATCACAGCTTTTTTTATGTGGATATGCAGACAGGGATAAAGTACGGGGAAGCTCACCTCTGTACGAGGTGAGACAAGGGTTATTCTTCGCTGAACCAGTCGCTATTTTCCTGGCGGATTTGTTGCACGGATTCGCTGATCTCTTGCAAATGCAACGTCATGGCGCGTTCTACTGCATCGCCATCGTGTTTTTGTAGCGCAGAAAAAATATTCATATGCTGGCGCAACAACATTTCCGGTGGTGAAACATGGTCAAAACTCATATAGCGCACCCGGTCAACGGTTGCTTTCAGGTTTTCAATGGTGTCCCACGCTAACTGACAGTCGGCAATCTCGGTAAGAAGTTGATGGAAGTTATCATCAAGCTCAAAAAAGTCATCAAGTTGCTTGCGCTCAATGGCAATGCGTTGCTGATGAAGATTTTGCTCCAGTTGGTAGCACTGGCTTTCAGTGATCATCGATGCAGCCCGACGCGCCACAGCACACTCAATGGCCTGGCGGATAAAACTGCCGTTGCGTACTTGGGTCATTGAGATTTTATTAACGTAACTGCCGCGCTGCGGACGGATCTGAATCAGACCGTTCTCCGCCAGTTTAATGAATGCTTCGCGAACGGGTTGGCGTGACACATTAAAGCGTACGGAAACCTCTTTCTCTGAAAGCGGTGTGCCAGGTGCAATCAGGCAATGCACGATGTCGCGACGAAGAATACGGTAAATCTGCTGATTTACTGGCTGTGTAGGGTTGAGCTGCGTTTCTACGGTCATTCATTCTTACTTTTTAGAGAGTTAACCTGTCTACTTTATCACTTATTTGATGCTATCTATACCCGGCACGAGGCCGGGTATAAAAATTAACGCCGATGGACGCTAAGACCTGCAAAAGACTGTGTGACTGGCATCATTTCAAGGGTGTTAATGTTGACATGGGCAGGTAACGAAGCAACCCACCAAACTGCCTCGGTAACATCTTCCGGTGTCAGTGCTGTGGTGTTTTCGTAGGTTTTTCCGGCTTTATCATCATCACCTTTGAAACGCACATTAGAGAACTCCGTCCCTCCAACCAGGCCCGGCTCAATATCGGTAACGCGCACCGCTGTTCCATGTAAGTCCGTACGTAAATTCAGACTGAACTGGCGAACAAATGCCTTTGTCGCGCCATAAACGTTACCACCAGCATACGGCCAGCTACCGGCGGTAGAGCCGATATTGATAATATGACCGCGATTGCGTTCGACCATGCCGGGCAGGACGGCACGGGTCATATAAATCAGACCTTTGTTGTTGGTATCTATCATCGTTTCCCAGTCATCGACGTTGGCCTTATGGGCAGGTTCGAGACCCAACGCCAGGCCCGCATTGTTGACCAGAATGTCAATGTTGCGCCATTGTGCAGGGAGGGACGCCAGCATCTCTTCAATAGCCGCGCGATTACGGACATCAAGTTGTGCGGTATAGATGTTGTCGCCCAACTCATCTTTCAGCTCCTGCAGGCGCTCCTGACGGCGTCCGGTGGCAATAACTTTATGCCCATTCTCAATAAAACGACGCGTAATGCACCCACCAAAACCTGCGGTTGCTCCGGTTACTAAAACGATCATCTCACTGTTCCTCAACGCTTTTTATGTGCTATTACCATAGCACGTCATTTCTGTTCAGGGCTATTGCTGCTTAACGAGATTGCGGTCGATTCCCGCGAGGCATACTCTAATAAACAAATCGTTTTCAGGAGTGAAAGATGTTGTTAACGAACCCTTTTTTGCAATGCAGCACCTTGCCTTATCAGGCCCCACAATTTGATCAAATTAAAGAGTGTCATTATCGTCCCGCTTTTGATGAAGGTGTGCGGCAAAAACGAGCTGAAATCGCTGCAATTGCGCAAAACCCACAGGTTCCTGATTTTGCGAATACGCTGCTGGCGCTTGAACAAAGCGGGGCATTGTTAACGCGTGTTACCAGTGTTTTATTTGCGATGACCGCGGCGCACACGAACGATGAACTACAGCGGCTTGATGAGGAATTTTCCGCCGAGCTTGCAGCGCTGGCGAATGATATTTATCTCGATAGCGCACTTTTTGCGCGTGTAGATGCCGTCTGGCAACAACGTGGATCACTGAAGCTGGACAGCGAATCATTACGTTTGTTGGAAGTGGTTCACCAGCGTTTTGTTCTGGCAGGCGCGCAGCTTAATGAGGCCGATAAAACTCGCCTGAAAGCACTCAATACAGAATCGGCCACCTTAACCAGCCAGTTTAATCAGCGATTGCTCGCGGCGAATAAATCAGGCGGTCTGGTGGTAGATGATGTCCGACTGCTGGATGGCTTAAGCGCGGATGAGCTGGATATTGCCGCTCAGGCAGCAAAAGAGAGAGGGCTAACTGCCCACTGGGTTATTCCATTACTGAATACCACCCAACAACCTGCGCTTGCTGTGTTACGCGATCGTCAGACTCGCGAAAATCTGTTTACCAACGGCAGGACTCGAGCTGAAAAAAACGATGCAAATGATACCCGCGCAATTATTCGTCGGCTTGTGGAAATCCGCGCCCAGCAAGCCAAATTACTTGGCTTCGCGAATTATGCTGCGTGGAAAATTGCGGATCAGATGGCAAAAACTCCGGAGGCGGCGCTTTCTTTTATGCGGGCTATCGTTCCGGCAGCGCGTCAGAGAGCGTTAGCTGAACAAAACGAAATTCAGAAAGCGATTAATCAAGAACAGGCTGGATTTAGTGCCCAGGCCTGGGACTGGGCCTTTTATGCCGAACAGGTACGCCGTGAAAAATATGCGCTTGATGAGGCTCAACTCAAGCCCTATTTTGCTTTAGAGACAGTGCTCAGTGACGGTGTGTTCTGGACGGCAAATCAGCTCTTTGGCATTAAATTTATTGAGCGTTTTGACATTCCTGTTTATCACCCTGATGTGCGAGTGTGGGAAATTTTCGATCACGACGGTGTGGGGTTGGCACTGTTCTATGGTGATTTCTTTGCACGGGAAACGAAAAGCGGTGGTGCCTGGATGGGGAATTTTGTTGAGCAATCGGTGCTTAACGAAACCAGACCCGTGATTTACAACGTGTGTAACTATCAGAAACCCGCGAACGGTCAGCCTGCGTTGCTGTTGTGGGATGATGTCATCACATTGTTTCATGAGTTTGGGCATACCCTGCATGGATTGTTCGCTACACAACGATATGCAACGCTGTCAGGAACCAACACTCCACGCGATTTCGTTGAGTTTCCATCGCAGATTAATGAGCATTGGGCGAGTCATCCACAGGTTTTTGCCCGTTTTGCTCGCCATGTTGAAACGGGGGAAACTATGCCCCAGACGTTGCAGGACAAGATGCGACGAGCCAGCCTGTTTAACAAGGGTTACGATATGACTGAGCTGCTGAGTGCAGCGTTGTTGGATATGCACTGGCACAGTCTGGACGGGAACGTATCATTTTCATCAGTAGACGAGTTTGAGCAACAGGCGCTGGAAGAGGAGGCGTTAAACCTCGAGGCTGTTCCGCCACGCTATCGCAGCAGTTATTTTGCCCATATCTTCGGCGGTGGTTATGCCGCAGGCTATTACGCCTATCTGTGGACGCAAATGCTGGCTGACGATGGTTATCAGTGGTTTGTGGAGCAAGGGGGATTAAACCGCGAGAATGGGCAAAAATTCCGTGAGGCGATTTTATCGCGTGGTAACAGTTCTGATCTCGCTGAACTTTATCGTCAGTGGTGTGGTCGTGATCCGCGTATGGAGCCTATGCTGGCCCATCGTGGGTTAAGCGCGTAAGGCTTGTTCAAATAGAGTGAAGAACCGGGTGTAAAACCCGGTTTTGTCCTGGATTTCGTTCCCAAAAGCTTCACCTGATTCACAGAGCGGTCGTTATTCGTACTAGCGAGCCGCATCATCCAGTTTATTACTCAGTCCCTGGCAGGGACTGAATATAAAACAGCCAAAATCGACCATCAGGAAAACATGGCCATCAGAGTTTGCCGCACAAATCAGGCGATAAAGGAACGGGAAGGCATAAACAGGGCGGATTTGAGGTTCGTTGCCTGGTGCTGATAAGCCTGGTTATTCAATCGTATGGATGATTTTCATATATTTGATTAATAAATTTAAGGTGTTAATAAGATCCTGTTGGGTTTTTAGCCCAAGCTTTGTCATTGCACTCCTTTTATGGGAGCTAATGGTTTTAATGCTATTGCCAGTAAGTAGACTGCAGGTGTCGGGAGTGATGCCGCAGGCAAGAGCATGAATGGTGGCGACTTCCTTTTCTGATAACCTATATCGATGTTGAACGCTGTTAATAACATCATTACTGCCACAAGTTAAGGCATTAATCTTTTTCCTGATGTCTTTCACTGACATTGTCATATCTATGGTTTCTCCCTGTTTAACCTCAGTTGAAAACAACTCCTTCCATCCAATGTTATATTTTTTGGGTGTAATATAAACAATAAACCCGTCAAAATCAGCAGCCGATAGCTCTGACAGATATGTGATATCTATAAAGACAAGCCTCTTGGTTTTGCTCTCATCGAATGCATTCTTAACTAACGAAGATAGTCCTATATGAAGATATAAATTTTCAGTAATGATGCGCATAACAGCACTCACAGTCGTAAATTACCTAAGTCCCCCCAAATTACAGTATCACTTTGTGAGTTCCTTAAGAGCTAAGTAGTTCACCACATATCTCTTGCAAATGGTTTGCTACCAAACAATAACTAATGAAACAATAAGTGTTGAGCAGGGCGTAACAATGACACGCTTCTCGTTAATTTCGCTGCATATAAAAAACAAAAAAAACACATAATGCAAATTAATATCATAAAAACAACGATTGAATAGTTTTAATTTCAAAAGCAGTGTTGCATAACCTTATGATTTTTAATTGGTTATATTGTGTTGATTGCAATTTGAACAAATTAATGTGTCACAAATCATACTGTGATATCTATTTGATTTTAATGTAAAAAACAAATATCAAAACTAAAGTAATACTAAATGTTTCATTTGAAGGTTGGCTGTGCTGAATATCCGAAAGTTATTAATAGTTTGATTCTATTGATTCAAAAGTATTGATTACTGATAGCCCGTTAAAACGCTGTCTGAATTGGCGTGCAAGAGGTAGGATATTATTAATTTGTAAAACGCCACGCGCTAATGGTGATTTTAGGAGTCAAGCTTCATTTGCATGGAAAGATCCTAAATTGTCATTATCATCCCGATTAAACTTTGAATAATTATGGAGCGGCGTTATTATTCGATAAATCAAGAAATGGCTTGCCATAATCTGCACTTGTGC
Organism: Citrobacter sp. Marseille-Q5395; assembly: GCF_947057495.1. Lineage (NCBI taxonomy): Bacteria > Pseudomonadati > Pseudomonadota > Gammaproteobacteria > Enterobacterales > Enterobacteriaceae > Citrobacter > Citrobacter sp. Marseille-Q5395. Next base: position 15,126 of record NZ_CAMSEL010000025.1, on the reverse strand, counting down.
CTGTGTTTAGCTAACTTTTCGTGAATTAGAATGTAAGGATATCCATTTGTATGTTGTGAAAGTGTTATCTGTAGTTTAATGACTTTCATTTAAGAATGTTCTGTGTGAAATATATCAGAGTCCTGAGTTACTACCCCTTGGTTATTATTGCGGGGGGAGATTAAAAATCTATTCATTCTGAACATGTGCCGCTGTCTATGCAGGAATGAGCATGCTTAACTGATTCACTTCTAATTCTGACCTATGAAGGTATCCCTTCCTGTAAATGTAAAAAATGAAAGTATTACCTATAAGGTGGCTGCGCTACCTTTTTCATTATGTAACTAAGCACATATGCAGGCGATATCATCTACGGAGCTTGACCTTATATAGGTTTGGGAAAAATCTCATACCAAAATCTTAACTACCTGAAGGGTATGGCTGAAATTTATGAATACTATTTATAATATTGTCTGGAACCATTCACTTATGGCGTGGACTGTTGTTTCAGAATTAGGAAAAGGGAAGGTAAAAAGCTCTTCCTCTAAAGGAACCAGTTATAACGGAATTAAAAGTACATTAATTATTGCCCCGGCGTTACTGATTATTGCTGGCGGGGTAAGCGCCCATGACGTAAGTGGTATTGTCTATACCGACGGTTCGTCTTTCTCAAATTCACTTTCAGGCGATGAGCACGCTATCGTTTCCGGTAAAGCGCGTATCCTGGGTGCGAACCAGCCCTACGCGGGGAGTAACGGGAATATCACCGGTACGGTGACGACGGATAAAAACGCATCGTCAACTCACGACGATTTCGGTACGGATGAAATCAATATTACGAACGGCGCCACCCTGATCGCGCAAACCACAGGCAAATTTGATTTTGATAACAAACTGGTTGGTGATGGTGCTCTTATCGCCGACAACAACAATGGAAATTTCAACTTGACCGCAGCGGCGGGCGATCAATTTGCCGGGGATGTGACTCTCAAAAACGACCACTTCGCCCTGGAAAGTACCAATACCACCGCGCTCACCAATGCGACGCTGCATATCGGAAGTGGGAATATCACCACCGTTGGTACCGGAACACAAAATATTGGCGGGCTAGTTTTTGAAGGCGGTACTCTGGTATTTGGCGATGTTTCGCCGGGTACTACCACCAGCGATCGTGTTATTGAGACCAATAATGAACTCGATTTGACCGGTAGTGGGACGGTCAAAATCACCAACGATGGATTCTTTGATAACCAGCCGCAAACGCCAAACTCCGTTGCACCGCTGCTTCAGCAGGATAATACAGGGACAATGGTTGAGCTGATCGGCGCTAACGGGAAGGTCACCGGGAATGGCGGCAATCTCACCCTTATCGACCAGGACGGTAAAGTCATCTCAAATAAGGTGACCACAGCTGTTGTAAGAAACGGATATATCGCGGCTGAAGCTACCTACGATTACCGTCTGACCAGTGGCGATAATAGCGATGGCTTGTATGTTAACTATGGCTTAGTTGAGCTTGAACTGGTGAATAGGGGCGACAATTCGCTGACGCTGAATGCGGAAGGCAACACCGGCAACGCCGCCGATCTCAGTGCTAAAATCACCGGTACCGGGGATTTGCGTATCGACACCGACACCGACGTGAGCTTATCTAACAATGCTAACAGCTACACAGGTAATACTGATGTGGTCGCCGGTACCCTGAAAATGGGCAACGATAATGTACTGGGGGATACTCACTTGCTGACCGTACACAGCGGCAGCAAGTTCGACATGAACGGCCATGCTCAGTCCTTGCGAAATATAGTGACAGAAGCTGGCAGTGTACTGGACTTTAACCAGGGCACCCTGACCATGACAGACGGTTGGGGGGGCAGAACCATTGCTGGTGATTTGACGGGTGATGGGCAACTGATACTGACTAAAGGTGCCCGCGTGATTATTAGCGGTAGTGGCGCGGGAATGACCGCCAACACCACCAATGACTCCGGGAATATTACGTTGTTATCTGCTGATGGCCTGGGCAGCGGCGACGTTGATAACCGTGGTTGGATCACACTCGGCCAGGATGGCGTTAATGCAGCTGTCACCGACTATCATACCGGCTCCATGAACAACAGTGGCACGGTGACGATAGGTTACCGTGACGCCGCATATAAACCGGTGGCAGGCACCACGCTGACTGTGAATGGCAACTACACGGGAAATGGCGGGCACCTGCTGCTTAATACCGTGCTGGGCAATGACAGTTCAATAACTGATAAGTTAGTGGTTACTGGCAATACCTCGGGTAATACCGATGTTAGCGTCACCAATGCCGGGGGTAATGGTGACTACACGCTAAATGGCATCGAGATTATCAGCGTAGGCGGTAAATCTGACGGTATCTTTACTCAGAAGGGCCGTATTGTGGCCGGGGCTTATGACTATTCACTGGTCCGCGGTACCGGCGACAATAGCAGCAACTGGTATTTAACCAACACAATGCCACCGGTTGACCCTGTTGATCCTCCCGTTGACCCCGTGGATCCACCGGTCGATCCCGTAGAGCCGCCAGTGGACCCTGTCGACCCTCCCGTTGATCCTGTAACACCGCCGGTTGACCCCTCTGATGAAACACATGTTAACCGCCCTGAAGCAGGTAGCTATCTTGCAAACATTGCGGCTGCGAACACGTTATTTAACACCCGTCTGCACGACCGTCTGGGGGAAACGCAGTACGTTGATGCTCTGACCGGTGAGAAGAAAGTTACCAGTCTGTGGCTACGCCAGGTCGGTAGTCATAATAACTGGCGTGATGGCAGTGGTCAGTTGAAAACACAGAGCAACAGTTATGTCGCACAGTTGGGTGGCGATGTTGCGCAGTGGTCAACCGATGGTCTGAACAGAGGCCACCTGGGTCTGATGGCGGGTTACGGTAATAACCACAGTTCTACCCGCTCTTCCGTCACGGGTTATGATTCAAAAGGCTCCATAAACGGTTACAGCGTTGGCGCTTACGGCACCTGGTTTGCCAGCGATGCGGATAAAGCAGGGTTGTATGTGGACAGCTGGCTCCAGTACAGCTGGTTCAACAACCAGGTTAACGGGCAGCAACTGGCCAGCGAATCCTACAAGTCTAAAGGCTTTACGGCTTCGCTGGAGACGGGTTACACCCAGAAACTGGGCGAGTTTGCTGGCAGCAAAGGGACGCTTAATGAATGGTTTATCCAGCCACAAGCCCAGGCCACCTGGATGGGCGTGAAAGCAGACAACCATCGTGAAGCCAATGGAACCCGCGTTAGCAGCGGTGGCGACGGTAACGTACAAACCCGCCTGGGCCTTCGTACGTACCTGAAGAGCCATCATGCGATGGATGACAACAAAGACCGTACTTTCGAGCCGTTCATTGAAGCCAACTGGTTGCATAATACGCGCAGTTATAACGTGAACATGGATAATATCCACATCAGCCAGGCTGGCGCCCGCAACATTGGCGAAGTCAAAGTGGGTGTTGAAGGACAGATTAACCCTCGGGTCAATCTGTGGGGCAATGTCGGCGCCCAGATGGGGGATAAAGGATACAGTGACACCAATGCCATGGTGGGTATTAAGTATAACTTTTAATGCCGCGCTAACCGGGGGATTATCCCCGGTTTTTATCTGAAGAAATCTCCTACGGACCTTGTCCAGTATGTTGTGGACGAGGTTATTTCCGAAGCACTGGTGTTGAGGATAAATGTAATTTACCGCGCCTAAGTTGATTAACTGCCCATAGCTTGAGCAATAAAAATCTTAAAACCTGAGAACCTGCTATGGCGGGTTTTTCTTTTTTACGCCTGACAGGAAATTAACAATTTGTGCTCTTAAGACATTGATCATCTCTGAGCACAGTTGTGCTGTATGAACACTCAATTTCTCGAATACGTGCGTCTGCAACTGCTGGTTGCCACCGCCGATTTAAGAGGTGCGACGAAAGGTCAGTTGATGACCTGGCTTGAGGGTTGGCGGCGCAGGATGTGAAAGCGGAACTGGCTGGTCGTGATGTTTTTCAGCAAAGGACTTAGCCGCTATGCGTGGTGTCAAACCGGACAACTGGAGCCACTACTATGCGGACTACTGGCGAGTTTTGTGCAGCATCTTCAAGGGGCTCGATAGCGAATCCCTGCTTTGTACGGTGAGAACGCGATCACAACAAAAGACGTCTTTTTCGCAGCAGGGTATTGCAAAAGTCAATTAAATAGCATGCATTTCGTGTGAATATGATATTGTGCCATTGTTGTATGTACTGGCAGTAAATTAGTTTTCGAGCCCGAGGTTAACGCCTTGGGCTTTTTATTTGCCTGTAGGTAAGCTGTAAAGCACTCAAGTCATAATTGAATGCTCGCTGGTTAGATCCCTGTCAGGCGCGCCAAGTCTAAGCCCACTTCGAGGTATCAAAGGTAGTTATCAATTTGATATATTTCACTTCAAGGAAGATGAGAAATGGATTAATGATAATGAGGTTGCCAACAAAGGTAGAGTTGATTTCATTCTGCTTCGCAGTCATTTGGGTTATTTGGTGTGCATGGGCAGACAAAACAACTCACGACACATACCTTTTTGATGGGGTGCTTTATAAGTCAGTTATTGTTGGGACTTCCTTCCTGATAGGAATGTTCATTGCTTGGCGTGTGTACCTAAGTAATAAGGTCGCAGCAGGTATGGTTAAGAGGCTTTTCGGCGTTTGCCTTACTGTTATGATGTGCCTGACATTTACTTTTTGGAATGTTCCAGAGTTAATAATGATCTCATCAGCTAATAAGCATGTGAGTGACAATTACCGATTCAAGATGAGATATCCCACACAATCTGGTGGAAAAACCAGGCCATGTAAGGCTCGTGTTATCTACTATGACACATATCTGAAGCGTGAAATCGCACTCTGTCACTGGGATGATGCTCCATCTTTTTTCTATACGGATTATATTCGAGTAGATAAGCTGATTTCAGATATGGGCGGGCAGATTATTTATCACGAAGCCGTTCATTGAGAAAATCCTATTCAAAGTTTAGAGGTCGCCATATGACGGCCTTTTTCATTTCAGGCTCACGGGAATCAACCACTACGTGCTTTGTTGATAAATCCAGCCCGTGAAGATAGAACTCTTTTATCCCATCGTAAATGTGTCTAAGAAAGTATCATTTCTACAGCTATAACCAATAAATTATGGTTGGTATCATTTTGTAAAATATTTTTATAAAATCTTTTGACCGTTACTCTGAAGACGAATGCAGAATCACAGTGACGTTTACACTGTTGTACTATTTTCTACTTTTTTATCCCACCGGAAGGGTTGTAAGTGATTGATTTTAAATTATGTATGTTTGCAGTTTTTCTCCTCTTTGGCTGTAGTTCTGATGTTGTCATCAAATCACCTGCTAAACCTGTCTACAGGTCGATGCCTGAAATTACCCAGTCAATTACACCTTCACAGCAGAGGGCAATTATGACTGGCGCACGACCTGACTGGTCAGAAAGAACACCGGTTAACACAATTAAGCGATATTAATTAGCACTTTTCACCGAGTTAAGGCTGCCATCTGGCGGCCTTTTTCATTTAAGGTTTCATTGGAATCATCCGCTACGTGCTTTGTTGATAAATCCATCCCGTGAAGCCTGACCCTTTAATCACCCACAGCGCCATCCGAAAAATCGGAGGTGAGGCTATGACCAGAATGAGCACCATTTACAGCAGATTCTCATATGGAACAGGCACCACGCTGACCGGCTGCGGTGTATCAGCGAAGGCATATGCCGAAACACCTAAAACAGCAAAAGAGTTGCCCAGGATGTTGGCCGACAGAATTGCAGGATTAAGCCTGAGTGACCGGGCAATTATTGTCGTTATCGCATGCACCGTTATTACCTGTTCAGTGAACTGGTATTTTCACAGGAAGCGAATGCACAGACCGTAGCCCGTATGATTGAACAGGGGCGAACAATTCCCGAGATGAGGTTGTTAAAGATGCTCAAGCTCAAGCAGCGCGTGTCAGGCAGCGATTCGTGTGGGGTACAGCGCTAAAACTGCTACGGTACTGCTACAAAATTGCTGTCAAAAGCTGTCATTCAAAACAGGATTGCCGAACTTAAAGCCAGGCGCAACGAAGATGTGGGCATTGATGCCGATTATGTGCTCCGGCGCTTGGTTGAAATCGACCAGATGGACGTGCTGGACATCCTCAATGACGATGGCAGCCTAAAGGCGATTAGCCTTTGGCCCAGGTCGTGGCGGACGACACTCACTGGACTGGATATCAGCACGACTATCCAGAACTGATATAAAGGCTGGTGCGTAAACGCGTGCCAGCCTCTGCTGTTATTACTCTTCCGGGGGCTGATGTTCCCGACAAATCAGTTTTGAATCATCCTCACTCAGCGGTTCTTTCGTGAGATTGCAAAATCTCTGGCCATTACTTTTTAGATGGAACTGACAGCTGTGGCAAAGACCGAAGCCAGGAACATTGTTGGTTCTCTGGATTTCACGCAAAAGTTCGAACAACAACTCTTTTAACAAGTCAGAACGTTTCCCCATCGCAGACTCTCCCGCCACCAAAAATGAGGGGGGAAGTAGGGCATCGAGTAAGGTTTTCGCTGACTCAGAGACCTGTAAATGGACGCTGCGTTTATCCCGAACGTCCTGGGTTCGCACAATCAGTCCTTTTGTTTCCAACAACTTTAGCGATTGTGAAACGGTTCCTTTGGTGAGTCCAAGATAGTCCGTCACGCCTAGCGGCGTATTGGAATAGCGGTTACAGCGAGCGAGATACATCAACGCGCTGAGCTGTACCGGTTGAATATCCGCCAGTAAAGGATGCTGGCGAAACCACATCCGCGTCAGGCTGGAAAGCCTGTCCAGTACGTCGAAAAGTGACATGTCGTGCATAACGAAATCCTCCTTGACATATAGTATCGATTAAAAACTAAATTGACAAAGCATTAAAGCAGCGTAGTATGAATTATAGTATCGAATCGATACTATAATTCAAAAGGAGATATATCATGACAAAGGCTACCTATTATCATGCCGGTTGCCCGGTTTGCGTTTCCGCGGAAGAGGCGCTGCTTCAGCATCTGTCCCCAAATGTGAAAGTCGATATTATTCACCTGGGTGAACAACCTGATCGAGTCGCTGAGGCTGAACGGGCTGGTGTGAAGTCTGTTCCGGCATTGGTGATCGACGGCAATGTGCTACACATCAACTTTGGTGCGCCAATTGAAGCACTGAAATAACGTCTGGCGTTCGGGAGGTCGCTCCGGCTATTTCCCGAACAAGCGTTCAAACGGAGGAGGGGGCTACGTTTAGCATCGTTATATTTATTTGATTATATGAGATAATTTTTAGGTACAGACGTTATACCGTATAAATCCGGATGTCATGCGCCTGAAAGGCGGTTGCGTACTCTTTGCTGATATTTTCCTCTACAACAATGACATCAATGTTGCTGCTTTCGGTAACAACATACCGGGCTACTGCCGGGATTTTATCTGCCGTCAGTGCGACGATAGTTTCATTGCACTGTTTAATCACCGCTTTTTTAAACTCACAATCTGCGTAATCAAACCCCGTCAATCCTGACTCGGGCGCCATTGCGCATCCGCCAATAAATCCCTGATCAAATAAAATGCCCTGCAACTGAGATATCGCCGTGGCTCCAACACAACCACCTGACGATCTCTGTACCTGGCCACCCAGAGTAATGACCTCAAACAGTGGTTTCTTTAGCAGAACGGCGGCAATTTCTGGCGAATTAGTCACTACTGTTAGTGCAAGCTCGGCGGGCAGGGCTTCAGCCATCGCCAGGTTAGTGCTACCCGTATCGATGAAAATGCAGCTCCCGGATTTAACCAGCCGGGCACATCTTTGCGCGATGTTGCTCTTTTTCTCCGCATTGATGTTCTTACGAACGGCGATCTCCGCTGATTCCGGCAATGAAATAACGGCTCCGCCATATACCTTCTTGCATACACCTTCTTTACTAAGTTCATGTAAATCACGGCGAATTGTGTGTTCTGAAACGCCTAATCGTCCGGCGAGTTCGGAGCAGACCACTCTACCGTTTTCCTGAAGGATCTGATGAATTAGTGCCTGTCGCTGTTGTGGGAATGCAGCGTAATCGAGCATAAAAACTCCTGAACAAATAAAAATCGAGCAATACTAAGCATGATCGTGCATTATGATTAGCGTTGTCAATGTCCCGTTAGTACGGAATGTATAATTATGAATAAAACCAGTGGAGGTTCGCGATGAAGGTTGCCCATATGGCATTGTGGACACAGGATCTCGAGCGACAAGCTCATTTCTGGGTCACGTTTTTTGGTGGAGAGATTAACGAAAAATACTGCAGTAAAACGAATCCGGGGTTTGAGTCCTATTTCGTCAATATTGGTGATGGCATTGCGATTGAGTTGATGACCAAGACTGGACTTACATCCTGTTTGCCCGACAACAACACGGTTGGATGGGTTCATCTGGCCATCTCCGTCGGCAGTGTCGAGAGTGTTGACGCAATGGCGATGCGTGCCCAGGAACAGGGGATTTTAGTATCAGCCCCACGCACTACTGGTGACGGATATTATGAAGCCGTGATACGCGATCCTGATGGTAATTTAATCGAGATTGTTGCCTGATTTTTAGTCTGCCCGAGACAATCGAAGACAGGAAGTTAAAAGTGCTGTTTGCCTACTATCTGTGGCATGTCAGGCCACAATAACTTGGCTGTTTTTAGCTCTCGGGGCAGAACCATGCTGCTCTGAGTAAATAAGACGCGAAATTTCGCGTCTTATTCTTTTAGTGTGAAGACGCTTGTGCTGTGGCATCTTCCATGTACAGCGTCTGGCTTGGGAAGGCAAAATCGGCTCCGTTTGCCTGGACGATAGTAATAATCTTTAAATAAACATCCTGCTGAACGGCGAGCCACTCCTGCCATACGGTCGTTTTTGTAAAGCAATAGACCATAATATTCAGAGAGGAATCCGCAAACTCATTAAAATAAACCAGCAAGGTTTGCTTCTGGTCTATACCGGGATGGTTTTGCAGCATCTGTCTTACTGACTCGACAATTGTACTTATTTTATCGGCATCTTCATAACGTAACCCGATCACCGTTTTTATCCGTCGGTTAGTCATTCTGCCTGGATTTTCTACACTAATTGACGAGAAAATTGAGTTCGGCACATACAGAGGACGATGATCAAAGGTGTTTATTTTGGTCATTCTCCAGCCAATTTCTGTTACTGTACCTTCGATATTTCTGTCCGGAGAACGGATCCAGTCACCGATACTGAACGGTCTGTCGAAATAGAGCATAATTCCGGAAAAGAAATTACTCAGAATGTCTTTCCCCGCCATACCAACAGCTATACCGCCGATGCCACCAAAGGTTAGCAGTCCGGATAAGCTCATTCCAAAATGTTCGCCATACAGCAGAATGATGACGACAACGATAGTTATCTTAATAATTCGCGACAGGATCCGGGCACTGGTGATATCTCTGCCTTTGCTGATCTGTGATTTTTCAAACTGGTTGATCACCAGAAAGAGTTTTATGGTCAGAATGAGCGCAATCAAAGAGGTACAGAGGAAGTCGACAACGCTCGGGGATATAAATTTCAGCCTGTAGCTTTCAATCACATTATTGGCGATGCTGCCGAATGCTCCAATGATAATGGCATAGACGAAAAATTGCGCCGCGTGGAATATGAATCCTTTTTTACGTTTCTCGCAGCGATGAAACCAGACGCTCATCAGGACTAATGCCGCACAGCAACTGAGAATTACCGTCAGATTAAATGCATTGTTCATAAACAGTTCAGCGATCATGATTCTCCCTGGCTACTCCGTGTTAGCTAAATATCATCTGACATATCCAGTCCAGATATTTTATCCAGTTCAGGGTGTCAGATCATTAAGCATAAAGAGAGAGAAATAAGATAATCAGCGCTGTTTTCAGGCGAATAATGCTGAAGGCAACCTTTTAGCGAGTCTTATGTAGCAGACAATGAGCTGATGTCATGGTATTGTTATTGCAAAGTAACAAGGTATTCATCTGCAAATGAAAAGGACGATACTATGGTCATGGCTAAGCTGAAAACAGCGAAGGGAAGGAAATTTCTGTTGTGTCTGCTTGGGGTGTTCATCATCGCAGCATCGGTGGTTACGCGAGCCACAATCGGTGGGGTAATTGAGCAGTACAACATTCCGCTTTCAGAGTGGACCGCTTCAATGTATGCCATTCAATCTGCAATGATTTGCGTCTACAGCATGGTGTTTACTATTCTGCTGGCGATCCCGCTTGGGATCTATTTCCTTGGCGGGGAAGATAAGCGCTAAGTGTTTTTAATGCCGGATGACGTCGCCATCCGGCATTTTTCTGTGCGGTTAATCGTCTTCTTCGTCGTCCAGTTCAACCGGGGTCTGATATTGATCGGGTTTGATAACCAGCAGGTCACAGCGTAGATGGTCGATGACTTGTTCCGCTGTATTTCCGAGAAACGCAGCTGAAATACCGGTACGCCCAACCGTTCCTAATACCACGATACCTGCCTGTAAATGTTCAGCTAAATCAGGGATAACCTCTTCAGGTAATCCTTTTTCAACGTGGGTGACTTTCTCGTCGATACTGAACTTTTGGCGCAATGCTTTCATTGCCAACAAGTGCTGCCCACGGATGGCGTCGTTATAGACGCTGGGGTCAAATTCAGGCAGCTCAATGGCGATGTTGATAGGTGTGACCGGATAGGCTCCAACCAGATGCACTTCGGTATGGTTAACTTGCTCTGCGAGTTGCAGTGTCTCCTTAACGAGTTTTTCGTTGAGGGCGTTGTGATATGCCTCTTCACTTGCCAGGTTAACTGCAACCAGCGCTTTACCACCTTCCGGCCACGGTTGGTCTTTAACCATCCATACCGGGCTTGGGCATTTACGCAGTAAATGCCAGTCAGTTGGTGTGAAAATCACGGCTTCCAGACGGTCGTGTTGGTGCGCCATTTTCAGGACCAGGTCATGCTTAGCACTGATAACTTCCTGGATGATGGCTTCAAACGGACGGTTGTGCCAGACCACTTTTATATCAAGAGGAATACCTGCCTCGATATAGTATTTTGCTTGTTCACGTATCCATGCTGTTCGCTGGCTGATGACACCCTGACGCATTGCTGTACGCTCATCTGGTGACAGCAGGGTGGTCATCTCATAGGAAAAGTCATAGATCGGCAAAAAGGCTTTAATTTTGCCACCAATCCGTTGATGCAAATAAACAGCGCGCCGTAATGCTGGTTGATCGTCCTGGTTAGGATCGATGACTACCAGCATGTTTTGATACATAGCCATACAGGGTCTCCTTACAACTGTCACCGCAGTTTGTCATTAAAAGAGTAACCCAATAATGTGGATTGAAACAGGGGATAACCTCCTGCCAGATCAATAAATTGGGAAAATATATTCTATTTGCCCACATCCGGCTAAATTTAAACAACTTTTGTCGAGGTATGCGCCCTGAGGACTACGCAAAGGGGCGGCCTATTGCGCGTTTGTACATTCAACGGATACTGCCATCTCCTGATTAGAACCAGAAGCAAAGTGTTCGGGTGTCTTATATGATGATAGGGTGATCGCAATATTTTCTTAAGATCTGGCATATAGTCTTTCTTCCAATTAAGCCACCATTCAGGATGATAATATGTTGAAAAAAGGGGTACTAGCTTTAGCGTTGTTCATCGGTATGCCGGTTTTTGCCGCAGAACATTGGATCGATGTTCGCGTGCCTGACCAATATCAGCAGGAGCATATTCAGGGAGCGGTCAACATTCCGTTGAAAGATCTCAAAGCGCAAATCACCTCCGTTGTTCCGGATAAGACCGACACGGTGAAACTGTACTGCAACTCAGGACGGCAGTCAGGGCAGGCGAAGGATATGCTGATTGATATGGGATATACGCAGGTGACGAACGAAGGGGGGATCAAGCAGATTGACCTTCCAAAAGTAGAGCAAAAATAATCCGCGCGGTTTTCATCTGTAACAGGCGGCATACATAAATGATGTCGCCTGATATTTCTCAGGTAGTTGATAAATAAGAATTGCCCCCAATCTTTACTTCCTGTTTGTTATAATTTCTACGGCTCCTTCAGCATAACGGGATGGCGATGAAGCGACTTAAAAATGAACTCAATTCGCTGGTTAATCGCGGCGTGGACAGACATCTGCGTCTGGCTGTCACCGGGCTTAGCCGCAGCGGTAAGACAGCATTTATCACCGCGATGGTAAACCAGCTACTCAATATTCACGCAGGTGCGCGTTTGCCGCTGCTCAGCGCAGTGCGCGAAGAGCGCTTGCTCGGCGTTAAACGGGTTCCACAGCGCGATTTTGGCATTCCTCGCTTTACCTATGATGAAGGGCTGGCCCAGTTGTATGGTTCTCCGCCGACCTGGCCTACGCCGACGCGTGGTGTAAGCGAAATTCGCCTCGCTCTGCGCTACAAGTCCAACGACTCTTTACTGCGTCATTTTAAAGATACCTCCACGTTGTATCTGGAGATTGTGGATTACCCCGGTGAGTGGCTGCTTGATTTACCGATGCTGGCCCAGGACTACCTGAGCTGGTCACGACAAATGACCGGGCTACTACAGGGGCAACGGGCTGAATGGTCGGCAAAGTGGCGGCAGTTAAGCCAGGGATTAGATCCATTAGCCCCCGCCGATGAGAATCGTCTGGCGGAGATTGCGGCTGCCTGGACGGATTATCTGCATCAATGTAAGCAGCAGGGACTGCACTTCATTCAACCTGGGCGTTTTGTCCTGCCGGGTGATATGGCTGGCGCGCCGGCACTGCAGTTCTTCCCGTGGCCGGATGTGGATGCCTGTGGTGAGTCCAGGCTGGCGCAAGCGGATAAACACACCAACGCAGGTATGCTACGCGACAGGTTTAATTACTATTGCGAGAAGGTGGTGAAGGGGTTTTATAAGAATCACTTCCTGCGTTTCGATCGCCAGATTGTGTTGGTTGATTGCCTGCAACCGCTCAACAGCGGGCCACAAGCGTTCAACGATATGCGCCTGGCATTAACTCAGCTTATGCAAAGCTTTCATTATGGTCAGCGTACGCTGTTTCGTCGGTTGTTCTCGCCGGTTATCGACAAGCTGTTGTTTGCCGCGACTAAGGCAGATCACGTGACGGTCGATCAGCATGCCAATATGGTGTCACTGCTTCAGCAACTGATACAGGACGCGTGGCAAAATGCGGCGTTTGAAGGCATCAGCATGGATTGCCTGGGCCTGGCGTCGGTACAGGCAACCACCAGTGGGCTGATTGATGTGAAGGGCGAGAAGATACCGGCACTGCGTGGAAATCGCCTGAGCGATGGCGCGCCGCTGACGGTCTATCCGGGAGAAGTGCCTGCGCGTTTGCCAGGGCAGGCGTTCTGGGATAGCCAGGGCTTTCAGTTTGAAGCGTTTCGCCCGCAGGTTTTAGATGTGGATAAGCCTTTACCGCATATTCGTCTTGATGCTGCGCTGGAGTTTTTAATAGGAGATAAATTGCGATGAGCGAGCCGTTAAAACCGCGTATCGATTTCTCAGGTCCGCTGGAAACGGAAAATAATCCGGCGTTTAAAGCGCAGCAGATGTTTAACGAAACGGAAGCGCAGACGTTTGCTCCGGCTACGCTGGATGTACCGTTGGAAGATGAAGGCCAGGCAGAAGCCGTAATTGATGCAGCTTTACGTCCCAAACGTAGCCTGTGGCGCAAAATGGTTATGGGCGGGCTTGCATTGTTTGGTGTCAGCGTGGTCGCTCAGGGTGTGCAGTGGACAATGAATGCCTGGCAGACTCAGGACTGGGTCGCAATGGGCGGATGCGCCGCCGGGGCGCTGATTATCGGTGCGGGTATCGGTTCTGTCGCAACCGAATGGCGTCGCCTGTGGCGTCTGCGCCAGCGAGCCCACGAGCGCGATGAGGCACGGGATTTACTGCATAGCCATGGTACAGGGAAAGGGCGGGCATTTTGTGAAAAACTGGCACAGCAAGCGGGGATTGATCAGTCTCATCCGGCGCTGCAGCGTTGGTATGCTTCAATTCACGAAACACAAAATGATCGGGAAGTGGTGAGTTTGTATGCCCACCTGGTGCAACCGGTGCTGGATGCGCAGGCCAGGCGCGAAATCAGCCGCTCAGCGGCTGAATCGACGCTGATGATTGCCGTCAGTCCTCTGGCGCTGGTGGACATGGCATTTATCGCCTGGCGAAATCTGCGTTTAATTAACCGCATCGCGACCCTGTATGGCATTGAACTGGGTTATTACAGTCGCTTACGTTTATTCCGGCTGGTGTTATTGAATATTGCGTTTGCCGGGGCCAGTGAACTGGTGCGGGAAGTCGGTATGGACTGGATGTCGCAAGATCTGGCAGCCAGATTATCCACGCGCGCTGCACAGGGGATTGGCGCCGGATTGTTAACGGCGCGTCTGGGGATTAAAGCGATGGAACTGTGCCGCCCACTCCCATGGATAGACGATGACAAACCGCGGCTTGGTGATTTTCGGCGTCAGTTGATTGGACAGGTCAAGGAGACCTTACAGAAGAACAAATCCCCCCGCGAAAGCTAAGACTAAAAGGGCTCCGATCGTATAACTTTACGCCTCGGTGCCCAATTTTCCAGCGTGCTGTCAATATTTGTTGACAGAGTCCTTCCTGCTAACGGAATACTGGCTTATCATCTTACATATGATCCATTGTTTAGGTGAAGGTTCCCATGCGTCTGGAAGTCTTTTGTGAAGACCGACTTGGTCTGACTCGCGAATTACTCGATTTACTGGTGCTTCGAAGCATTGATTTACGCGGTATCGAGATTGACCCCATCGGGCGAATTTACCTTAATTTTGCGGAGCTGGAGTTCACAAACTTCAGCAGCCTGATGGCTGAAATCCGCCGTATTTCAGGGGTAACGGACGTTCGCACCGTACCCTGGATGCCTTCCGAACGTGAACATCTGGCGCTTAGCGCGCTGCTTGAAGCGCTTCCGGAACCGGTCCTTTCTCTGGACATGAAAAGCAAAGTTGAAATGGCGAACCCCGCGAGCTGCCAGCTTTTTGCGCACACTCAGGATCGTATGCGCAACCACACGGCCGCACAG